>DASZCK010000089.1:0-4306 GCA_035943195.1 Steroidobacteraceae bacterium
ACTCGAGGCCGTAGTTGCGCCCGCTCGGAGCGTTGACGTTGTACAGGGTGAAGGTCGTGGGGTCATTCGGTACCAGCTGCTCTCCGGTCTGCAGCTGCAGGCCGCTGCGGTGGGTGTAGAAAAGGTCTGCGTTCACCCGCAGGCTGTGTCCGAGCAGATCCGCCTTGTAGCCAGTTTCGACATTGACGTCGGATTCAGGCTGGAACAGGATCTGGTCGGCCGGCAATCCCGGCCCTAAGTTGAATCCTCCGGCCTTGTAGCCGCGTCCCACGCTCAGGTAGGCATGCTGATCGGCTGCCACCAGGTACTCGAGTGCGGCATTGCCGCCCCAGAGATGATCGACGGGTGCAAAGGCATGGGTGACCGGGGCGGGGTCAGCCAGATCATTGCTCACATCGTGGTAATCGGCGGTACGCCGCTCGACCCGGGCCCCGAGGCTCCAGTGCCAGCGCTCACCCCAGGCACCGTCGAGCGCGCCGAATACCGAAGTGTTGACCGAATGGAAGTGGCTATCCGTGACAAAGAAGGTCTGCGATGCATCCGCCGGATCCGGATCATTGGGATCCGAATACAGGCCCGGTGCGCTGTCGGCCAGGCTTTCCGCCAGGTCCAGGGTATAGAAACCCACCAGCCAGTTGACCGTCGTCGGTGCGGTGTTGGCCAGCCGCACCTCCAAGGTATGGGTGCGCCGTTCGCGCACCTGCGCATCCGAGTACTGGTAGGTGATCGGGGCCCACAGCCGCGGATTGCCGAAGTCCGAATCGAACGAATAGTGGATGTGCGAATTGGCGAAGGTGCCGATGAAACTCAGCGTGGTGGGTCCGAGCCCGCTGTAGGTGACCTTCAGCGAGCTCGCGGCCGAATCCTGCCGGTCCTGGCCGGGCTGATCGGACTGGGTGATGCGGTCATTGTTGATGTCGAAGGCGTCATAGCCATCGTTGACGCGAACGTCGAACACCGTCAGATCCAGGCGCAGATCATCGGTGGGCTGCAGGCGCCAGCGGGCGCGCACGCTGAGCTCATCATCGCCATTGGTGCTGTCACGCCCAAGGTATTCGTTGCGATAGAAACCATTGCTGTTGTACTGCTGGACCGCGATGCGGAATGCCGAATCCAGGGCTGTCACCGGGCCGGTGATCATGGCGCCATAGGAACGGGTGTCGTAGTCGCCGCCGCTCAATTCCAGGCGGCCCGCAAATTCGTCCTCAGGCGCGGCGCTTTGCATTGCAATCAGTCCGCCCAGCGCATTCGCACCATAGCGCGTGCTTTGCGGCCCACGCAGCACCTCGATATGGTCCATATCAAACAGAGTGCCGACCGTGCCGATGCCGCTGAAGTCGATGTCATCGATCAGGAAGCCGACCGAAGGATTCGGTGCGCCCTGGTACTCATCGAGCTCGCCGATGCCGCGGATCTGGAAAAAGCGCGGTCGATTGGTGTCACCCGACCAGTTAAGGTTCGGCACAAATCCGATCACGTCCTCGAAATGCTGCTGCCCGACAGCCTGCAGGGTTGCCGAATCCAGCACCGTGACGCTGGCCGGCACCGCCTGGAGGGGCTGATCGCGCAGCAGTGTCGCGGTCACGACCACTTCCTGCAAACTGTTACTGTCGGCATCGACCGCAGCATCAGCATGGACGAGCGGCGCAGCGGATGCCGCCGACAGGCAAAACAACAGGGCTGCGCGAATTGCGTGAGTATTCACACCTGCTCCCTACGCCGGCATTACCCGGATCAGGTTCAACGGGTTCGCAGGACCATCCTGCGTCTCAGGCTTTCGGCAGAAAGCCACCCCAAGGTTCTAGAGTGCGTATGTTAGTGGCTGCGCGATTGTTTGCAAGCCCGATGCGTCGGCTGGGCATACAATAGGGCATGCCACGCACCATTCACGTCCATCAGATCGACGCCTTCACCCGCGTCAAGTTCACCGGCAATCCCGCCGGTGTGGTGTTGGACGCGGACATCCTCAGCGACGCAGAAATGCTCGCGATTGCCCGCGAGCTCAACAACGCCGACACCGCCTTCATTCTCAAAGCCGACGCCGCCGACCACGACCTGCGGGTCAGATTCTTCACCCCGCGCACCGAGGCCGCTTTCGTGGGCCATGCCAGCGTTGCCGCGCACTACGTGCTGTCTGCCGCGGGCAGCGGCTCCAAGCGCGTGCGCCAGAAGTCCCGCGCCGGCATCGTCGAGGTGGAGATCCGTGGCAACGATGCGCAGCGCCGAATCGCGGTCCGGCAGAGCGCCCCGCCGCTGGGCCGCGAAGTCAACGACCGTGAACGGCTTGCGGTCATGGATGCCCTGGCACTGGCGTCGGCGGATCTGGATCTGCAATGCCCGGTGAAGGTGGTGGGTGCCAGCAGCACCCGACTGATGGTCGGCGTGCGCGGCGCGGAACAGCTACGGCAGCTGAAACCGGACTTTACACGCCTGACCACGCTCTCCGCACAGCTGGGTGCGCAGGGCTTCTTCGTCTTCACCCTGGCACCGGCCGTCGCCGATGTGCTCACCGAATCGCGCATGTTCTGTCCGGCGCTGGGCATTGCCGAGGATCCCGTGAGCGGCAACGCGCACGGCATGCTCGGCGTCTACCTCGCGCGTCTTGGACTGCTGGGGAAGACGCAGCCGGTCAACTTCGCGGGCGCGCAGGGTCATCATCTGAACCGACCCGGTCGGGTCGAGGTGGAACTGGAATATCAGGAAGGCGTGGTGTCGGGAGTATGGATCGTGGGCCAGGCCACGGCGATCTTCGATACGCAGATCAATCTGTAGGATCACTCACTGCCAGTTTCCGCGTCGGCCGTGCCGCGGCTCTGCGAGCGCCAGATCAGCAATGCCGCCGGCGCCGTGATGCAGGCGGCGGCCAGAAAGGGCGAATTGGCCCCCCACAGCTGATACACCGGTCCAGCCACGAACGGACCAATGACGCGTGCGAGACTGGTGGCCGACTGGTAGGTGCCCATGACGGCCCCGCGATCACCGCCATGTGATTGTCGCGACGCCAAGGCCGAAGCGCTGGGACTGAAGGCGCCCATGCCCGCGCCACAGAACAGCAGCCCCACGGCCGCGGCCATCAGACTGTTGCCGGCGACCCCCACGAACAGCAGCCCCACGACGTATGAGGCAATGCCGCTCTGGGCCAGACGCCGCTCACCCAGACGCGGTGCCAACACCCGGACCAGGCCTCCCTGCATGATCACCGCCACCAGCGCCGCGCCGAACAGCGCAAAGCCCACCGTTCGCGGCCCGGCGCCAAAGCGGTTCAAGGCCCAGAGCGCGAAAATGGATTCAAGAATGCCCTGCGATGTGGTAACCAAGAGCGCAGCCGAAGCGATGAAGAACAGCCGCGGGCGCTGCCGCAGCAAGCTCAGGGGACCCTCGCCGCGCATTGCCGGCGTCGCCGCCTGACGGACGTGGCTTTCGGGCAGCAGGAATTTCACCAGCGACAGGGCGATGAGGCTCAGCGTGGCGGACGCCATGGCCGGCCTGAGGAAATTCGCGCTCTGCGCGTGATCGCCGGCGAGGATGCCGCCCAGCGGAATGCCGAGCATGAAGCCGACGCCGATGGCGGCGCCGACCGTTCCCATGGACTTGGCCCGAGTCTGCGGCGTACTCACGTCCGAGGCATAGGCAAAGGCTGCCGAGAGGTTGCCGGCCATGAAACCCGCCAGCATGCGCGCCGCCAGCAGCGTCCATAAGCTGTCCGCGAAACCCAGGATCACGTACGAGAGGCAGGCGCCTGTCAGGCTGCTCATGAGAATCGGCCGCCGGCCGAAGCGGTCACTCAATCGGCCCCATACCGGCGCCGCGAGCAGCTGGCACAGCGAGTAGCTGCCGAGTATGGCGGTGATGAGGCTTGGGCCCGCGCCGAAGCGGTGTGCCATGTAGGGCACCAGCGGAATCAGTACACCGAAGCCCAGGACGTCGATCATCGACACCAGGAACAGCACACGCAGTGTGGGCGCACGTCGGGGTGCGGCAGTTGGCGAGGGTGAATTCATCGTATGGGGCCACACCATACCGGGCTGCCCTGGGACAACGCCAGCTCGTGTGTGGCGGCGCTGGGCCATTCTTCGCGATTATGGGTCGCGATGACCAGCGTAGTGCCGACGGCGACCAGTTCGTCCAGGTGCCCCATCAGGGCATGACGGGTCCGTGCATCAAGCCCGGAGTACGGCTCATCCAGCAATAGCAGTACGGGCTTGCCCGCCCAGGCGCGCGCGAACAGTACCCGGCGCATCTGGCCATAGGAGAGTTCCGCCAGGTGGCGCGTGGCAAACCCCTGCATGTCGAAGCAGGCCAGCGC
>DASZCK010000090.1:0-22640 GCA_035943195.1 Steroidobacteraceae bacterium
GGATGGGATCGGCCATGGAAGCAGTCAGCGTGACCGCCGCATCACCGCTCGCCGGTTCAAAGCGCGTGCGCGCCAGCAGCTGCCTGAAGAGCTCCAGCGCCGCGGCGGCACTGAACACCCCCAGCGCGGTCGGTAAGGCGACACACTCCTGTATGAGCTCATCCAGGCGCTGCAGCACCTGCTGGGCGTGACTGCTGCGCCGGCGTGCCGCGCGCGGGGTGAGCTCGCATTGTGCGAATACCCGTGCGATGCGCGCACTCCACTCACTCAGCGGCAGCGCGGACGCCTCGCCCAGTGTGTCGAGCATGCGCTCGATGGCCTGCGCCACCTCATCGGCGTGCGCCAGCAACCACGGCGGCGCGGCCCGCAGAGCGCGCAACAGCTGGCGGATCTGCAGCCGCGGCGGCACCACGGTGCGCAGCCACACATCAAGTTGCGCGCGTGGCGCGGCGCCGATCCGTGGCCACAGGTCATCCCTGAGCCATTGCGACAGCTGCGCCAGCTCGACCTGCGAGGTGAGCACCTGCAATGCCCGCAGGCCCGCGGCAACCGGCGCATAGTCGAGCAGCGGTTGTCCGCCCTCCAGGGCATAGGCCCCGCTGTCCGCTCCCAGCGTCGCATCGAAGACCCGCCGCACCTCGCTGTGCCGTCCGGAGAGCTCCGGTACGATCACCAGCAGGCGCGCGGCGGGCGTCAGGCTCAATCGCTCGCGACACCAGTGCGCGGCCATGGCGAGTTCCTGCGCGGGATCCGCGGCCTGCGCCACCGCGGCGTTACCCGGTGCAAAGCTGCAGGCCAGCTCCTGACTCGGCGTGCCGCGCCGCTCCCAGGCCGCCAAGAGCGCGCGATGCGCGGGGGTCGGCGCCGCGAATCCGGCAAACACCGGAACGCGCCGCGGCGCAGCCATGGCCAGATCCGCGAGCGTCCGCCAGGCACCGGCGGCGCCGAGCTCATCGAGTCGCGCCTCGATGCGGATGAGGGACTCACTGAGCAGTGCCGCCTCGGGCGTGCCCTGCGGGCGCAGCAGCTCAGGCTGGATGCGCCACTCGAACAGCAGCGCGGCGGACTGGCGCACTGCGGCGACCAGGCCCGGGACCATGGGCAGCGACAGATGCGCGGCCGCCGTGCCCACCGCCTCGCGCCACAGCAGCCACTCTTCGCTGGCCCCCAGCCGACGTAGCGGCCGGTGCTGCGTTGGGCTGCGGGCCGGCTGCGCGCGCAGCCAGCCGCTCAAGCTATGGACCTCGGGGGTTGGGAAAGCGCGCCGACCGGCGGCCAGCTGTGCGGTGGCGAACCCTAAGCGCAGCGCCGCGGCGCGTTGGGCCGTCGGAACGACCAGCGTGCGGCCAGCGCCTAGTACTGCCTGGAGATGGGGCGCAAGTTCCAGCAACGCGACCCCGTGTGGTACGGACCGACTTCAGCCAAAGCGTTTGTCGACGCGAACGACCTTCTGCTCCGCCTCGCTGCGCGGCGCGGCGGCATAGCCAGCCAGCACTTCCTCGATGCGCGCGAATACGCTACGCAGCACCACGGAGTCCGGCAGGTTGGTGATGCGAAAGTGCGTGCGATACGGCACATTGAAGCTCACGCCTGGCGCCACCAGCACGTGCTTCTGCTCCAGCAGATCCAGCGCGAAGCGCTGGTCATCGAAACCGGGCAGCTCGGCCGTGTCGACTTCGACGAAGGCATACATGGCACCCGGGGGCGGCGCCAGTCGCAGGAAGCGGCTCTGTTCCACCGCGTTGAGGATGGCGCGGCGCGACTCGTAGAGTCGGCCGCCGGGCATGATGAGTTCGCGCACGCTCTGATAGCCACCGAGCGCGCTTTGCACGGCCCATTGCGCCGGCACGTTGCTGCACAGGCGCAGCGAGCTCAGCAGCTCCAGCGCCGCAAGATAGTCCGCGGCCCCCTTCAGGCGTCCGGAGAACACCGCCCAGCCCACGCGATAGCCGCAGGCCCGATAGACCTTCGAGAGGCCCGACAGGGTCACGCACAGCGTGTCGCGGGCCAGGGTGGCCATGGGCACGAATTCCGCGCCGTCGTACAGCATCTGGTCGTAGATCTCATCGCAGTAGATGACCAGGCCGTGACGCTCGGCCATGCGCACGATCTGCTCCAGCACCGCGCGCGGGTACACCGCGCCGGTGGGATTGTTCGGATTGATCACCACGATCGCCCGGGTGCGCGGCGTGATCATGGCCTCGATCGCCTGCGGATCCGGCACGAAGCCGTTCTGCGGATGGCAGGGATAGTGCACCGCGCGGCCGCGATTGAGGGTCACCGCCGCGGTCCACAACGGATAGTCCGGGCTGGGTATCAGTACCTCGTCGCCCTCGTTCAGCAGCGCCCGCAGCACCAGGTCGATCAGTTCGCTCACGCCATTGCCGATGAACACATCATCGACCGTCACGCCCTGGACGCCGCGCGCCTGCTGGTGCATGACGATGGCCTCGCGGGCCGGGAAGATGCCCTTCTGATGCGAGTAGCCTTCGGAGTTAGCCAGGTTTTCGATCATCGCCAGACGCAGGATCTCCGGTGTCCGGAAGCCGAAGGCGCCCGGATTGCCGATGTTCAGCGAGACGATTTCGTAGCCCTGTCGTTCCATTTCATGGGCCCGACGGGCGAGCTTGCCGCGGATTTCGTAGCGGACGTGGCGCAGCCCCTCGCTGGGGCGGATGGTCGTGACGGGGGTCGAGTTGGAGTTCTGGCTCATGCCCTGGAGAATAGCGTTTCTGGCCGGGGCGTGCACGACGCATGTCTCCAATTGGCAACGAAGTACGGAGGTTGGACAGCGGGCCTCTCGCTTCCTACACTTCGCGCCCTTGGCGGATTTTCGCTTTCAGGCATGGCAGTCACATGGAATCGACACGTCCCATTCGCGCCCTGATCCGTGGCCTGGAGGCCCTGGCGGTCCTCAACCGTCGCAACGGCGCCACGGTGTCCGAGGTAACCAGCGAGATCAAGCTGCCCCGAACCACCACCTATCGCATTCTGGAAACGCTGAGCGAGGCCGGCTACGTCTATCGGGACCCGGCGGATGACCGCTATCGGCTGACCCTCATGGTGCGCAGCCTGGCAGACGGCTTTGACGATGAGGCCTGGATCACCCAGATCGGCCGCCCCTGCATCAATGATCTGTGCAAGGACATTGTCTGGCCGGTGACCCTGCTGTCGCCCTCCGGGACCTCGATGCTGATCCGCGACACCACCGATCACGCCAGCCCCCTGGCCGTCGAGCGCTTCACCGCCGGCTTCCGCCTGCCGCTGCTGGTGAGCGCTTCCGGACGGGTCTATCTCGCGTTCTGCCCGTCTGAGCAGCGCGACACCCTGCTGGACATCCTCAGTCGCTCGACCCGCGAGGAAGACAAGCTCGCGCGCAGCCCCGAGGAACTGGAACGGATTCTCGACCAGACCCGAGAACTGGGCTATGCCACTTCGGTGCGCATGCGCCGGGTTTCCGAGGAGGTGGCGATGTCGGTGCCGGTGCTGGTGGCTGACCGGGTGCTGGCCACCATTGCAGTGCGCTTCTCCGCCAGCGCCGTGCCGTTGGGGCTGGCCGTCGAGCGTTTCATTCCCAAGCTGCTCGAAACCGCCAATATCATCCGCGAGCGCTTCGGGGCGGCTCAGGGAAATCCGATATGAAACGCATTCTGGTGGGCATCAAGCGTGTCGTGGACTACAACGTGCGCATCCGGCTGAAGCCCGATGGGTCGGGAATCGTCACCGACGGCGTGAAGATGAGCATCAATCCCTTTGATGAAATCGCCCTCGAGGAGGCGCTGCGCATTCGCGAGCGCGGGGCTGCCGAGGAAGTCATCGCCATCAGTATCGGCAGCGGGGACGCCCAGCAGCAGTTGCGCACGGCACTGGCGATGGGCGCCGACCGCGCCATCCTGGTCGAGACCGGCTCGGGTACCGAGGGCGCGCTCGAGCCGCTGGCGGCAGCGGCCGTGTTGCTGAAGCTGGTCGAACGCGAGCAGCCGATGCTCGTCATTCTCGGCAAGCAGGCCATCGATGATGACAACAGCCAGACCGGTCAGATCCTGGCTGCCCTGTGGGATCGGCCCCAGGCGACCTTTGCGTCGAAGGTGGAACTGAGCGGCACGGTCGCTCGGGTCACGCGCGAGGTGGACGCGGGGCTTGAGACCTTGGAAGTGGATCTGCCGGCCGTGCTCACCACGGATCTGCGCCTGAACGAGCCGCGCTACGTGAAACTGCCGGACATCATGAAGGCGAAGAAAAAGCCGCTGGAAGTCCTGCCGCTGGCGAGCCTGGGGGTAGCCACTGCTGCCAAGACGCGGGTAGTGCGCTTTGATCCGCCGCCGCAGCGCCAGAAGGGTGTCATGGTCAAGGATGCAGCGGAACTGGTGGCCGCGCTGCATGCGAAGGGCCTGGTATGAGCCGCATCCTCATCGTCGCTGAACACGACGGCACGCACCTGAACCCCGGCACCGCCAAGTGCGTGACCTGCGCCGCGGCCCTGGCGGGGGCCTCGGTCACGGTGGTGGTCCTGGCCCAGGAGCCGGCGGCGGTGGCCGCACAGGCCGCGGCGCTCGCAGGGGTCGCGCAGGTGCTTACCGTCGCGAATCCCGCCAACGAGCATCCCATGGCGGCCTTCCTGGCGCCGCAGGTCGCGGCCCTCGCCAAGGAGTTCAGCCACGTCCTGGGACCTGCGACCACCTTCGGCAAGGACCTGATGCCACGCATCGCGGCGCTGCTGGGGGCGCCGCAGATCAGCGAAATCATGGCCATCGAAAGCGCCACGCGCTTTCGCCGCCCGGTGTACGCGGGCAATGCCATTGTCACGGTCGAAGTCGCCGCGGGGGTGCAGGTCGCAGGCACCGTGCGCACCGCCTCCTTCGTCGCCGCCGGCAACGGCGGCAACGCACCGATTGCAGCCGTCACACCCGCCGTCACCCTGCCCTCGCACACCCGCTTTGTGTCGGTGTCGGCGGCGAGCTCCGATCGTCCCGACCTGCAGACCGCACGGCGCGTGGTCTCCGGGGGCCGCGCGCTGGGCAGTGCGGAGGGCTTCAAGCTGATGTTCGCGCTGGCCGACAAACTCGGCGCAGCCGTGGGCGCTTCGCGGGCCGCGGTGGATGCGGGTTATGCGCCCAACGAGCTGCAGGTGGGACAGACCGGCAAGATCATTGCCCCGGAGCTGTATATCGCGATTGGTATTTCCGGTGCCATCCAGCACCTCACCGGCATCAAGGATGCGCGCACCATCGTCGCCATCAACAAGGACGCCGAGGCGCCCATCTTTGAAGTGGCGGATTTTGGACTGATCGGGGATTTGTTCGAGATCGTTCCGCAGATCAGCAAGCTGCTGAGTTAGCGCACCGCCACGAGCTCTAGCTGGCCGCTCTGGCGTGCAGGATCCACAGCGCCGCCAGCCGCTCGTCCACCGGATCGCCCTTGACGGCCTTGAAGGTCTTCACGGCATCATCCTTGTTCCCGGCCTTGAGCTGGGCAATGCCCAGAATCAGACGCGCATCGGTCGGGTCCTTGACCGAACCCTTGGCGAGCCCGGCCGCGATATCCCGGGAGGCCTTGGCGTAGTCGCCATAACCAAAATAGCCAAGGCCGGCACCGATGAAGCGATCGCCACCGGGGGCCTTGGCCGCTTCAGCCTCGCTCTTCGGCAGCGTCGGCTGATCACTGGCCGCCTGCTTCTTGGCCGACTCCAGCAGATGGCGGTTGCGGTTCTGCTCGGCCTTGTCGGTAAAGGCGTTGGCGGCGAATCCTTTGTTGAGGACCGTGACAGCCTCGCCCGGTGAGCCGGCATCCAGCGCCAGTTGCGCCATTTCCGCGAACTCACTGCCCTTCTTCAGCGCCCCCACGTCCGCCGACAGGCGGTACACCTGCAGCAGCTGTTTGTCTGACAACTTGCCGCCGCGGTACAGGGAATCCAGCAGGTCGATCCAGTAGTCAGGCTTGGGGTGATAGGTGACCAGCAGCTCAAGCCAGCGTGACTCGCAGGCGTCATCGTTCAACTTGATGCAGGAGCTGAGTCCCAAATTCAGAATTTCATCCGAGGGCATGCCGCCGGATTTGATCTGTGCGTCGACCACGCCGCGCACAAAGCGGTCGGTGCCTTTGAAGTCATTTTTCAGATAGTAGGCCTGAGCAATTGCCTGCTGCAGCTGCGGCGGCGCGTACCCTTCCTTGACCGCGCGGGTGCCGAACTCGATGGTCTTGTCGTAGTTCTGGATCTGGTAGTTCAGGTAGGCCGCGGCGACCACCAGTCGCTTCAGGTCCTCCGGCTTCATGAACTTGGAGTTGATCCACGCTTCGAGCGGCGGCTCGGCCTCCGGCAGCTTCTTCTGCGCGACGTAGATGTTGTAGTAGAACTGGTTCATCGCGAATTCGTCGTAGTCGTTCTTCTTGGGGTTGGCCTTGACCTTGTCGAGGTCTGCCAGAGCCTCGTCGTACTTCTTCTCGTTCATCGCCTTCTGGGCCGCCTGCAGGTCCTTGCCCGCCGCAGCACTGACCTGTGCCTTGGGCGCTGCCGGCGCATCCTCGGCGGCCACCGCCATGCTGCCCAGCAACATTGCCACCGTACCCGCCACGGCAAACTTCGCGACTTTGTTCATGTGTACTCTATAACCCAATGAATTACGGAGATGTGGTGGCAGCGCAGCTGCCCGCACTCTTCTAATGTACGCATGTCAGGGACCGTGTTGCCATTATTGAACTGGCGCACGGAGCGGGCGGAGGCCCGTTGGAGATCGGTCCGGAGAAACGACGGGCTCAGCTAGAGAGCCGCCAGGACGTGCTCGGCAGAGGAGACCTTGAACTCACCGGCGGCCTCGACGAACACCTGTTTGGCCACGCCATCCTCGACGATGATGGCGAAGCGCTGGCTGCGCTCGCCCATGCCGAACCCGCGAGCGTCCAGCGCCAGGCCCAGGGCGCGCGCATAGTCCCCATTGCCATCGGCCAGCATCAGCACCTTGTCGCCCACATTGGAATGTTTGCCCCAGGCGCCCATGACGAACACGTCGTTGACGGCGAAGCAGGCGACGGTATCCACCCCCTTGCTCTTGAGCTGATCGGCGAGCTGTACAAAACCGGGTAGATGCTTGGCATCGCAGGTGGGCGTGAAGGCACCGGGGACGGCGAACAGCACGACCTTCTTGCCCTTGAACAGCTCATCCGTGGTCACATCGCGACGGCCATCCGCAGTGGTCGTCTTGAAGGTCCCGGAAGGCATTGGCTCGCCCACTTTAATGCTCATCGTAGAACTCCTGTCTCGGGCTTCAGGACCGGGCGTGCAGCGTCCACAAGGCCGCCAGGCGCTCAGACACCGGGTCGCCTTTGACCTCCTTGAAGGTCTTCAGGGCCGCATCCTTGTCGCCGGCCCGATACTCGGCAATGCCCAACGACAGGCGTGCGTCCGCCGATCCGGTGCTCACGCCCTTGGCGAGTCCGGCCGAGATGTCCTTGACCGCCTTGGTATAGTCGGCGTTGCCGAAGTATTCAATTCCCACCCCCACCAGCTTATCGCCGCTGGCGGCATTGGTCGCATCCGCCTCATTCTTCGGCAGCGTCGGCTGGTCGGCAGCCACCTGTTTCTTGGCCGAATCCAGCAAATGCTGGTTGCGGTTCTTGTCCGCCTGATCAGTGAAGGCATTGGCGGCGAAGCCCTTGCTCAGCGTCGCGACCGCCTCACCGGGTGCGCCCACGTCCAGGGCGAGCTGGGCCATGTCCGCATAGTCCGAACCGCGCTTCAGCGCGCCCACATCAGCCGACAACCGGTACACCTGCAGCGTCTGCCGGTCGGTCAATTTATTGGCATACATGGCGTGCAGCAGGTTCTGCCAGTAATCAGGCTTGGGGTGATAGGTCACGAGCAGCTCGGTCCAGCGCGCCGTGCCCCGGTCGTCATTCAGCTTCGCTGCGGAGTCGTGACCCAGCAGCAGCAGATCCTCGCTCGGCACCTGTCCGGCCTTGATCTGCGCATCGGTCAGGCCGCGCACGAAGCGCTCGGCATCCTTGAAATCATTCTTCTGATAGTAGGACTGGGCCAGCACCGTCTCGATCTGCGGGGAGTTGTTGCCCTCCTTCATGACCCGAGTACCGTACTCGATCGTCTTGTCGTAGTTTTGCAGGTTGTAATTCAGGGTCGTGGCGGTGACCAGGCGCTGCTTCAGTTCGGCGGCCGGCATGTACTTTGAAGCCATGACGGCTTCCAGGGGCGGCAGGGCCTGCTGATACTTCTTCTGCTCGACATACGCCGTGCTGTAGAAGAGATTCATCAGGTATTCGTCGTACTCGTTCTTCTTCGGATTGGCCTTGACCTTGTCCAGGTCGGCATAAAGCTCATCGTAGCGCTTGGCCGTCAGCGCCTTTTGTGCCGAGATCAGATCCTTGCCCGCAGCGAGACTGACCTGTGGTTTGTTCGAAGGCGGGGCGTCCTCCGCGAACGCCAACAGCGAGGTCCCCAGCAGCGCCGCTACCGCGGCAGTCCCAGCAATCTTCAGAACTTCTTTCATATTTACTCTGACCCGCTAAACGACTGACTCAGGTTGCCTGTGGTGGTGGCGCTTTGGCGCGCAGGATCCACAGCGCCGCCAGGCGCTCATACACTGCATCGCCCTTCACCGATTGGAATGTCTTCACGGCCGAATCCTTATCGCCGGACTTCAACTGTGCAATGCCCAGCAACAGCCGGGCATCTTTCGAATCCTTGGTGGTTCCCTTGGCGAGGCCGGCCGTTAGGTCCGCGATCGCCTTCGGGTAGTTGCCATAGCTGAAATATCCGATCCCCGCGCCAACCAGGCCATCGCCCGTCTTGGCGGTGCCCGATTCGGCCTCCATCTTCGCCAAAGTCGGCTGGTCGGCGGCGGCCTGCTTCTTGGCGGACTCGAGCAACTGTTGATTGCGGGCCTTCTCTTTGGCATCGGTAAATGCGTTCGCCGTGAAGGCGTTGTTCAGCGTCGTCACGGCCTCGCCGGGCGATCCGGCGTCCAGCGCCAACTGCGCCATTTCGGAAAAGTCGGTGCCATGCTTGAGCGTGCCAACCTCGGCGGACAACCGGTACAGCTGCAGCGTCTCCCGGTCGGTCAGCTTGTTGTGGTACATGGTGTCCAGCAGGTTTTCCCAGTACTCGGTAGTGGGATGGTAGGTCACCATCAGCTCGAGCCAGTGAGTTTCCCCGGGCTCGTCATTCAGTTTTGCCGAGGCGCTGAGTCCGACCTCGATCATGTCCGAGCTGGGGGTCTGGCCGGCCTTGATCTCATCATCCACCACGCCCCGCAGGAAACTATCGGTGTTCTTAAAGTCGTTCTGCAGGTAGTAGGACTCCCCGACGATCATTTGGGCCTGAGCCGAGGTTTCGCCCTGATCGATGGCCTTCTTACCAAACTCGACGGCTTTGTCGTATTTCTTCAGCTGATAGCTTAAGTTGGCGGCCTGGTACAGGCGCTGCTTCAGTTCGTCGGGCGGCATGTACTTGGAAGCCATCGCGGCCTCCAGCGGTGCCTCGGCCGCCTCGTAATTCTTCTGACCGGCGTAGGCGGTGAAGAGGAACTCGTCCATCACGTACTCGTCGTAGTCATTCTTCTTGTCATTGGCCTTGACCTTCGCCAAGGACGCGAGTGCCGCATCATAGTTCTTGTCGGCCAACGCCTTCTGGGCGTCCTGCAGATCCTTGCCGGCAGCCTTACTGACCGACGGCTTGGCGGGCGTGCTATCCGCCGCGCGCGCGACCATCGCGTTACCGAGGAGCAGGGCCGCCGCGGCGGTCAATGCAATGCGCGAAAGCTTTTTCATGGCCATATCAACCCCATGAATTATTGACTGAACTCTGCGATGTTCGTGAAGCCGATGCGCTTCATATGGTTGCGCTGCGCCATGGCCAGCACTTTCGCCACGATGTCGTACTTGGCGCGCCGGTCAGGGCGCAGGTGAATTTCCGGCTGCGGGTCCTTGGTGGACTCGGTCTGGAAATAGCCTTCCAAGGTATGCAGGTCCGGTACGGTGTTGCCGTCCCAAACGATGGTGCCGTCGGAATAGATCTCCAGGTCATGCACCACGGGCTCGACCTGCTGCGGCGGCGGTTTGGCGTTGGGATTGGGCATGTCCAGCTTCACGGCATGGTTCATGACCGGCAGGGTGAGGATCAGCATGATCAGCAGCACCAGCATCACGTCGATCAACGGCGTGGTGTTGATGTCGCACATCTCAGCGCCTTCGTTATCGCCTACTGACATTGACATGGTTGTGTATCCTGCCCGCTATTCCACGCGGTCCTGGTGGGCGATGCTCTCTGCCAGCGAGGCGGCATCCGGCTGGGTGATGAACCCGACCTTGACGATGCCACCGCGTGAGATGGCATACAGCACCTTGCCCACCGACTGGAACAGCGCATCCTTGTCGGCGCGGATATGGATTTCGGGCTGCGGCTTCACCACCGCCTTCTCCTTGATGTGATCCAGGAGCTCCTGCGCATTGGCCATCGGCGCGGTATTCCAGTAGATGTTGCCCGCCGCGTCCACCGCAATGACGATGTTCTCGGGCTTGGTCTGGGTGGGGATGTTGGCAGCGTCCGGCAGCTTCACCGGAATCACGTTCTTGATCACGGGCACGGTGATCAGGAAGATGATCAGCAGCACCAGCATGATGTCGACGAGAGGCGTCGTATTGATGGTGGAATTGAGTCCCTGGTCCTCACCTTCCAACTGCATGTTCATTGACATTACGGGTTACCTGCCGCGAAAAGGCCGGGGCTCATGCCCCGGCGGGTATGCGATTGCAACTGCCTGTAACCTCAATTACTTGCGCACCACAGCCGCGGCGGCAGCCGGCGTGGTCGGCCGCGGGGCCGTGTCGGCACTGCCGACGCGGGCGCCACCCACCAGGTAGGCATGGACGTCTGCGGCGAAGTTACGCAGGTTTTCCTGCAGGCCTTTGTTGCGGCCCACCAGCCAGTTGTAGCCGAGCACCGCGGGTACGGCCGCCACCAGGCCGATGGCAGTCATGATCAGGGCCTCGCCGACCGGACCGGCGACGCGGTCGATGCTGGGCTGACCGGACACACCGATCGCGATCAGCGCCTTGATGATGCCGACGACGGTGCCGAACAAACCGACGAACGGTGCGGTGGACCCGACCGAGGCGAGCCAGCCCAGACCCGACTGCAATGTGCTGTTCACATTGGCCACCGAGCGCTGCAGCGACATGGTGATCCACTCATGCAGTTCGATGCGGTCGGTGAGGCGGCCATCATGATGGGCTGCGGCGCGCAGGCCCTCTTCGACGATCGCGCGGTACGGGTCGCCTTTCTTCAGGCGCTCGACCCCATCCTTCAGCGAAGGCGAAGTCCAGAAGGTCTTCTCAACCTGCTTGTACGAGGAAGCCAGCTTATGCTGATCCCACAACTTGGTCAGGATGATGTACCAGGAGAAGAATGACATCAGGCCCAGAATGACCAGCACGACATGCGACAGCATGTCGTGGTTGTTGATCAGGGCGCTGAGGCCGTAAGCGTTGGCTGCTGCTGCTGCGGGTGCGGTTGTTTCCATGTTTTCCTCGTCTGAGATCGGCAAGGATGCCTGCGTCAAGAGACATCCCGATAAAGTCAATCGGTTTAGTTAAGTTGGAACTTTACGGACAGTTTCGAGCAGCCTTCGACTGGCTTGCCGTCCACCGTCCCCGGCTTCATTTGTTCCTGGGAGCCCAAACGTACCGCGGCCTCATCCAACCGCGAAGATCCGGAACCCTTCTCTACCTTCGGTGTGCCCTTCAACTTGCCGGTTTCGTCCCAGCAGTAGTTTATGAGTACGGTGCCGCTCTCGTTCATGCGGATCGAAGTCGGCGGATAGAAATTCTGCGGATCCAGTTTCTTCAGGGGCACCGCGGCCGTGCGCACCACGGGCTTCGGGGCCGGCGGCGGCGCCTCGACATGCTTGGTGGTGGTATTGGTGATGGCAGTAGAGGTGGGTTCAGCCGGAAGATTGATGGTCACATCCGGCGGCGGAACTTCGACCGGCGGACGCTCCATCTTGGGCGGGGGCGGCGGCGGCGGCAGATCGCGCTGTTTCACGTCCTGGGCGATGGTGGTTTCCAGCGGCGGCTCGGCGTGGTGGATGATCCGGCTCGCCAGCCCTGACTCGAACAGGTAGATCAGTGCAATGTGGAGGATGACGATAGCGACGAAAAATATCGCGCGCTGAGAAAAGAACGCTGTGTCGTGTCTTGCGTAGGCAGCCATACTCATTATCGTAATGTCTTAACCGATCCAACAGACGGGCAGATCGCCGAGCATCGAAACGTAAACACGTTTTGCGCTGCACGCAAGCCCGTCCCGGACCAAATTTTCGAGCCGCCAGTGTTCGCACTGCCGGCCGGTTCTGTTCTGGTACCCGGCCCAACTCGATCAGGCGTCGGGCACAGGTCCGAAACGTAGTCCCCCGGGTTTTTTATTAAGCCGTCTGGCAGCCTGCACCCATTGCAGCGGCCATGTGAACGTCGAACTCCTAAATTTATCAACGACCGGTCGCTGATAACTCAACTGTAACTGTCGCAACGCGCACTGACAACTACAACTATGCATTCGTACCCGTCAGCGGCGATTTGGTTCGGTCCAGGTTACGGCACCGTCTGATGCGCTGCCGACCAGGCGTGCATATTTCGCCAGCACTCCGCTGGTCGCATAGGGTTTAGGCGCGCGCCAGGCCGCACGCCTGCGCCGTAACTCCGCCACCGGCAACTGCACGTCTATGGCTTGTTTCACAGCGTCAATCGTGATGCGGTCGCCGCTGCGCAGCAGCCCGATGGGTCCGCCCACGGCCGCCTCAGGTGCTATATGTCCAACGACAAATCCATGACTGCCACCCGAGAAACGGCCGTCGGTAATCAGGGCGACACTGCCACCGAGACCACGCCCCATGAGGGCTCCGGTGGGACTGAGCATCTCGCGCATGCCCGGGCCGCCCTTGGGCCCCTCATAACGGATCACCACCACATCACCGGCCCTGACGGTGCCATCCAGGATCGCCGCCGTGGCGCGCTCTTCGCCGTCGAAGACCCGCGCGCGGCCCTGAAACGTCAGACCTTCCTTGCCGGTGATCTTGGCCACGGCGCCCGCCGGAGCCACGTTGCCCTTCAAAACAACCAGATGGCTGTCCTTCTTGATGGGATGTGACAGCGGACGGACCACCTCCTGGCCGGCCGGATAAGGTCCCGTGACGGCCAAGTTCTGAGCCAGCGTCCGGCCGGTGACGGTCAGACAGTCCCCGTGCAGCAGGTGCGCATCGAGCAGCATTTTCATCAGCGGCTGGATCCCGCCGATCGCGATCAGTTCTGACATCAGGTAGCGGCCGCTGGGCCGCACATCGGCGAGCACCGGCACGCGCCGGCCGATGCGGCTGAAATCCTCCAGCCGCAGCTTCACCCGGGCCTCCTGGGCGATGGCCAGCAAATGCAGCACGGCGTTGGTCGAGCCGCCCAGAGCAATGCTGACGGTGATCGCGTTTTCGAAGGCCTTGCGCGTGAGTATATCGCGCGGCCGTATACCGGATTCGATGAGCCGCACCACGGCGGCGCCGGCCCGCTCGCAGTCCAGTCGCTTGGCCTCGCTGACGGCCTCCTGCGCGGAGCTGTCCGGCAACGACAGGCCCAGAGCCTCGATGGCAGAGGCCATCGTGTTCGCCGTGTACATGCCGCCACAACTGCCGGGGCCGGGGATCGCGGTGCGCTCGACCTCCAGCAGCTGAACGTCGGTCAGTTTGCCGGCCGCATGGGCACCCACCGCCTCGAACACCGACACGATGTCGCGCCGCTGCTGTCCCGGCCGGATGGTGCCGCCGTACACGAACGCCGCCGGACGGTTCATGCGCGCCATCGCCATGGCACAGCCAGGCATGTTCTTGTCACAGCCACCGACGGCGACAAAGCCGTCGAAACCCTCGGCACCGACCACAGTCTCGATGGAGTCGGCGATGACCTCGCGTGACACCAGCGAGTAGCGCATGCCCGGGGATCCCATCGAAATGCCGTCCGAGACGGTGATGGTGTTGAACAGCACACTCTTGCCGCCCGCGGCATCGACGCCGGCCGCCGCGGCGCGCGCCAGTTCTGCAATGTGCATGTTGCAGGGGGTGAGATTGGCCCAGGTGGAGGCGATGCCCACCTGCGGCTTGGCGAAGTCGGCATCCCCGAAGCCGACCGCGCGCAGCATGGCGCGCGAGGGTGCCTGCTTGGCGCCGTCGACGACCAGCCGTGAGTAACGCCGGGGATCGTGCGCGGGGCGCGTCTTGCCCTTGGATTTCGTAGCCATGTTTTCCTTATCCGAATCGTTGGCGAATGAGGCTGTAGAGCGCCCGCACGCACTGGGCCTCGGCGCCCACCGGTCGACCGGGGCGTTCCTTGGGATTCCAGGCATACAAGTCCAGGTGCAGCCAGGCGCGAGAAGTTGTGACAAAGCGTTTCAGGAACAGCGCCGCAATGATCGAACCGGCAAACCCGCCGGCCGAGACATTGCCGATGTCGGCGATACGGCTGTTGAATTCATCATCGTAGCCCGCCCACAGCGGCATGGGCCACAGCGGGTCACAGGTTGCCTCGCCGGCGGCGTGAGCGCTCGCGAGCAGCGTTTCATCGGGACTGTAGGCCGCCGGCAGCTCCGGCCCCAGCGCGGTGCGCGCGGCGCCAGTGAGCGTGGCCAGATCGATGAGCAGCTCCGGAGCCTCCGCGTCGGCCTCCGTCAGGGCGTCAGCCAGGATCAGCCTGCCCTCGGCATCGGTATTGCCGATTTCCACCGTCAGGCCCTTGCGCGAACGCAGCACGTCACCCGGCCGGTAGGAGAGCGCATCGACGCTGTTCTCCACGCAGGGCAGCAACACCCGCAGCTGGATGGGCGCATTCAGGCTCATGAGCATGCTGGCCAGGGCCAGCGCACAGGCCGCGCCCCCCATGTCCTTCTTCATCAGCAGCATCGCGGCGCCGGGCTTGAGGTCCAGGCCGCCACTGTCAAAGCACACCCCCTTGCCCACCAGCGTCACCCGCGGTGCCGACGCCACGCCCCAGCGCAGGTCGAGGAGGCAGGGTTCGCGGGCACTCCCGGCGCCCACGGCGCGTATCAGCGGAAAACCCTGGGCGTCGAGTTCCGCGCCAGATAGCACTCGGCAGCGGGCGCCGAAGCGCGCCGCCAGATCAAAGCCGGCCTGGGCGAGCTCGGCTGGCCCCAGGTCATTGGCGGGGGTGTTGATGAGGTCGCGGGCCAGCGTTGCGGCCTCGGCGGCCGCGCGCACATAGGGCAGGTCCGCGCCCGGCGGTGCCACCAGCGCGGCGCGCGGGGCCTGGCCGGCGCTGCGGTAGCGCGTGATCCGGTAGCTGCCAACCAGCCAACCCAGCGCGAACTGGGTGGCCGCCCGCGCCGCCAATGGCGTCGCCAGGCGATAGTGTTCGCCGGGAAGCCGGTCACTGAGCCCTGCCGCATGCCAGAGGTTGAGGTCATCGGCCTCGCGCAGGGGCCCAAGCCCCAGCACCGCGCCGCCGACCTGCCCGGCCTCACCGGGCAGCACCAGTATCCGTTGACGTTCAGCCTGGAAATTGTTCGCGTGCAGCCAATTGACCACGCTGGCAGGCTGCTGCGCGAGCCACGGGGCCAGCGTGCCTTCCGTGAGCAGCCACAGGGGCCGCGCCGCAGCCCCCTCCTGTGTCAACAGCAGATCCGAGCTCATGCTCTACTCCCGATCCCGATTCGATTGACAATTTTGCACGAATTTGCTGACATTCGAGATCAACGTTTCATTGCCCGAATTCGCCCATGACTCCGACCGCACGATCTCTGGTGCTGCTTACGGTAGGTCTGCTTCCGGTAGGAAGCGGCCGGTGCGGGTCATTCGCGAGCGTCTGAGTAATAGGGAACAGCGCAACGAACACCAGGACCCCGCACCGGCCCCTTACAGGGCGGGTGCGGGGTTTTTTATGCGCCCGGCCTTTTGGCCGCCCGGCGCCTGTCCAGCACCTCAAGGGGAGCAGTTATGAAGTTGTATTCGCAGAAGGACGTGAACAAGAAAGCACTGCGCGGCGCGCGCATCGCGGTGCTCGGCTACGGCAGCCAGGGTCGTGCCCACGCGCTGAATCTCAAGGACAGCGGCTTCGATGTGGTGGCCGGGGTGCGCAGGGGCGGCGCCAGCTGGAAGAAGGCGAAGAAAGACGGCCTGGAAGTCGCCGAACCGGCCAAGGCAGTCGCGGACGCCGATCTTATTGCCATGCTGGTGCCGGATCTCGCGCAGGAGTCCCTGTACGGGGAAGTCATCGCTGCCATCAAGAAAGGGGCCGCGCTGCTCTTCGCCCATGGTTTCAACGTCCACTTCAAGCTCATCAAGCCGCGTCGCGACCTGGATGTGGTGCTGATCGCCCCGAAGGGCCCCGGTGATCTGGTGCGCCGCCAGTACCAGCAGGGCCGTGGCGTGCCCTGCCTGATCGCGGTGGCGCAGGACGCCACCGGCACCGCCCATGCGCGCGCCCTTGCCTACGCCCACGGCATCGGCGGCACCCGTGGTGGCGTCCTCGACACGACCTTCGCGGAGGAGACCGAGACCGATCTGTTCGGCGAGCAGGCCGTGCTGTGCGGCGGCGCCACCGAGCTGGTGGTCAAGGGCTTCGAGACCCTGGTGGAGGCCGGCTATCAGCCCGAGGTCGCCTACTACGAGTGCCTGCACGAACTGAAGCTCATCGTCGACCTGCTGCACGAGGGCGGCATCACCAAGATGCATCAGTTCATCTCGGACACCGCCAAGTACGGCGACCTGACGCGCGGACCGCGCGTGGTCAACGAAAAGACCAAGAACGAGATGCGCAAGATCCTCAAGGAAATCCAGACCGGCAAGTTTGCCCGGCAGTGGATCGATGAGAACAAGTCCGGGCAGAAGGAGTATCGCCGGATGCTCAAGCAGGACATGGACCGCCAGATCGAGCGGGTCGGTACGGCGCTGCGTGCCAGGATGCCCTGGCTGAACGATCGCCGCGCCTGACCGTCCGGCGCCGGAAAGCCCATGCCCACCGATCCCGAACGCGTCACGATTTTCGACACCACGCTGCGCGACGGCGAGCAGGCTCCCGGCTGTGGCATGACGCAGGCGGAGAAACTGCGGGTCGCGCGGGCGTTGGCGGAACTGGGCGTGGACGTGATCGAGGCCGGATTCCCCGGCGTCGGCCGCGGCGACTGGGACAGTGTCAAGGCCGTGGCCCGCGAGGTTCAAGGCCCGGTGATATGCGCCCTGGCCCGCTGCCGCCGCGACGATATTGAGCTGGCCGCCGGCGCGCTGGAGCCGGCGCACCGGCGCCGGCTGCATGTGTACCTGGGCACCAGCCCGATCTTCCGCGAACAAAAACTGCGTCTGACACCGCCGCAGATCATCAGCACTGCCGTGAGCGGCGTCGCCATGGCGCGCGAACTGTGCAGCGATGTGGAGTTCTCGCCCGAGGACGCCTCGCGCACCGAGCTCGAGTTCCTCGCCGAGGTGATCGAGCGGGTCATCGCCGCCGGCGCCACCACCATCAATATCCCGGACACCATGGGTTACACGGTGCCGGATGAGTTCTCGGAGCTGTTCCGCTATCTGCGAACCAATGTGCGCGGCATCGACCGGGTCACCCTCTCGGTGCACTGCCATGACGACCTGGGGATGGCCGTGGCCAACAGCCTCACGGCGGTGGTAGCCGGTGCCCGCCAGATAGAGTGCACCATCAACGGCATCGGCGAGCGCGCCGGCAACTGTTCACTCGAAGAGGTGGTCATGGCGCTGCGCACGCGCACTGCCTTCTTCAATCTCGCCACCCAGATCCGTTCGACCCGGCTCTATCCGGTGTCACGCCTGGTCTCGAACATCACCGGGGTGCTGATCCCGCGCAATAAGGCCGTGGTGGGTGAGAGCGCCGTGCTGCAGGAGGACGTGGGCCTGCCACGTAGTACCCTGGCGCTCGGCCGGCACAGTGACCGGGAAGCACTGCGCGGACGACTGCAGGCGCTGGGCTTCGAGCTTGAAAGCGCTGAGTTCGAGCGCGTCTTCGCTGAATTCAGGTCGCTCGCCGAGCGCAAGAAGGAACTCTTCGATGGCGACATCGAAGCCCTGGTGCTGCGCGTCGAGGGCGGGGACAGCGGCCCCTGGGCACTGACCCGGCTGCGCATCATCTCCAGCAGCGGCCCCGAAGGTGCACAGGCCACCCTCAACCTGCGTCACCGCGACGGTCGCGTCATTGAGCAGACCGCTCAGGGCGATGGCCCGGTGGATGCGGCCTTCCTCGCCCTGGAAGCGGCAACCGGCGTCCAGGTCAGCCTGCGCACATTCGAAGTGCGTGCCGTCAGCGAGGGCCAGGACGCCCAGGGCGAGGCGGTGGTCAATGTGGAATACCGCAATCATAGCTATCGCGGCGCCAGCGCCAGTACGGATATCGTGGAGGCGGGAACGCGCGCCTTTCTCGAAGTCATCAACCGCATCGAGCTGAGCCAGGCGCTCAGCGAGTGACAATCATGCCGAAGACCATGTTCCAGAAGGTCTGGGAACAGCACGAAGTAACCGCCGAGACCGCCGACACGCCGGCGGTGCTGTTCATCGACCTGCACCTCATCCACGAAGTGACGACGCCGCAGGCGTTTGACGTCCTGCGCGAGCGGGGTCTGTCAGTGCGGCGCCGGGATCTCACCCTGGCCACCATGGATCATTCCACTCCGACGCGCACCGAACAGGTCTTCGGCGGCGTGCCCATCACCAGCACCGCGGCTGGCCGCCAGGTTCAGCAGCTGGAGCGCAACTGCGCCGCGGCTGGCATTGAACTGCTGGACATGCACAGCGATCTGCGCGGCATCGTGCACCTCATCGGTCCGGAGCTGGGCCTGACTCGCCCGGGGCGCACCATCGTCTGCGGCGACAGCCACACCAGCACCCACGGCGCTTTCGGGGCGCTGGCATTCGGCATCGGCACCACCGAGGTGGGCCATGTGTTCGCGACGCAATGCATCCTGCAGCGCAAGCCGAAGACGTTCGCCATCAACGTGAACCAGAAACTGCGTCCCGGCGTCACCGCCAAGGACCTGGTACTGGCCATCATCGGTCAGATCGGTGTCGAGGGCGGCACCGGCCACGTGCTCGAATATCGCGGTGAGGGCATCCGTGCCCTGACCATGGAAGAGCGCATGACCGTGTGCAACATGTCCATCGAAGCCGGTGCCCGCGCCGGCATGATTGCCCCGGATGAGACTACCTTCAGCTACCTGTCGGACCGGCCGCGCTCGCCCAGCGGCGCCGACTGGGAACGTGCCATGGAACGCTGGCGTGCACTGCCGACCGATCCGGGGGCGAGCTTTGACCGCGAGCACACGCTGGATGCCGCAACTCTCGAACCCATGATCAGCTACGGCACCCACCCGGGCATGGTCATTCCGGTCACCGGCACGGTGCCGAACCGCCGTGGTGATCCGGTATTCGACAAGGCTCTGGCCTACATGGGCTTTACGGCCGGCGAGGCGCTGCGCGATCGCCCGGTCAATGTGGTCTTCATCGGCAGCTGCACCAATGGCCGGCTCGGCGACCTGCGTGGCGCCGCGCAGCTGCTGCGCGGCCGCAAGATCGCCGGTAACGTGCGCATGCTGGTGGTGCCGGGATCGCAGCAGGTCAAGGCTGCCGCCGAGGCCGAGGGGCTGGACCGGATATTCCTCGATGCCGGCGCCGAATGGCGCGAGTCAGGCTGTTCCATGTGCATCGGGATGAACGGCGACACGGTGGCGCGCGGTGAGTATTCCGTGAGCACCAGCAATCGCAACTTCGAGGGTCGCCAGGGCGCCGGCGCCCGCACGCTGCTGGCCAGTCCCCTGACGGCGGCGGCGAGCGCGATTCGTGGCCGGGTCACCGATCCCAGGGAGCTGCTGTAATGGACAAGATCGGCACCATACGCTCGCGCACGGTGGTGCTGCCGGCCAGCAACATCGACACCGACCAGATCATTCCGGCGCGCTTTCTCACCACGACTACGCGCATCGGCCTCGGCAAGCAGCTGTTTGCCGATTGGCGCTACGCCCCCGACGGCGCGGCCAAGAGTGACTTCGTGCTCAATCAGCCCGCCGCCGCCGGCTGCCAGGTACTGGTCGCGGGCCGCAACTTCGGTTGCGGCTCCTCGCGCGAACACGCGCCTTGGGCGTTGTTGGACTACGGCATCCGCGCCGTCATCAGCACCGAGATCGCCGACATCTTCCGCAACAACTCGCTGAAGAACGGCCTGCTGCCCATCGTGGTGGACGAGACCACCAGTGCCTGGCTCATCGGGCATCCGGGCAACGAGGTGGAGATCGACCTGGCGAGCGCCACCCTGCGACTGCCCAGTGGCATCAATGTCAGTTTTCCCATCGATCCCTTTGCGCGCTACTGCCTGTTGAACGGTGTCGATGAGCTGGGTTTCCTGCTACAGCAGCAGGAACGCATTGCGGCCTACGAAGCCCGGCACCGGGACAGCTGATCCATGAAGGCCTCTATTACCGTGCTGGGGGGCGATGGCATCGGTCCCGAGGTTGCCGCCGAAGGCGTCCATTGTCTCGATGCCATTGCGCAGCGTTTCGGACACCAGTTCACGCTCTCGCACCAGCCCTTTGGCGGCGCGGCCATCGACCTCACCGGCCAGCCGCTGCCGGAGGCGACGCTCGCGTCCTGTCTGGCGGCCGACGCCATTCTGCTGGGCGCCATCGGCGGACCGAAGTGGTCCGCAGCCGACGCCCGGGTCCGTCCCGAAAGCGGATTGCTCGGCCTGCGCAAGGCGCTGGGGACTTTTGCCAATCTGCGTCCGGTGACCATCCACCCGGCGCTGCGCGGCGCGTCCACGCTGCGTCCCGAGTTGCTCGAGGGCGTCGACCTGATGTTCGTGCGTGAACTCACCGGTGGCATTTATTTCGGCGAAAAGTCGCGCACCGCCGAGCAGGCCACCGACCTTTGCACCTACACCGTGGCCGAAGTCGAGCGCGTGACGCGCGTCGCCTGTCGCCTGGCGCGCGGCCGACGCGGCCTCGTGACCTCGATTGACAAGTCCAATGTGCTGGAGACTTCGCGACTGTGGCGCGAAGTGTGCACGCGGATCGTGCAGCAGGAGTTTCCGGGCCTGCGGCTGGAACACATGCTGGTGGATGCCGCCGCCATGCATCTGATCCGGCGACCCCGGGATTTCGACGTGCTGCTCACTGAGAACATGTTCGGCGACATCCTCACCGATGAGGCCTCGATGCTGGCCGGATCACTGGGCCTTTTGCCCTCGGCCTCGCTGGGGGACGGCCGCCGCGGCCTGTACGAGCCCATTCACGGTTCGGCCCCCGACATTGCCGGCCGCGGCATTGCCAATCCCTATGGGACGATCCTGAGCGTCGCGCTCCTGCTGCGGCATTCGCTGCAGCTGGAAGCCGAAGCGGCGCTGGTGGAACAGGCGGTCGAGGCGGCCATCAACGACGGCGTCACGACGCCTGACATCGCCCTGCCCGGCGCGCGCAGCTTCAGCACCCGCGAAGTCGGCGCGCGGGTCGTGGCCAACCTCAGCGCCTGACGGCCCGCGCCCGCTCGAGACCGGCCGCAAAGTCATCGCGCAGGTCATCGAAGTCCTCGATTCCCACCGACAGGCGCAGCAGGCCATCGGTAAGCCCCGCGCGACGCCGCGCTTCGGGCTCCATGGCCGCGTGGGTCATGGTGGCCGGATGCGAGATGAGGCTCTCGACGCCGCCTAAACTTTCGGCCAGGGAGAAGAACTGCATACGCGAAACGAGCGCGCGCACCGCCTCCTGCCCACCGGCGATCTCCAGGGTGACCACGGCGCCAAAGCCCTGCTGCTGGCGCGCCGCGATGGCGTGGCCCGGATGGCTGGACAATCCGGGATAGAACACCCGATTGACACCGGGCTGGGCCTGCAGCCAGTCGGCCAGGCGCGCGGCGTTGCGACCATGCTGCTCGAGGCGCACGTGCAGGGTGCGCAGGCCGCGCAGGGTCAGGTAGCTGTCAAAGGCCGCGCCGGTGGCCCCGGTGCAGTTCGCCCACCAGCTCAACTGCTCATGCTGCGCCGGCGTCGCGGCAATGACTGCCCCGCCCACCACATCGCTGTGACCGTTCAGGTACTTGGTGGTGGAGTGCACGACGATATCGGCGCCCAGCATGAGCGGCTTCTGCCACAGGGGCGAGAGGAAGGTGTTGTCGACTGCCACCAGTGCGCCCGCGGCGTGGCCCAGCTCGGCAAATTGCGCGATGTCGGTAATGCGCAGCAGCGGATTGCTGGGGGTTTCAATCCACAGCAGCGCCGTCGGTTGCTTGAGCGCCGCGCGCACCGCCGCCTCATCGGCAAAATCCACGAAGTCGCAGTGAAACTCACCGCGACGGCGCCAGGCATCAAACAGTCGATAGCTGCCGCCGTAGCAGTCATGGGGCGCAACGATGCGTGCGCCCACCGGCAGCAGGCATCCCACCAGCGTGATGGCGGCCATACCGGTGGCCAGGACATTTGCGCCCACTCCGCCCTCCAGGTCCGCCAAGGCCTTGGCCAAGAGATCGCGGGTGGGATTGCCGCTGCGCGAGTAGTCGTAGGGCCGCTTGTCCTCGAAACCACGGAAGGCGTAGGTGGTGGACAGATGAATCGGCGGCACCACTGCACCGGTTTCGGCATCG
>DASZCK010000091.1:0-11037 GCA_035943195.1 Steroidobacteraceae bacterium
TAACGTACAGAGTTGAGCGGCCGCGCACAGCCGAAAAGCCGGCGCGCGTCGGTGACAGGAACTGGCAGTTTATTCATGGGCGGTCCGCTCGAACGAGGAGTTAGGTCGCTACTGGCAGTGAGGTCAGTCTACGCCACGAACGGTTGTATCCCAATCTCGGCACGGCGCGGCAAAACGGCGTGTTGGAAACTGGCTGCTAGCGCCGCTGTCGTCCAGCGATACCGCCGACGATCCCAGCGCAACAATAAGTGCCACGAGATCAGGCATCGCAAAATGAGCGATATTCCGGCAGCCAAATCTTTCTGGCACCACCCTCAATCACTCGTCGTTCCTCGGTGCCCCTGATCTGCGATCTAACTAATATTTCGGCGACGAAAGCGCAGAGAAGAAATGCTGTGTTTCGGGCACAAATGCACGTTGAAGTAATGGTAGATCACTGTATTTACTAGATCACTCGACGGGAAATACGTCAATCTGTTATTGGCAAATGCTGCATGGGCGCGCCCGACAAGTCACGCCTTCTTGAACAGGTTCGGGAGGCTGTTCGCGTGCGGCATTACAGCTATCGGACGGAGGAGCAGTACGTCTTTTGGGTGAGGCGTTATGTTCTGTTTCACGGCAAGCGTCACCCGCTTGAGCTGGGAGCGGTTGAGGTCGAAGCGTTTCTCAGCAGTCTCGCCGTTCATGCAAATGTGGCGGCGGCCACCCAGAACCAGGCTTTGGCGGCGGTGCTGTTCCTGTATCGGCATGTCCTGAAGCAGGACTTGCCGTGGCTCAACAATGTCGTAAGGGCGCGGAAGCCGAGGCGGCTGCCGATGGTCCTCACTCGCGAGGAGACTCGCGCGGTTCTTGCGCAACTTTCGGGCGTCTACTGGCTGATCGGGACGCTTTTGTATGGCGGTGGGTTGCGACTGATGGAATGCCTGCGGCTTCGGGTCCAGGATCTGGATTTCGATCGTAGCCAGATCATGGTGCGTAGCGGAAAGGGCGGGAAGGATCGGACCACGGTACTTCCTACGCTTGTGCTCACGCCGCTGCAGGTGCATCTCGACTCCATTCGCGAGCGACATCGCGTGGCGATTCAGGGCGGCTTCGGCGGTGTTGAACTTCCGACGTCCATTGCACACAAGAACCCGCAGGCAACACTCGAGTGGTCCTGGCAATATGTGTTTCCGGCGTTGGATGCGAGTCGCGATCCGCGAACTGGTGTTCGACGTCGCCACCACGTCATGCCCTCTTCCGTGCAGCGTCAGATGCGAACGGCCGTGCGCCGTGCTGGGATCAGCAAGCCGGCCACCTGTCACACACTGCGGCACTGCTTTGCCACCCACATGTTGGAACGTGGTTACGACATTCGCACGGTGCAGGAGCTACTGGGGCACGCGGATGTGGCAACGACACAGCTGTATACACATGTTCTTGGAAAGGGCGCGAGTGGAGTCTTCAGTCCGATAGATTTCTGACCGCGCTTGACAATCGCCCGTACCTGTCAGAAAATACTTACACATGATAGGTAGAGGTGATCTTTGGCATTAGCCGGTGAACGCCTGCTGGCCGTGCTGGCGGCTCTGGCCAACGGGCACCGGCTGCGGATCGTGGCGATGCTCGACAAACACGGGCGTCAATACGTAAGTCAGCTGGCCCGTGAAGTCGGCATCAGCCGGCCGCTTCTGCACCTGCACCTGCAGAAGCTCGAGGCGGCGGGTCTGGTGCGAAGTCGGCTGGAACTGTCTGCGGATGGCAAAGCACTCAACTACTTTGAGGTCACGAAATTCGACTTTGAACTGACGCCCGCGCTCATCGCAAAGGCCGCGGCGTCCCTTCCCGAATCAACCACTGAAGCCGACTAACACCGAGGAGTTTCCATGGCTACGGGCTCAGAGATGAACATGACTCAATACCTGATCTTCGTATCGCCGCTGTTTGTCACCGTATTGGTGGTATTCGGCATGAAGTATTTCTCGGCGATATCCCAGGCTCGGGCACGGCTGGCCAATGATGCTCTGTACCAGGCACTGGCCGAGAAGGCGGTCACGGTGCAAGCCGAGAATCAGGCAACGCTCGCGGCAATCCGGGTGGACCTCACCCGCTTCGGCACCAGCCTCGCGACCGTCGAAAGGATCCTGCAGCAGGTCGACTAGGGTTACCGTTCGAATCAAGGGAGCCGATCAATGTCCATTATTTCCAGAGTACTTCTCGCGCTGCTGGGCGTAGTCGTGCTGGCGGTGGCGGCCATTGCGGTCGCGGTCAGCCATAACTCTGCCTGCGGCCCCTCCCCGACAGGCGCCATTGCGGAGCCCATGAAGGCCGCGGTCTATCGCTGCTACGGCTCTGCGGATGTGGTCAGGATCGAGCACATCCCCAGGCCGGTTCCCGGTCCTCACGGCCTCCTCGTGCGGGTCCACGCGTCATCCGTCAATCCGCTGGACTGGCACTTTCTGCACGGCGAGCCCTACCTCATTCGCCCGATGAGCGGTTGGGGCGCGCCGAAGGACATCCGGCTCGGGACCGACTTCTCGGGAACGGTTGAAGCCGTCGGCAAGCTCGTGACGCGGTTCAAGCCCGGCGATGAGGTGTACGGCGGCGGTGATGGCGCGTTTGGCGAGTATCTACGCATTCCTGAGTCGGGCGCGGTGGCCCTCAAGCCTGCCGCCGTTACCTTCGAACAGGCTGCGGCGGTGCCCGTGGCGGGCATCACGGCGCTGCAAGCGCTGCGCGATGTTGGGCAGGTTCGGCCGGGCCAGAAGGTATTGATCAACGGCGCCGGTGGTGGTGTGGGAACCTTTGCCGTGCAGATCGCGAAGGCGCTTGGCGCAGAGGTCACTGCCGTTACCAACACGGGAAGCCTCGATGTGGTCCGCTCCATCGGTGCGGACCATGTCATTGACTACAATCGCCAGGACTTCACCCAGGGCACCGAAAGGTACGATGTGATCTTCGACCTGTCCGGTACGCAGCCGCTGAGCGCCTATCGCCGGGTGCTGGTACCGAGTGGTATCTATGTCCCGGGTGGGAATACCGACAAGGGCAAGTGGCTTGGCCCGATGCTGGCTTTCGGGGAGACCCTCATCGTGTCAAAGTTCGTGAGTCAGAAACTGGTGCCGGTCTCGGCTGACCTGTCTGCCAGGGACCTCACCGCCCTGGCGGGCCTGATGCAAAGCGGGAAGCTCAAGCCGGTCATCGATCGCAGCTATACCCTGGAGCACGTGGCCGATGCCATCCGCTACCAGGAGACCTTTCACGCGCGCGGCAAGGTAGTGGTGACGGTGCAATAGGTCGGTGGGTGCGGTGCTAGACTTCAGGCACCTCACTCCCGCCAGGAAGTAAACCGATGGACTACATGCGCCTGGGTTCCTCCGGACTTCGCGTTTCACGAATCTGCCTGGGATGCATGAGTTTCGGCAGTGGCGCCGACTGGATGCTGCCGGAAGCGGCCAGCTTCGCCATCGTTCGACGGGCGCTTGAACTTGGTATCAATTTCTTCGATACCGCCGATGTGTATTCGGCTGGAGAAAGCGAACTCATCCTCGGCAAGGCGCTGAAGGCCTTCGGCGTCAGGCGCGATGATGCCGTGGTGGCCACCAAGGTATTCCAGGCCGTGGGCCCGGGACCCAATCAGCGCGGGCTCTCGCGCAAGCACATCATGGAATCCATCGATGGCAGCCTTGCTCGGCTGGGCGTGGACTATGTCGATCTCTACCAGATTCATCGCTTCGACCGCGACACGCCGGTCGAGGAAACGCTGGAAACGCTGACTGATCTCATCAAGGTGGGCAAGGTCCGGTACATCGGTGCCTCGACCATGGCCGCCTACCAGCTTGCCAAAATGCTCCATCGCGCCGACCAGCGGCACCTGGCGCGCTTCATCAGCATGCAGAACAACTACAGTCTTCTGTACCGTGAGGAAGAGCGCGAAATGATTCCGCTGTGCCGCGAGGAAGGCATCGGACTCATTCCCTACAGTCCCATCGGCGGCGGCCTGCTGGCCGGTAGCCGGCGTGTCCACACCGTGCGCTCGAACTCGCCGATGGCACGTGACCGTTTCACTCGCAAGGCCGATGAAGCCGTGATCGATGCCGTCGCCGCGGTGGCCACGAAGCGGGGCGTGGGTGCCGCCGAAGTCGCAGTGGCGTGGCTCCTCGCGCAGACGGGTGTCACCTCACCCATCGTCGGGGCCACCAAGGTCAACCACCTGGATGATTCGGTCAAGGCGCTGGGAACTCATCTGACCAGTGAGGAGTCTCAGAAGCTCGAGGGGGCGTACGAGACCCAGCCTCCCCTGCCACTGTATATCCGACCGGTGCCGACCGCCGAGGCCGCACGCAAATAGATATAGATAAGGAGATCCCGTGAAACATATTGGCGCGCTACTGCTGGCCGTACTGCCCTTGATGGTGGCCCCGGTGACCGAGGCCGCCCAGACCTGGACTCAGGGCCGCGACTTCGAGCTCCTTTCACCGGCCCAGGAAACCCATGTCGGCAAGGGCAAGGTCGAGGTCATGGAAGTCTTCTCCTACGGCTGTACCGGCTGCAATGGTTTTCAGCCGGTGATGGCAGCCCTGGAACACAGCCTGCCGTCGAACGCCCAGATGGTCTTTCTGCCGGCGTCCTTCATCCCCACTGAGGATTGGCCGATGCTGCAGCGTGCCTACTTCACTGCTCAGGCACTCGGCATTTCAGCGCGCACTCACCAGGCCATATTCGACGCGGTATGGAAAAATGGTGAACTCGCCATTTCTGATCCGTCCACGCACCGTCCGAAGAACCCGCTGCCCTCGATCGAGGATGCGGCGAAGTGCTATGAGCGGCTCACGGGGGTCAAGGCCGATACCTTCCTGGCCACCGCCCGCTCCTTCAGCGTCGACCTTAAAATGCGCTCAGCGGATGCTCAGATCCTTGCCATGCAGGTGCCGGGCACGCCCTGCATCGTGGTCAACGGCAAATACCGCATCAACATGGATTCACTGCACAGCGAGGATGACCTGATCGGCATGGTCCGCTACCTCGTGGACAAGGAATCGCATCACTGAGACAGGCTCAGAAGGCGCTCTTCACCACCCCGCCGTCCACTCGCAGGGCGGCGCCGGTGGTGGCCGATGACAGGGGACTCGCCACATAGGCCACCAGCGAGGCCACCTCCTCAGTGCGGGCGAAGCGCTTGATCAGCGAGGTCGGCCGCTGATTCTTGAACAGCTGCTCCTCGACCTCCGCCAGCGGCCTGGCGCCGAAACGCGCCGCCGAGCGCGGATCGTCCGCATCCAGGGTGGGGCCGGGCAGAATGCTGTTGACGGTCACGCCGGTTTTCGCGCAGCCCTCGGCAATGCCGCGCGCCACCGCGATCTGCGCCGCCTTGCTCATGCCGTACGCCACGCTCTCCACCGGAATCTGCAGCGCACTCTCGCTGGATATGAAAATGATGCGGCCCCAGTTGCGCTGTTTCATGCGTGGCAGGTACAGCCGCGACAGGCGCACCCCGGACATGACGTTGAGGTCGAAGGTCTCGTACCAGTCCTGATCGGTGGACTGCGTGAATTCGTGGGGCATGAAGCGCCCCACGTTGTTGATGAGGATGTCGACGTCGGGGTAGGTCTTGGCCAGCCGCGCGATGTCATCGGCCTTGCTCATATCACCCGCAAAGACCAGCGGGGTCCTGCCGGTGGCCTGCTTGAGGGTCGCAGCCGCCTTGTCGACGTCCTGCTGGCTACGGCCGTTGACAATGACCTGGGCGCCCTCCTTCAGCAGCACCTTGGCGATGCCGTAGCCGATGCCGCCGGTGCTGCCAGTGATCAGCGCAGTCTTGCCCTGCAGCTGCAGATCCATCGCCCGGACCACACCTGAGGCGAGTAACAGCACGGCAATCACCGTGAACAACTTGAATGCCGCCGCTCTCATATCCGCTCCCGCTTCGGTTTGATGGCGGCAGCGATGATACTGCGGACCGGCCGCGGTGGCGCTCTTAAGCGCTCTTCACCTGCAGCTGTCCCAATTGGCGTTCGATGCGCGCGCGGGAAAACAGCCCGCGCACCACGGTGGTTGGCTCGTTTTCTGTTTCAACCACCAGCAGATGCATGAGGTTGGTGTCATGCAGGGCCTGCAGCACGTCGCTCACGCGTGCCGTCCTGACCACGGACCAGTTCAACGTCACCAGATCGTGCCAGCGGGTCATGACGTGCCCGACCGGGACCTCATTGCGTCGCACATCGTGGAATTGCTGGATGTACTGGATCGGTCGCTCGCCCTCGATGTCGTAGGAAGTGATGAACCCCACGACCTTGAGATCATTCACGACCAGCAGTGCGCGCACGCCCAGACGCGCCATATCGTTCAGCGCCGCTCCGATCTGCCGGTCCTCATCCACCGTAACCGGGTACTGGCGGCTGAAGTCATTCATGGCGCTGACTGCCGGATCGTACAATTGGATACGATTGAAGGCCGTCGTACGGCGCGGCAGAAGCCCCGAATAGCCGCTTTGACCAAAGGTCAGCATGGGATTGTGCATGCCTAGAGTCATGCAATGCCTGTACCAGGCCAGGTCAACGCTCATGGCGCCTTTCCGCCGGCGCTACGCACCTGCAGCAAGGAATTTTTTGCACGGTAATGAATCGCAGCGTCCCAATCAAGGTCCGGCATTGCGCCTTATAATGTTCGTTTGTACAGTGGGGCGGACTACAGCATGGCAGCGACCGATCGGGACGACCCGGCCTCCCGCAGGCAGGTCATCGCAGGCCTGGCTGTGGGCGTGGCCCTGGGGGGTGCCGGCGGAATCCGCGCGGCGTCCCCTGAAGGAATTGCCGCCAACGTGGAAGCGATTCACCCGGAAGTAACCTTCAAGGCGCCGCCCAGCACGCTGCTGAAGTGTGACCAAACGGGATTCCCGAGCGACGACGCGGAAAACCTGGCGCGCGGCTGGAAGATGAACTACTGGCAGCCCATGGCGAAGGTGTTGACTCACCTGTGACCGCTGCGCCGCCGACCATCAGGCCCTACGGGGCATGGCCCTCTGCGGTCACTGCAGAAGCACTGGCCAAGGCTGCGGCCGGCTTCAACAACCTGCGCGCAGCCGACGGGCAGCTCTACTGGACCGAGAACGTCCCCTCGGCGGAGGGCGCCCATTGGCTGTTTCGCCTTGCTGCCGGCGGCGAGCTGTCCTGTCTGGTTCCGGCCACGGCAAATGTGCGCACCCGGGTACACGAATATGGTGGCGCACCCTTTCTGGTGGCGGGAGATACCGCCTATTACACGCAGTTCAGCGACCAGCGTCTGTACCGGATCCGACCCGGCGCAAGTCCTGAACCCCTGACGCCGGAAGGCTACCGGTACGCGGATTGCACACCCTGGAGCGCGCGCCGGGGTGGGCCCGCCATGGCGCTGATCTGCGTCCGCGAGGATCACACCGATCCCCAGCAGGTCCGCAATGCACTGGTGAGCATCCCCCTGCCCGAAGGCGGAGCCGGTAAGGTGCTGTACGCCGACAGCGATTTTGTCGCCTTCCCGCGCGTCAGCCCGGATGGCCGGCGGCTGGCCTTCATCGCCTGGCACCATCCCAACATGCCCTGGGATGCGACCGAGTTGAAGGTCGCCGAACTCGGCCATGGACCCCTGCTCCCGATTACGGTCGCCGGCGGCAACGACGCTGTCATGGAACCTCAGTGGGACGCCGACGGCACGCTGTATTTCATTTCCGATGTCAGCGGTTTCTGGAATCTCTACGGCTGGCGTGATTCGGCCGTGCGGGCCATCTGGCCGCGCGCCGCCGAGTTCGCGAGTCCCCTGTGGCAGCTCGGTCAGGCCAACTACGCCCTGCTCGGAGATGGTCGGGCGCTTGCCCGCTATGGCGAAGACGGTCTTGATCACCTGGCAGTGATCGACCTGCACCACGGTCATGGACGGATCATCGACCTGCCGTATGTGGAGTACTCACAGCTGACCCGCCTGGATCCGCAGCACGTGGCAATGGTCGCCGAGTCGGCGAGCGCCCCGGAAGCCATTCTGCGGATCAACGTGGACAGCGGCCAGACGCGCATACTGCGCCAGTCCGGCGATGCGCTGCTCGACCCGGCCGCGGTGTCGGTCGCTGTGCCCATCGAATTCCCGAGCGCCAACGGCCGCAACGCGCACGCGTTCTACTACGCGCCTTTCAATCCGGCGTTCCGCGGGCCGCCCGGGGAGCTCCCGCCATTGCTGACACTCGTCCATGGCGGTCCCACCGGCCAGGCCTCACCGGCCTATTCAGCGGCGATACAGTATTGGACGAGCCGCGGCTTTGCCGTGGTGGATGTCAACTACGGCGGAAGCTCGGGGTTCGGACGGGTGTACCGGCGCGCTCTTGAAGGCAACTGGGGCATTGTCGATGTCGAGGACGTCATCGCCGCCGCCCGCTATCTCAGCGGCACCGGTCGTGTCGACCCGCTGCGGACCGCCATCCGGGGCGGCAGCGCCGGAGGCTACACGGTGCTCCTTGCCCTGAGCACCAGCGATGTATTCCGCACCGGGGCCGACTATTTCGGCGTGTCCGACATGGCGGCGCTGGCCCGCGATACGCATAAATTCGAGAGTCGCTATCTGGATTCCCTCATCGGCGCCCTGCCTGGCGCACAGGCCATCTACGACAGTCGCTCACCGCTGCACCATCTGGATGGATTCACGGCCCCCCTCATCGTCTTTCAGGGCGCGGATGATCGGGTGGTACCGCCGAATCAATCCGAGCTCATCGTCCAGGCGCTGCGTGCCCGGCAGGTGCCGGTCGCCTACCTCCTCTATCCAGGCGAAGGCCACGGCTTCCGCAAGCCGGCCAACATCATCCGCTCGCTGCAGTCCGAACTGACTTTTTATGGGCAGGTGTTTGGCTTTACGCCGGCCGATGACCTACCGCCCCTTGCCATCGAAAATCTGCCGCCACGGAAGGACGGCTAGTACAGGATCGAGGGTAGCCAGGCGCCGTTCGCAGCGTTGTAAAGCCCGATGGTCATCAGCGTCATCGTCTGCGTGATCTTCAGTTCCTGCGCCAGGCACCAGCGCAGCAGATCGCTATTGCGGGTCGGCACCAGAACACCTGCACCCTGGATGGACTCTGCGGCAGCCAGCAGCGCCATGAGGTCATCGTTCGACTCAGCCACCGCATGGCCGGAGAAGCCCGGCACAGTCATATAACCGCTCATTCGTCCCAGACGTTCGACCACGCGGGCAGTTCCGGCCGCGACCGCATCGGCAACCTCGCCGGAACGCGCGTGACCATGCACCCGCAGACACAACTCATCGCAGGCCGCGACATCCTGGGGTGTGGCTGGCCGTACCGGGTATCCCGCCACGACTTTGCGGATGGCAGGGCCCTTCACGCAGGCCAGTTGTTCCCGCGCGTCAAACCCCAGTTTCAGATACAGGGCAAGTGAGCGATTGTGGTACCCGGCCTGGACCAAGCGGATGCCCGGCGCCTGGCGCTCTTGGGCGCGCTCCAGGGTGGCACGCATCAGGGCGCGCCCGGCTCCGTCGTTCTGCATGGAAGGGTCGACCGTGATGGGACCGATGCCGCAGATCGCGCCGCGCTCATCCATGAAATTGCTGCCAACGATTCTGCCGCCAAGTTCGGCCACGACACTGAAAAAGCCGTCGTGCGCGATCAGGCCCGTCATCATGCCGGCCGCCGCATTCGCATCGGGAAAGTCGGGCACAAAACCGTGGGCCTGCGCCAGAGTGTCGAAGGCTCGGTAGCAGATATCACCGAGCAGCCCCGCATCCTCAGGGCGCGCTTTGCGCAACACGAGTTTCATTCATCACCTTCCGTCAACGGGACCCACTATAGCCAAGGCCGAGACCGCGGATTGGCCCTTTCACCGTGCAGCGCATCGCACCACAGCGCCACCCGTGTGCTCTGTTATCATCGAGCTCAAGAAATAAGCATTGCACAACCAAGGGGCCCTCGAGCTTCCACCACGGTGTGCGGGGGAATGTCGTTCATGCTGCCGATTGATAAGCCCATGATTACCCTGGTGCCGCGGCGCGAGTTTCTCGGAGCATCGGGGGTGCTGACCGGCCTCATTGCAGCCGGAACTCCCTTGGCGCTCATTGCCCCCAGCCGCGCCTGGGCCCTCGACCTCAAGGCCCTGACCAGTACTGACGGCGCAACACTCATGGCGGTGGCGCGCACCATTGCGCCCCACGACAAACTGGATGACGCCGCGTATGCCCTGGTCATCCAGTCGGTTGACAGCGACGCCGCGCATGACGCGCCTACTCTCGTCATGCTGCGGGACGGCATCCGCAAGCTCGGCCCGGGATTCGCCACTGCCGCCGAGTCGGCCCGGGTTCAGGCGTTGACGGCGCTTGAGTCCTCCGTGTTCTTCAAGACTCTGCGCACCAAGACTTTGGGTGTGCTCTACGCAACGCCGATGGCATACGCCTACTTCGGCTACGAGGGCGAGGCCTTCTCCAAGGGCGGATACCTGCTGCGTGGATTCAACGACCTGCGCTGGCTGCCCGAGGTCCCGCTACCGGACAGTGGTCCGGTTCCCGGCGCCTGATATCAGCCGCTTCATAAGGCTCGAGAGGGGAAAATCGTGGCAGGCATTTCGCAGGATGATTCCGGTGCCGTCGTCATTATCGGATCGGGGGCCGGCGGCGGCACGCTGGCGCATGAGCTGACCCGTCGCGGCATCAAAGTGGTCCTGCTGGAGGCCGGCGCGCGGCAGTCGCTGGCGAGTTTCTCCCAGGTTCCCGGTGATGCCTTTGCCCAGCTGACCTGGCTGGAACCGCGCACGATCTCCGGATCCACGACCGTGGCCGAGGACTACCCGACCCTGCCCTCCTGGACCTGCAAGACGGTGGGCGGCACGACCGTGCACTGGACCGGCGCGACACCACGGATCCGTCCCTGGGAGGTTCGTGCTCGCTCCACCTATGGCGAGGTAAAAGGGGCGTCGCTGATCGACTGGCCCATCGAATACTCGGAACTCGAGCACTACTATGGGCTCGCCGAGCAACGCTTGGTCGTGACCCGCCGCAACGGCAATCCGGGGCTGCCGGCCTCGAGTCACTTCAAGG
>DASZCK010000092.1:0-36783 GCA_035943195.1 Steroidobacteraceae bacterium
GGGCAGGTCATGGGCGCTGCCGGTAATCGGATCGGTGGGCTGCAGACCCTCGATCATCCCCAGGTAGCCGCAGGCGAGCGAGGCCGCCATGGCGATATAGGGGTTGGCGTCCGCGCCGCCGCAGCGGTTCTCCACGCGCCGGTCCGCGGCGCTGGCATTGGGCACCCGCAGGCCGGCGGTGCGGTTGTCATAGCCCCAGTGGGTATTGATCGGGGCGGTCTGGTAACGGGTCAGTCGCCGGTAGGAATTCACATTGGGGCAGAACAGGGCCATCGCCGCCGGCAGATAGTGCTGCAGACCGGCGATATGTGCAAAGAACAGCTGCGAGGGGGCGCCGTCGGCGTTGCTGAAGATATTCTTGCCGCTCTTGCGGTCGAGCACGCTCTGGTGGATGTGCATGGCACTGCCCGGCTCCTTGGCATGTGGCTTGGCCATGAAGGTCGCATACATCTTGTGGCGCAAGGCGGCCTCGCGGGCCGTACGCTTGAACAGAAAGGCCTGGTCGGCCAGGTCCAGCGCATTGCCGTGGATCAGATTGATCTCCATCTGCGCCGGTCCATCCTCGTGGATCAGCGTGTCGATCTCGATCTCCTGGTCCTCGCAGAACTGGTAGATGTCATCGAACAAGGGATCGAACTCATTGACCGCGGCGATGCTGTAGGACTGGCGTCCGGGCTCGGCGCGGCCGGAGCGGCCGACTGGCGGTTTCAGGGGATAATCCGCGTCGAGATTCGGCTCGATCAGGTAGAACTCCAGCTCCGGGGCCACCACCGGCTCCCAGCCGCGCTGCGCGTACAGCTCGAGCACATGCCGCAGGACATTGCGCGGCGCCATCGCGACGCGGCGACCGTCGCTGTAGAAGCAGTCGTGGATGACCTGTGCGGTGGGCTCGGCCGCCCAGGGTACGCGTCGCACCGTCTTGGAATCCGCCTTGAGGATGATGTCGATTTCGGCCGGGTTCATGGCATCCCCGGTATTGATCGGATAGTCCCCGGTCACCGTTTGCAGGAACACGCTTTCCGGCAGCCGCATGCCGCCGTCTTCGGCGAATTTCTCGGCCGGCATGATTTTGCCGCGGGCAATGCCGGCCATGTCCGGAATGATTGCCTCGACTTCGGAGATGCCATGGTCGCGGAAGAACTGTTGAATATCGGTAGGCATGAATCACCTGGTCTGCGCGCGCTCACGGCTGGCATTGCCAAAGGCCGCGAATAACGCGCGCGAAAATGGATTGCTCATCGCCTGCCACTCGGGATGCCACTGCACCGCCAGCGCAAAGCGCGGCGCCTCGCCCACATGAAAGCCCTCGATCAGGCCATCCGGCGCGCGCGCCTCGACGATCAGGCCCTGACCCAGCCGCTCGACGCCCTGCCAGTGCAGCGAGTTGACGCGGATCTGGTCCGCGCCCGCCAGTTGCTTGAGCAGTCCTCCGGGCTCCAGGCGCACCTCGTGCGCGGGGCCATATTGAGTGTCCAGATCGGCGCTCTCATCGTCCCGGTGATCCAGATGGCCGGGCACCTCGTGAACCCGTTGCAGCAACGTACCGCCGAAGGCGACGTTCATTTCCTGGAAGCCGCGGCAGATGCCCAGCAGCGGCACGCCCATCTGTACGGCGCGCGGAATGAGGGTCAGCGTGGTCGCATCCCGTTCCGGATCGTGCAGCGTTCCGGGAACACTGGGCGCGCCCGCGTAGTGGTGCGGCTCCACATTCGAGGGACTGCCCGGCAGCACGATGCCATCCAGGTGGCGCAGCACTTCCTCGATGTCGCCGCCATCGCCCAGCGCCGGCAACAGTACCGGAATGCCCCCCGCGCACTCGGCTATCGCCTTCATGTACTTCTCGCCGACCAGGTGAAAGGGGTGTCGGCCAATCATGCGGCGATCGGCGGATATGCCGATGACCGGGCGTCGCGATTTCATGGGTTGTATCGGGGCCTGTCTAATATCTTAAACATGCCCTGCCTTCAGGTCTTATTCCAGGGGCTTATTAGAGCATATGGCAGGATCGTCGGCTGCTTCCCGGCGCACATTTTCGGCCGCGACCGATCAGTGGTAAACTGGCTCTGCAACCCGACAATATAGCCATTTTCGGGTGCACTCTGAACGTACCCGGATGCCCGTCACCGGTGTGCGATGCGCAGCATTTGGCGCATTAATATTTTAAACACTTAGGGTCTGCCGCCATGTCCGGCCAGCCGCTCGCACCCACTTACTATGCCGCCGCCAGCGGGTCGGCGCCCCCCCGTCCCGCGCTCACCGGCACGCAGCGCTGCGACGTATGCGTGGTGGGGGGAGGCATAGCCGGCACTTCGGCGGCGCTGCACCTCGCCGAGCGCGGCCTTGCGGTGATCCTGCTCGAGGCACAGCAGGTCGGCTGGGGCGCTTCGGGGCGCAGCGGCGCGCAGGTCCTGCCCGGCGTCGCCGCGGGCCAGGACAAGGTGGAGAAGCTCATCGGCGCGGCCGATGCCCGCAAGGTCTGGGAAATCTCGGTCGAGGGCGTGCGCCTGGTGCGTGAGCTGATCACCCGCCATGGCATCGATGGTCAGTTCGTCGCCGGCCATCTGCTCACTGCCGTAAAGCCGCGCCACGAGACCGAGCTGCGCGCCCATGCCGCGGAGCTTCAACAACGCTACGGCTACGAGGGCGTGCGCTACCTGCCGCGGGATGAAGTGCGCAGCATCATCGACAGCGACCGCTACCTGGGCGCGCTGTTCGACCCCAACGCCGGACATATCCAGCCGCTCAACTACACCCTGGGACTGGCGGCGGCGGCCGAGCGGCGCGGCGCGCGCATTTTCGAGGGTACGCGGGCGCTCGACTTCAGTGGTCGCGCCCCGGTGCGCGTGCGCACGCAAGGTGGCGAGATTCTGTGTCGGCAGCTGGTCCTGTGCGGCAATGTGTACCTGGGGGCAACCGCCCCGCAGCTGCAGTCGCGGATCATGGCCGTCGGCACCTGCATCGTGGCCAGCGAACCGCTGGGCGCCGCACTGGCGCAGTCACTGATCACCAACAATGCCGCCGTGTCCGACATGAACTGGGTGCTCGATTACTTCCGGCGCTCACCGGATCACCGTCTGCTGTTCGGCGGGCGGGTCACCTATGCCGGATTCGATCCGGACCGGATCGCCGCCGCCACCCGCGCCCGCATGAGGCTGGTGTTCCCGCAGCTGCGGAACATCAAGATCGACTTCGCCTGGGGCGGCCAGGTGGACATCACGCGCAACCGCGCGCCGGACTTCGGGCGGCTGAACCCGGATGTCTACTACCTGCAGGGCTTCTCAGGCCACGGCATCGCACTCGCCGGCATGGCCGGCAAACTCGCCAGCGAAGCCATTGCCGGTGACGCCGGCCGCTTCGACGTTTTTGCGCGTATCCCCCATGGAGGTTTCCCCGGCGGTCAGTGGTTGCGGCGCCCGGCCCTGGTTCTCGCCATGATGTATTACCGGATCAAGGATCTCATTTAGGACGGATTTCGAAGCAACGGTGAATGCGCGGATTGCGTTCGAAGTCCGGCGCGATGGTGGCCCGGGAGATATCCGACACGGCGTGTCGCTCATTGAGAGACTCGTCGAGCTTGAAGCGCTGCGCGTTGGTGGAGAACACCAGCAGTCCCTGCGGATTGAGCAGTTGGGTGCACAGATCGATCAGCGCCCCATGATCGCGGCTGACATCCAGCACCCCCTGCATGCGCTTGGAGTTCGAAAAAGTCGGCGGATCCAGGAAAATCAGATCATAGCGCTCGCGTGCCGCCACCGCCTCATCCAGCCATTGCCGACAATCGGCCTGCAGCAGTTCATGCGGCTCGCGGGCCACGCCATTGAGATCCAGATTGCGGCGCGCCCATTGCAGGTAGGTCCGTGACATATCCACCGAGGTGCTGGCGCGGGCACCGCCCGCTGCCGCATGCGCGGTCGCGGTGGCCGTATAGCAGAACAGGTTCAAGAAGCGTCCGCCCCGCGCCTGCGCCCCGAGGCGCTCGCGAGTGATGCGATGGTCCAGGAACAGGCCGGTGTCCAGGTAGTCATCGAAATTCACCCAGAAGCGCAGATCCGCTTCGCGCGCCATGTGAAACACCGCCTGGCTTTCGAGCTTGCGGTACTGCCCGGCCCCGGACTGCTTGCGGCGCAGGCGCACGCGGATACGTTCGCCGGGCACCCCGGTGACCTCAGTCAGTACCGACAGCGCCTCACCGCGACGGCGCCGCACGGCCTCCGGATCGATGCTCGAGGGGGCCTCGTATTCCTGGACGTACAGCCAATCCTCGGCCGCCTGCTCACCGGCAATGCCGTAGCGATCGATCGCCAGTGAGTATTCCGGCATGTCGGCGTCGTAGAGGCGGACGTTGAACACGCCCTGGTCACGAGCCCAGCTGTCGAGGCGCTTGAGATTCTTGGCCAGCCGGTTGGCGAACATACGCGCCCCCGGGGACGCTGCGAACTCGGGGTCGGCGCTGAGCCCGCTGCGCTTCTGGCCCACCGGGCGGAAGCTCGCGCTTTCAACCGTCAGGCGCAGCAGGCGACACTCGATGGCGCCATTCCACATGGCGTGGGTGCGGCGCGCGCGGATTCCCAGTTCCAGCCCCAGCTCCGGTGAACCGGTGAATACGGCGGCATGCCAGCCCGGGAAGCGCTCGCGCAGTGCGATGCCAAGTTCGCGATGCGCGACGCGCGCGCCGGCCAGATCCTCCATCCGAATCCCGTAGGGCGGATTCGTGGCCAGCAGCCCCACACCCTGCCCGGGCAGCGGCGCGACCTGCGACAGCACCCCGGTGGCGAAATGCACCCACGCCGCGATGCCGGCGCGCCCGGCGTTGTCCGTGGCAGCACGAATGCTCGCCGCGTCACGATCGATACCGCGCAGCGGCTCGTGCCCAGGCGGCGCTTCGCGTACCCGCGCGCGCGCCTGCGCCTGCACGCGCGCCCACAACTCAGCATCGTGTCCGCGCCAACCGCAAAAGCCGAAGTAGTCGCGCCCCAGACCCGGAGCACGCCCCGCGGCCATCAGCGCCGCCTCGATCACCAGGGTTCCCGAGCCGCACATGGGATCAAGAAACCCCGCCCCCTCGCTCAGGAGCTGGGGCCAGCCCGCACGCAGCAGAATCCCGGCCGCCACATTCTCCTTCAGCGGCGCCTCGCCGGCCGCGCCCCGATACCCCCGTCGATGCAGGCTTTCCCCCGACAGGTCCAGTGATAGAGTGATCTGCTCGCCGTTGGCGTGCGCGTGCACGCGCACATCGGGGCGCTCGCGCTGCACGTCCGGGCGATACCCGGCCCAGGCCCGCAGGCCGTCGCAGATCGCATCCTTCAGTTTCAGAGCGCCGAAATGGGTGTGGGTGATCTGTGGATGCTGGCCACTGAAGTCGCAGGCGAGCGTGGCCTGCGGTCCGAGGTGGCGGGTCCAATCGACACGACGCGCCTCGGCATAGAAGTCCTCGGCGCTGGCCGCATTGAAGCCGGCAATCTCCAGAAACAGGCGGTTGGCGGTGCGCGACTCCAGGCACACCCGATAGGCGCACTCGAGCGTGCCCTGGAAAGTCACACCGGTGGCGCGTTCGCGGATGGCGCTGGCGCCGCAGGCCACGAGTTCCTGGGCCAGAAGATCCGCCAGACCGCGCGGGCAGCTGGCGATCAGCGACAGCGCCGCGCCGTCCTCGGCAGGCACGCTCATCGCTTATTGTCGTGGCGGCGTGACACAGCTGACAATTTCGCACACTTCACGGCCGACATTGCGGAAGCGATGCGGCAGCTGGCTCGCAAAATAATAGGCATCGCCGGGACCCAGCACGCGCGAGGAACCGCCGATGGTGAGCTCGATGCGTCCGCGCACCACCAGGCCGCCCTCCTCACCCCGGTGTGCCAGCAATTCATCGCCCGTGGCCGAACCCGGCGCATAGCGCTCGTGAACGATCGAGAGCTGCCGACCGCTGCGCTGCGCGGCCACCAGGCGCTGCGAAACCTGCTCATTGCCTGTCTCCGCCAGTTCCTCCGCGGTGAAGAACATCTGCGGCGCACTGCCCTCATCCAGGGTGAAGAACTCGGCCAGGGTCATGGGCACCCCGTCCAAGACCTTCTTCAGCGAGCTCACCGACGGACTCACCCGGTTCTGCTCGATGAGCGAAATCAATCCATTGGTGACGCCAGCCCGCCGGGCCAGCGCCCGCTGCGACAGTCCGAAGGCCACCCGCACGCTGCGCAATTTGACGCCAACGTCGATACTCATATTATGTAAAATACTAACATGTTGAGGATACTCAACGAAGGGGGCGAAATTTCCGCCCTTGTAGCCCAAATTGTCAACTTTCTTTATCATCGCGCCCCTCGTTCACCGCACTCGCGCTCCGGAGCACACGATCATGGCCACCCCCTCCCTCGAATCCCTGTGGATGCCCTTCACCCCCAACCGGCAGTTCAAAGCCAAGCCGCGCATCCTGGCCAAGGCCTCGGGCATGCATTACTGGAGCGGCGACGGGCGGCAGATCCTGGACGCCGTGGCGGGCCTGTGGTGCGTCAATGCAGGCCATGGCCGGCGCGAAATCACCGAGGCGGTCGCCCGCCAGCTGGAGACCATGGACTACGCCCCGCCCTTCAACATGGGGCATCCCGGCGCCTATGAGCTGGCGAACCGGGTGGCGGCCCTGGCACCGGCCGGACTGGATCATGTCTTCTTCGGCAACTCCGGTTCCGAAGCGGTCGACACCGCGCTGAAGATCGCCATCGGCTATCACGCCGTGCGCGGCGAGGCGCGCAGGACCCGCATCGTGGGCCGCGTGCGCGGCTACAACGGGGTCAGCTTCGCCGGAATCTCAGTGGGCGGTATCGCCGCCAATCGCAAGATGTGGTCCGGCACTCTGCTGCCGAACATCGATCATCTGCCGCACACGCACGACCTGGCGCGCAACGCCTTCTCGCGGGGCCTGCCACAGCATGGCGTCGAGCTGGCCAATGAGCTGGAAAGAATCATCGCCCTGCAGGATGCCTCCACCATTGCCGCCGTGATCGTCGAACCCATCGCCGGCTCCACCGGCGTGTTGCTGCCACCCGTGGGCTACCTGCAGCGGCTGCGCGATATCTGCACCAAGCACGGCATCCTGTTGATATTCGACGAGGTCATCACCGGCTTCGGCCGCACCGGCTCCGCCTTTGCCGCGCAGGAGTTCGGCATCACCCCGGACATCATCACCTGCGCCAAAGGGCTTACCAATGGCTGCGTGCCCATGGGCGCCGCCATCGTCAGCAGGGAGATCTACGAGGCCTTCATGAAAGGGCCCGATGGCATCGAGATCTTTCACGGCTACACCTACTCGAGCCATCCGACCGCCTGCGCCGCGGGTATTGCCACGCTGGACATCTATGAGCGCGAGAACCTGTTGACCCGCGCCAAGTCACTCTCCAAGGTGTGGGAGGAAGCCTCCCATTCGCTGCGCGGGCTGCCGCACGTCATCGACGTGCGCAACTACGGCCTGATCCTCGGCCTGGAGTTCGACCCCATCCCCGGCAAGCCCGGCGCGCGCGGCTTCGATGTTTATGCCAAGTGCTTCGACCGCGGCCTGCTGGTGCGCCAGACGGCCGATATCATCGCCCTCTCGCCCCCGCTGATCATCGAGCCCAAGCATATCGATCAGATATTCGAGACTCTGCGTTCAGTGGTGAAGGGCTTGTGAAACAGCCCTCACCGACTCAGTTACTCAGTTTCAGTCAGGTCAGGGCGGCGCGTGGGCGCCGCCCTGTCTGAATTTCCCGCACCTCTCGACCTTCCGGACCTTCCGCAACTCTACGCAGGCTCACTGAACCTGGGCCACAGTCCCCGCCACCTTCTCATCGCCATCTGTGGATGAGGGCGGCCCGAGCAGCTTCACGCTCACCCGGCGCTGAAAGGCGTAGCCGTCCAAGTCTCCGGTCGCACTGGCACCCGCGGCACCCTGCGCCGTGATATCAATGCGATCCTGCGCAAGGCCCGCATCCATCAGCACCGCAGCGACCGACTCCGCGCGCTGCTTCGACAAGGCCGCGTTGTACTGCGCCGAGCCGCGCGGGTCGGCAAAACCACTGACCTGGATCTTCACACCGCTGATGCCGTTGGCCAGCAGTCCCAGTGTCGTCAGCTGCTCGACGTCCTGGGGCGTCAGATGCGCGTCGCCGGTGCGGAAGGTGATGTTCACCGTCAGCTCACGGGCGTGATCCAGCGAGCTGTCCAGCTGCTTCACGGTCTGCGCCAGTTGCGCCTTGTCGGCATTGCTGCCGGAAAGATCAGCGGCCAGTTCGTGATTGGCGACCTTCTGCTTGTGGTAGTGCTCGCCCAGCAGGGCACCGGCGATGCCGCCGACCATCGCGCCGACCGGCCCACCGGCGACCGCGCCGAGGGCGAGCCCGCTGACGAACCCGATATTCTCCTCAGCCGGTGCCGACTTGCTCTTTGACTGAACGACCACCGTGTCCGTCTTCGGCGGCGCGTCGCCGGCAACGCAAGGCAGCGCTGCCGCCACGGCACATGCCATGCCGAAAACCACCACGGTCCCTGGTACCTTGCGTGCACATGAAATCATGACCCGTACCTCTGGTTGGAGGCGGCACATTGCCGCCGCTACCGGTACAGTTCACGCCCGCAATGGGACCGCCAGATGCGGCAAAAATGCGTAACGAAAGAAGCTTTATGGCCGATTGTGGCGGGGCGGCGCGCGGCGCCTGCGGCGGGCCGCGGCGTCGGCCGCAACCAGCTCCCGAACCAGCGCCGGTCCGCGATAGATGAGTCCGGTATAGACTTGGACCAGATCCGCACCGGCCGCGAACAAGGCGGCGGCATCCGTGGCATCGCTGACGCCGCCGACACCAATCAGCGGCAGGTCAGGACCCAGCATGGCGCGCAGTTGCCGCACTACGCCTGCGGAACGCTCCCGCAGCGGAGCGCCACTCAAGCCACCGGGGCGATCGGCATGGCGCAGACCCGCCACGGTGGCGCGATCCAACGTCGTATTGGTGGCGATTACTCCATCCAGCTGCAGTTCACGAATGACCTCGGCCGTCGCCGCCAGCTCATCACCCGAGAGGTCCGGCGATAGCTTGACCACCAGTGGCACGCGCCAGCCCACCCGCTCCGCCAGCTGCTCGCGTGTCTGCAGCAGTGCCTGCAGCAACGGGCGCAGCTGTTCCCCTTCCTGCAGCTGACGCAGTCCCTGGGTGTTGGGACTACTGATATTGATGGTCACGTAGTCGGCGAACTCGTAGACCGTTTGCAGTGCGGCGACGTAGTCGGAGGTGGCCTGCTCCAGCGGTGTCGCCGCATTCTTGCCGATATTCACGCCGCATACGCCCGTGTAGCGACGCAGGCGCAGGTGCCGGGTGGCAGCCGGTGCTCCTTCGTTGGGAAAGCCCATGCGGTTGATGACCGCGCGCGCCTGCGGCAGGCGGAACACCCGTGGCCGCGGATTGCCCGGCTGGCCCCTGGGCGTGAGAGTGCCCACTTCGACAAAGCCGAATCCCAGGGCACCCATGGCGTCCACGCAAGTGGCGTTCTTGTCGAATCCCGCCGCCAGCCCGATGCGATTGGCAAAGGTCAGGCCCATGAGTTCCACCGGCTCCTCGGACTGCGCCGGCGCGAGCAGCCCGAGCAATCCCAGGCGATGGCTCAGGCGCAGCGTGGCCAGTGTCAGCTGGTGCGCCTGCTCGGCATCCAGTGCGAAGAGCAGCGACCGCGCCAGCGCGTACATCTAACCGCGCAGCGCCAGTTCGTCGGCCGCGAACTCAATGCCCAGCGGTTCGATGATCACCCGTCTCGGGCCCGGCTCCACGACACCGCAGGCCCAGGCCGCGAGGCCCGTGGAACGCACGGCGGCAATGGCTGCGGCCACTGCGGACTGCGGCACGAACAGCGCGAAGCCGGCGCCCATGTTGAGGCTGCCGTAGGCTTCACGCGCGTCCATGCGTCCTTCACGCTGCATGAAGGCGAGCACTTCCGGCACTGGCGGAAGGCTGTGCAGCCGATAGCTGAAGGCGGCGGCGTGGCGCATCAGCTTGCGCCAGCCGTGACCGGTGATGTTGACGCAGTAGTGGGGCACGATATTGGCGGCCCACAGTGCCTTGATTGCCGGTGGATACAGTATCGTCGGATCCAGCACCGCCTCCCCGAACGGCCGACCGTCGCCAAGCGGGGTGGCGTAGCCGCGCGGCAGCCCCTCGGCGAGTTTGCGCACCAGGCTTACACCGTTGGCGTGGATGCCGCTTGCGGCCAGCAGCACGATGACATCTCCGGCCTGCAGGTTCTCCCCCAGGGTCAGGTGCGCACGCGAGGGGACGATGCCGACGCAGGAGGCGGCCAGATCAATGCTGGTGGGTGCCACCACGCCGGCCAGCGCCGGGGTCTCACCGCCGCCCCAGCTGACTTCGCAGGTATCGCAGGCCATCTGCCAGCCGCGCACCAGGTCCTCCATGCGCGGCAGGTCGGAAAACCAGTCGCTGCTCCCGGCCGCCCAATAGGCGTGCAGGGAGACCGGCGCCGCGCCGACGCTCACCAGGTCATTCACCGCCATGGCGATGGTGTCCTGGGCAATGGTGTCGTAGTGGCTGCGACCGGTGATGGCCCGCATGGCATCGGCCACCAGCGACTTGGTGCCCAGGCATTCGACGATGGAGGCCAGCAGCACGCCGTGGCTTTCGAACACGTACGCCGATTCGCCGCGCGAGCTTTCGACTTCATGGGCGCCATGGCCGGCGAGGTGCCGGGCAGTAGCGCGCGCGGCCTGCTGGGCGCGGATTTTCAAGGCGTCGATGCGGTGGTAGTCGACCCCCGCGCTTTGATAATCAAGAGGCGCATTTGACATGCGCGCATCGTAACATTGAGCCATGAAATACGAGACACGCCAGTTTGCCGACGCCGTCGTCATGACCCCGGCCACCCCCGCCTCCGCCAGCGTCATTTGGATGCACGGGCTGGGTGCGGATGGTACGGATTTCCTGCCCCTGGTACCGGAGTTGCAACTGCCGGACGCGGTGGCGCCGCGCTTCATTTTTCCCAACGCGCCGGTGCGCCCGGTGACCGTGAACAACGGCATGGCCATGCGGGCCTGGTACGACATATACAGCACGAGCATCCGCGATCGCGAGGATGCCGCGGGCATCCGGGCTTCGGCTGCCGCCGTGCATGGCCTCATTGACCGGGAGTGCGCCGCCGGCATCAGCGCCCAGCGCATCGTGCTGGCGGGTTTCTCCCAAGGAGGCGCCATTGCCCTGCACGCGGGATTGCGCTTTCGCACGCCGCTGGCGGGCATACTGGCGCTCTCGACCTACCTGCCTCTGGCCTCGACCCTGACCGCAGAGAGTGGCACGGCCAACCATGCCATCCCCATTCTGATGTGCCATGGGCTGCACGATCCGATCGTACCGCTGGATCTGGCCCGCAAATCGCTGGCGACGCTGCAGGCACAAGGCTATGCGCCGCAACTGCTCGAATACCCCATGCAACACAGCCTGTGCGCCGAAGAGGTGCTCGAGATCAGCCGCTGGCTGGTGCGGGTTCTGCCCGCCCTTTAGGAAGCCGGCCGACTCAGTTCCCGCAAGAGCTCCTCGGCGAAATAGCCGGCCGGGATGGGGCCTTGCTTCATGAACTCCAGGTGGAAGCGCTGCAGGGAGAACTCCGGCCCGAACAGGCGTTGAGCCCGGCGGCGCAACGACAGGATCTGGTCCCTGCCCAGCCGGTAGGTGACGGCCTGTGTGGGCCAGTGCGCGTAGCGGGCGATCTCGCTGTAGGCGCTCTGGCAGCTGGCGCGCTTGGCCGGGTCGGCAAGCGCCTTCTGGTCATGGCATGAGCCGGGCAGGAAATCGATGATCTCGGAATACTGGCTCACGGCGTCGTCAAAGGAGATGCGTCCGGTGTGCAGGCCCGGATCCAGGCGCACGCGCAGATCGCGCAGCAGTTCGCCCTGCAGTTCATACAAATGCTCTTCCGGGGTGTAGAACCCATGCGGAGCGCCGCGTTGCGGTTCGGCCATCAGCCCTTCCGCGTACAGCGCCCAGCCCTCGGCCGACACCGAGTCCTCCCACATTGAACTGGAGTCTTCGACCGCACCGGGTGTGAGCCAGCGCAGCGCGGAGATCTGTGCGCGATAGGTGGCCATGACCTTGGCGTTCCAGTCGTGACCCGGAAACCCTTCATGCGCCGCCAGATCCGGCTGCGCCGCGTAGTTGTGCAGCTGGCGCAGCAGCGCCGGATCATCACCGGTCGGTGCCACATAAAAACGGCCGACGCCGTCCGGCGTGAAAACCGGCGCCGGGTAGTAGGCGGCGCTTTCAATGGAGGCCCGCAGTGGCGGCGGCGCGATGGCGACTTCCAGGCGGTATTGGGCGGGCACGTCAAACAGGTGAGTGGCGCGGCCGTAATCAACGAGCCGCTGAGTAGTCTTCCGATACGAGTCCACCATGGCCGCATCGGTGGCGGGAGCATCTTGCTGAAGATGTTCAAGAACCATGCGCACCGTGGCATCGGCCTGGCCGGAACCCACCGTGGGCACGCTCCAGTGGTGGGCCTGCGCAATGCTGCGCGCCAGGGTGACCATCTGTGCACGGCGCGCCTGCACCAGCGGCCACGACTGGGCGAACAGCGCCGTGGCGGTGGTTTCCAGATGCAGGTTGTTGTGCAGTGCCCAGTCGTACTCGGTTTCACCGAGGGCAAAACGATCGGCCCGAAACTGCGGCTTCAGCGCCTTCGCATCCTTGCCGGCCGGATCCACGAAGAAGGTGGTCGCGACGTAATCGTGCAGCTTCTGATAGGCCGTCGCGGCATCCTGGCCGGCCTGCTGCAGCTGGTGTTGCAACGACTCGTGGTTCGCACCGGTCATCATCTGTGCCGCGATTCCCGGCAGCGTCATCGCGAAATATTCCGCGTCCGCGGCGCTGCTGTGTAACCCGAAATCCATCAGCAACCGCCAATCCGCCACCCGTCCGAGGCGCACGCCGGCCGCCAGTTGCGCCTGCGCCGTGGCCAGATAGGCAGGTACCGCGCGCGTACGCGCGATCACGTACTGCCATTGCGCCTCGGTGCCCACGGTCGCGGCGCCCGTCGGCTTCATGCCCTGGATCTGCCAGTCAATACCGCGCAGCGGCTCATCCACGTAGGAATCGATGGCGGTTTGCTGGCGATGCTGCACTTCATGCTGGTGCAGCAGGAAATCGATCTGTGCCATTGCCACCAGTCGGTCGATGCGCCGCCGCGCCGACAGGCGCCGGGGTTCCGCCTGCGCGAACTGGCTGCGCATGGCGCGCAGTTGTTGATCCTCGGCGAGAATCGCCGCCGCTGAGGCATCGCGCAGCGTGCCATCCACCGCCGCGAGGCTCGGATCGAAGGCCGACCCGCCGAGGTAGGTGGCCATCACCGGGAAACGGCGCAGGCTGAACATAACGTAGGTGTGCTCGAGAGCGGCGAAGCGAGCATCGGCGTCGGGCATGGCGCGCGGCGGGGGCGCAGGGCTCGCGGCGCTGGCCACGATGGTCATGATATTGGCCACGAATACAACCAGGCCAGCCGCGTAATTGGATCCAGTCACGCAACTCCCGCGCGGGCATCCTTGGGGGCAGTCATCCTGCCACAATCTGCCCGAATTGCCCCACCCGCTTGACCGAAAGCCCCGCGATCCTGACAGCTATCCGCAAAACCGTAGGTGATCGTCATGCTTCAGGATCTCCCAGTATGGCTGGCGCACTTTCGCAGCCAGGCGGCACATCCACGCCAGGTTCCGGCCACGCTCGCTGACATGCTGACCGGTCGCGAACGACGCCTGATCGGGACCTCCATCGCCACCTTTCAACTGGGAGAGAGTTCGGAGGGCGCGCACCTGCGCCGCGCCGTGCGCCAGCACCGGCCGGGTCCGGAAGGCACGGCATTGGTGGAAATCTTTGATCTGTTCATTGCCGAGGAACAGCGTCATGCCCGCCTGCTTGGGGACTTCATGCAGGACCATGAAATTGCGCCGCGCGAGCGCGCCTTCACCGACCGGGTGTTTCGCGGCCTGCGCCGCCTGGGCGGCCTCGAGGCACGCCTGCGGATCCTGCTGATCGCGGAGATCATCGGCATCGTCTTTTACCGGGCCTTGGAGGTCGTGACCGATTGCAGGCGACTGCAGATCCTGTGCCGAACCCTGGCGGCGGATGAACTGGTCCACGTCGCGTTCGAGTCCCAGCTGTTGCTGGCGATGAAGAGCGGCAGGTCGGGGTTCGCCAAGGTACTGCTGGGTGCCTGCGAGCAAGGGTTGCTCGGGACCGCCGCCCTCCTGGTGTGGCTCACGCACCGCCGGGTGCTCAAGTGTGCGGGCTACGGGCCCCTACTGTTCGTGCACGACTGCCGCAGCCAGTACGACTTCTACCTGAAGTGGCCGCCGGCGCCCCGGGCCAGCCGCAGGTCGCGCCTGGTGCGGCCCTTGTCGCCGCACGGCAGTTGAGTGCACGCTTATGACCCATGAAACCCACTCATACCTTCCGCGGTGTGGTCGTGAAGCGCGACCCGGCACCACGCCTCAAGGCCCTGTCACCCAGTGGACCGGCACGGGTACGGGTCGGACGGGAGACTTCTGGGCGCGCTGGCAAGGGCGTGTCCGTGGTCAGCGGCCTGCCGCTGCCGACCCCGGAGCTGGAAGCTCTCGCCACGCGTCTTAAGAAACTGTGTGGCGCCGGCGGCGCGGTCAAGGACGGCGCCATCGAAATCCAGGGTGACCACCGCGACCGATTGGTCCAGGAACTGGTCCGGCTCGGATATGAGGCCAAACGCTCCGGCGGCTGATACGCTGCCGCTCCTTGATCAGGCAGCCGGAATTTCTGGACAGCAATGCCTCGCAGCGCGCGCTACGGCCGCTGCTATGGCTGGTCTCGGCCAGCTTTTTCATGCAGACGCTGGATGCCACCATCGTCAATACGGCACTGCCGGCCATGGCCAGCAGCCTCGGCGAGCGCGCGCTGCGCATGCAATCCGTGGTCATTGCCTATTCCCTGACCATGGCCATGCTGATCCCGGCATCCGGCTGGCTCGCTGATCGCTTTGGAATCCGCCGTGCCTTCCTCAGTGCCATCGTGGTCTTCACCGGCGGCTCGATTGTGTGCGCCGCCTCCCATAGCCTGATCCAGCTCACGGCGGCGCGCGTCCTGCAGGGTGCCGGTGGCGCGCTGTTGCTGCCCATCGGGCGGCTGGCGCTGCTGCAGACGTTTCCGCGTGAGCGGCTGTTGCCGGCGATGAGTTTCGTCGCCATCCCGGGACTGGTGGGGCCGCTGATCGGTCCGACCCTGGGCGGCTGGCTGGTCGAGGTGGCCAGCTGGCACTGGATATTCCTGATCAATGTACCGATCGGCATCCTCGGTGGCTTTTTCACCGTACGCCACATGCACCTGTTCCGCCCCAAGTCCGTGCCCCGTTTTGATTTCGCCGGCTACCTGTTGCTGGCAGTGGGCATGATCACCGTTTCGATCGCCCTGGACGGCCTGTCGGAGCTCAACCTGCATCATGCAACGGTATTGCTGCTGCTGGTGTTTGGTCTCGCGAGCCTCGTGGGCTACTGGCTGCGGGCCACGCAGCAGATCCATCCACTGTTCCCGCCGGCGCTGTTTCGCATACCGACCTTCAGCATCGGACTTTTGGGGAACCTCTTCGCCAGACTCGGCAACGGCAGCATGCCCTACCTGATTCCGCTGTTCCTGCAGGTGGAACTGGGGTTTGCGCCCTTCCACGCCGGACTGATGCTGCTGCCCATCTCGCTGTCGGCCATGCTGACCAAGCGCAGCGTCACCGGCCTGGTACATCGCTTCGGCTACCGTACGGTACTGGTCGCCAATACCCTGCTGGTGGGCCTCGCCATGGCGAGCTTCACGTTGCTGGGCCATGGCACACCCCTGTGGATCATGCTGCCGCAGCTGGCACTCCTGGGTATCGTGAACTCGCTGCAGTTCACGGCCATGAACACCCTCACACTCAAGGACCTGGACGGCCCGGAGGCCAGCAGCGGCAACAGCATGCTGTCGATGGTGCAGATGCTGGCCATGAGCCTGGCGGTTGCTGCCGCTTCTGGCCTGCTGGCCGGCTTCACCGACTCATTCGGGCGCGAGCGGCTGCTGGCCGTGTTCCACGCCACGTTTCTATGTGTCGGCCTGATGACCACCGCTTCGGCGTGGATTTTCTGGCAACTGCCCAATGACGACCCGGACCGGCGCGCGGGCACAGATGTTCCGGAGATGGCCTAGCACTGTCCGGGAATGCGTTATATTCTTTTAGATACATCGGTCTCACACTCTCACCGACTGTCCGCCAGGGGGGACAACATGCGATCAATGACTACGGCGGCCTTACTGGCCGGGCTGATGTGCGCCGCACCGGTCTTCGGTGCCGACGCCAATGCCGGCAGGGCGGTGTTCCGCGCCCAATGCGCGCTATGCCACAGCGCCGAAACCGGCGACAACGGGGGCGCCCAGGGCCCCAATCTCAACGGTGTTTTCGGACGCCATTCCGCCAGCACGAACTTTGGCTATACCGCCGCCATGAAGGCCTCCGGGCTGACCTGGAACGCTGCCACCCTGGATCGGTTCCTCAGTTCCCCGACCAGCGTCGTGCCGGGGTCGGCCATGGTGATTCCCGTTACGTACAACACCCAGCGCGCCAACCTGATCGCCTACTTCCAGGGTGTGAAGAACGGCACCTTGAAGGCCGCTGCGCCAGGTTTCGGCGGCCCGGGCGGCCCACCTCCGCTAGGGCCGCCGCCGCAGTCCGCCAAATCCGTCAAGGGTTTCGATGACTGGAAGAGTGACGCGCCGGGCCGGGCCCATCGCATCGATCTGGCCAAGCTCCCGGCGCCATTCGACACCCCGTCATCGGCAAAATTTCCGCGGCTCGTGCCAAGGCCGGCCGGCGCCAATGTAAAGCTTCCGCCGGGCTTCGAAATGACCGTGTTCGCCACCGGTACGACCGGCGCGCGCAAGATGCTGCTGGCTCCCAACGGGGACATCTTCCTGAGCGAGACGCAGGCCAACAAAGTCGTGGTCATGCGCCCCTCCGCCGATGGCATGCATGCGCAGCAGATCACCACCTACGCCCAGGGTCTGGTGCTGCCGCACGGCCTGGCCTTCTATCCGAATGCGCAGCATCCACAGTGGCTGTACGTGGCCGAGACCAACCGTCTGGTGCGCTATGCGTACAAGCCGGGTGACACCGTGGCCAGCGGTGTACCGCAGATCGTCGTGCCACAGCTGTCGCCGGTCGCGGGCGGCGGCCACTTCTCGCGCGATGTGGCCTTCTCGCTGGATGGTAAGAAGATGTACGTATCGGTGGGTTCGCAGTCCAACGTCGCCGAAGACCTGCCGAAGAAAAGCCCGGCTGAGACCAGGGCGTGGGAAGCCGCGCATGGACTTGGCACAGCCTGGGGCAATGAAGAGAACCGCGCCGATGTGCTGGTCTGGGACGTCGCGGCCACCAACAAGCCGGGCAAGGTCTTTGCCAGCGGCATCCGCAATTGCGTCAGTCTGACGGTACAGCCGGGCAACGGTGCCCTGTGGTGCACGACCAATGAGCGCGACATGCTCGGCGATGACCTGGTGCCCGACTATTCCACGCGCGTCAGGGAAGGCGCCTGGTACGGCTGGCCCTGGTACTACATGGGCAACCATGAAGATCCGCGTCACGCCGGCGAGCGACCGGACCTTGCCGGCAAGGTCACCTCCCCTGAAGTGCCCTACCAGGCTCATTCGGCTTCATTGAACCTGACTTTCTATACCGCGACCTCCGGGGCCTCGGCCTTCCCGGCGCAGTACGTGGGCGATGGCTTCGCGACCCTGCATGGCTCGTGGAACCGCGCCTTCCGTACCGGTCACAAGATCGTGCGGGTGCGCATGAAGGACGGCGTACCGACCGGCGAGTACGACGACTTCCTGGTCGGATTCATCGTCGATGACGGCAACGCCTGGGGTCGCCCGGTGGCCCTCATGGTCAACAGCGATGGCGCGCTGCTGCTCAGTGACGACGGTGCCAACATCGTCTACCGCATCGCCTACAAGCATTGAACAATCTGAACAAAGGGATTCAAGTGATGAGCAAATCGATTCTGAAAGCCGGCGCACTGGCCACGGGACTGGTCGCCGCCGCCGTGGCGACTCTGGCACACGCCGCGCTGCCGCAGACCATTACGGTGGATGGCGAGAGGGTGTTCCCCGAGAGCATGACCTCCGCCGCCGATGGCTCGGTGTTCTTCGGCAGCATCGGCAACAAGATGATTTACCGGGCCGCGCCGGGTTCGGACAAGGCCGAGCCCTTTGTGCAGCCGGGTACCGACTCGGTGCAGAGCACCTTCGGCGTGTTCGCCGACAGCAAGACCAATACGCTGTGGGCCTGCTCGAACCTGCTCGGCCCCCCGGGTGGGCCACCTGCAACGCTATACGCCTTTGACCTGAAGACCGGTGCCGCCAAGGGGCACTACCCGTTCGCCACCGCCGGCGCACTGTGCAATGACATTGCGACCACTGCCGATGGCATCACCTTTGCCACCGACACCAACAATATGCAGGTCGAGGTGTTGAAGAAGGGTGGCGCGGCGCTTGAAGTTTGGGTGGGCGCCGACGGTTCACTGGGCAAGAAGGGCGGCGCGGTCGATGGCATCTCGGTGCTCGGACATCGTGTGATCGTCAACGAACTGGCTGCCAGCAAGCTGTTCAGTGTCGACATCAACAAGGACGGGTCGGCAGGCACTCCAGTGGAGGTCACCCTGGATCGCCCGATCTCACGCCCCGACGGCATGCGCACTTTCGGCAAGTCCGCAGTGCTGATCGTCGAAGGCGGCGATGGCGGCAAGCTCGAGAAGGTCACCTTCGATGGCAACAACGGCAAGGTGGAACTGATCAAACAGGGTTATCCGGATGGCCCGGTTGCGGTCACGGTCGTGGGAACCATGGCGTACGTGTGCGAAGGCCAGCTGTCGTCGATGATGCGCCGGCCCGGCTCCTCGGCCCCGGCTGCGCAGGCCAAGCCCTTCCAGGCGACGGCGGTCGCGGTCGGCAAGCCCTGATCCAAGACGTGATCAGCAGTCACCGCGCGGCGTTCCGCGCGGTGACTACACCGGCTGCACGGCAGCCGATTCCTCGAGCGCCGCGCCGAACTCGGCGATGGCGCAGATGATGTGGTAGAAACTGCTCGCCGGGGCGGGCTCCACCACGAACTTCCCCTCGCGGTCGATCTTGTCATGCCACAGACCGCGGGCGCCGTGGTCGAGAAACCGCCACAGGCCCTGGGCGGCGCCCAGTGCGCTCGTCCAGTAGCGCTCCTGGCCGGTCAGTGCCCCCAGACGCGCGGCCGCCTTGAGGCGCTCGGTCTGCGGCCAGAGGCGCGCGGCCGGATCCTTGATGCGAAAATCCGCGCTCAGCGTGTTGATGGCGATGCCGCCCTTCACACCATGATTCTCGCCGATATCAAATAAGCGCTCGGCGGCCTTGCGGGGGGCACTGCCGGGCGAGGAGTCCTGAGACAGCAGCAGCCACGCCCATTCGAACTGATGGCCCGGTTCGATCGCCTGACCGGGCGTGTCGTCCGGCAGCGGCTGCCAGTTGCCGTCGTAGAGCTCCGCCAGTGCGCCGGTGCGCGGATCGATGAAATGCTTCAGTGCGATGCCGCAGATCTCATCCGCCAGGGCTGTCCAGGCCGGATCCTGCGACACCTTCTTCCAGGCGAGTGCCGCCTCGAACAGGTGCATATGCGGATTGGACTGTAGCGGCGTGCGATCGGGAATTCCGGAGTCGAACCCGCCACCCGCACGGTGCAACCGCTCGAACAGCCGAACGCGCAGCTGCTCCCCGAGCGTGACGACATTCGGCGCCGCTCCCAGCACCTCCTGGGCACTGGCCAGGGCCAGCAGCGCGAACGCCTGGTCGTAGAGTACGGCGCGGTCATCGCGCACCTTGCCATCGTGCGCCACCAGGGTGTGGAACAGTCCATCCTTGCGCAGGTAGTGACGGGTGAAAAAACTCAGTCCAGCCTCGACCAGCGGGCGCGCGTCGCCGCGCCAGCCCAGGCGGGCGGCCCGCGAGTAGGCGTACACCTGCCGGGTCTGCACCCGTGCCCGGCGCGGCTCATGGCCGAACGCGGCGCCGGGTAGCAGCCTTTCATTGAAGCCGCGATGCACGGCATCAAAGCCGTCCGTCGCCCACACCGGGTAGGCATCATCGATGAGCCAGGTGAGCAGCCGGCCGTGCATCTGATGGGCCTGCGGAAGACTCGAAATATTGTTCATCCCACCTCCTGCGCAGTGCCGATATGGCCATTCAAACTCATCGTGATCAGTGTGCTGCATTGTCCAGCGCGAAGGCCGCGTAGGAATGCGGGGCGATCCGCACCGTGAAGCGCGACGCCGGCGGATCAGGCGCGGCGATTCCCCCCACTCTGACCGGCGCTCCCGGCAGTTTCCGCATGGCTTCGCCGGTCTCGAGGTTGCGCAACGTATCGAATGTGGTGGGGACCGCAATCTGGACCACCACGGGTTCATCGTTGAAGGACTCAACCACCAGCGTTCCATTGTCGTACTCGTACAACGCTACCTTAGAGGCCCCATCCGCCAGACGCGCGGGCAGGTCCACGCTGGCAACGCGACGATAAATGTCGAGGATGGCAAGCGGCAGGCGGTACAGATCCGCAAAGTTGTTCGGAATGGTGAACACGAACAGGTTTCCCTTTCCATACTGCGAATCGGTGATCATCGGGAAGCCATTGTCACCCGCCACCGAGGAGGCCAGCTCCCAGGTGTCGTTGGTGATGAAGTGCACTTCGGGAATGAGCATGGGCGCGGGGATTTCGATTGGGGTGCGGCCGCCCAGGAAGGACTTCACCAGGGCGTCGGGTCCGGTCAGGTACAGGTTGGCGAGTTGATCGATGCCACGGGACTGCAACTTGCCGAGCAATCCGGAGGTGATGATGACATTGCCACCATTGCGCACCTGCTTTTCGATGCGCTCGACGATGTTGGGATCGGCCGCCGCATCCTGGGTCAGCAGAATGGTGTGCGCGGACGCGGGAAACTGCGGTTGCAGGTCGATGGGGATACCGATCATGCCAAGGAAGCTGGGCAGGAAGTCTTCGCCGAGCGAGGCGGTAGGTCGGTACACCGCCACACCTTGGGGCTTGCCGAGCTGGCCGATCACCTTGTCCACCTGCTGCAGCGCCGCTCCGGCCGGCACTGCATAAGTTGGTGCGGCGGCGCCGGAGCCCGCGGCCGAGTACGCGCGCATCATGGCGTCATAGTTGAAGCTGGTCGGCTCGCGGCCCTGCCAGGCACCGCGCATTCCGGGAGCGAACGCCTGGAGCAGCTGCCGGTAGTCGAACAGTGTGATCTCGGGGGCCTTCGCGAACAGGGTCACCCACAGCTGCTCGGCGTAGTTGTCGAGGCTGCGCACCCCGGGCGGATCCACCCAGCCGCCATGATTGAACCCGGGCCGCAGATTGTCGAAATAGCGGAAGATCGAGTAGCCGTTGTACGCCTGCAGGTGCTGGGCGCTCGTGACCGGATCGCGGGTCTCGGTTCCGGTGTAGACACCGTCATAGAGATACGGCTCGCGCTCCAGGTCAAAGCCCATGTCCTGGAAGTGCTCGTACCAGTTCGGAAACTTGATGACCACTCGAACTTTCGGATTGACGCTGCGCGCCGCGCCGATCACCAGGTCGCGTGCCACTTCGCGCATGCGCGCGATGCGGTACTGGGCCCAGGTGCGCGTGCCCTTCGCCCGGATCTCCTCCTCCGACTTGCAGCTGGTGAAGAAGAAATCATCCAGGATGATGTCGTCGAAATGCCGTGCGGTCTCCTCGGCCACGTGCTTCACCCAGGCACGATCCGCGGCGTTGGAGTAACAGAAGGTCTCGAAGCGGTTGGCCTCATTGCGCGTCCAGGTGATGCCACCGAAGGTCTGCACGCCGCGGGCCGCAAAAAATGCCTTGGCTTTCTCGAGTGTCGCGCCATCCACCAGCAGTTTGTCGCGGTGGCTCTCCAGATACACCTTGTTGACTTTGACGGCGCGCGAAATCACGTCCCACGACTGCTGCAGCCACTGGTCATCCTTCATCTTGTCGACTTCGTATGCGCGCGCATACACCGCGACCTTGATGTTCTGATAGTGAGCGGGCGCCGCAGCCGGCGCCGCGGCCTGCGCCAGTGCCCGGCCGGTCACCAGTATCGCGAGCGCACCCGCCAGCAAGCGCAAGGCCGTGCTTGGCATATTGCTACCAGCCTGAGGAGGAGTTGTAGGGCGCCAGGAAGCCCATGGCCTCGATCTGGTGAATCTTGCCGCCGCTGATCTTGAAGATGTGCGCCGCCGGCAGATCGAAAGGCGCGTTATCGACCTGGCGCTCGGTCACGCCCGGCACGCCCTTGATGGGGAATACGTGGTTCTTCATGCTGTGATGGAAATGCGATAGGCCGAAGGCGAGTCCGGTCAGCGGGTCCACGGCCACTACCCGGATGTTATCAATGTTGTCGATATAGGCCATCATGCCCGTGCTGAACTGGCGGGTGCAGTCCATCGCGCTGTAGTTCGGCTTCGGGGTCTGCGCAGTCACCGGCGCACGGCTGCCGCTCGACTGCCGCCCGTTCTCATGCCGCTCGCAGTCGCCCGCCATCGGCGCAAGCTCTCCGTCATTGAAATCCAGGGCGTCGTAATAGGAATAGGCGATGCCCTTGAGCTCATAACGCGGCATGCGCATGCCCTCGGGTATGGCCTTGGCGAACACCGGACGGGCGACCTGCAGGTTGGCCAGGCTCGACGCATTCAAATCGCGAGCAATGACGTGCTCGGCCTGGATGATGTGCCCGGCGAACACCTGCAGGCGCAGTCCGAGCAGGATGGGTTTGCCGCCTTCCTGCATCATGCCCATGAAGCCCACCTGCCCGGAGACCGGATCGGGCACGTAGATCTTGAAGCTGGTGGGAACTGCGCTGGCCGTCTTCCACAAGCCATCGCCGATTTTCGTCGCCTTGATGTTCTCGACAAAACGGGCATCGGGGGCGAAGGCGACTCGGCTGGGGTCATGCGCCACGAGGGCGACCAGGTAGTCGTCCACCAGTCGGTCGTAACAGGCTCGGGTCCTGCAGCTGATCTGGCTCTGCGCCTGCGCCAGTGCCGGGCAGAGCGCCGCGGCGGCGGTGATCAGCAGCGTCACCAGCAAGTCCTTCCTACGCATCAGACCTTCCTAGTCCAGTGACGGGCGTTCGATGAGTTCGATCTTGTAGCCGTCCGGATCCTGAACGAAGGCGATGACGGTGCTACCGCCCTTCACCGGCCCGGGTTCGCGGGTCACCGTGCCGCCGGCGGCGCGGATACGCTCGCAGGTGGCGGCGACGTTCTTCACTCCGATGGCGAAGTGACCGAAGGCCGTGCCCTGCTCGTAGGCCTGGACACCGTAGTTGTAGGTGAGTTCGATCTCCGCCGAGCCATCGGCATTGCCGGCGCCATAGCCGACGAACGCCAGTTTGTAGTTGTGAGCGGGCACATCGGTGGTGCGCAGCAGTTTCATGCCCAGAACAGTGGTGTAGAAATCGATGGCTCTGGGCAGGTCACCCACGCGCACCATGGTATGCAGCAGCTTCATCGACCCCCCGAAAGACGTGACCGAGGCCCCTTATACCGCAGGCCAGACCCTGAGCGCTATTGATAGCCGAACAGGCCCCGGGTCTTGATCGCATGCGCGACTTCGGGCGGCACCATGGTTTCCCATTCGGTGTTGCCGGAATTGATCTTGCGCAGCACGTCCGGCGAGTAAATGCTGAGGTAGGTATGGTTGGCGTCCTCGAGCTGGACGATACAGCGCCGCGACAACAGGTAGCCGTAGAGCTGCCGCAGCGACTCACCGACGTTCACGTCATTCACCGTCACGAGCTTGCCGGTCTTCTGGTCCATGTAGGGATAGATGTACAGGCGCAGATTGTTGCGGAACAACCGGCCGAAACTTTCCAGGATGCCGCCATCCAGTCGGCTGTAGTAACTCTCGTCGAAAATGGCTTCCAGATTCATCGCGCCCATCGCGAGGCCAACCCTGCGACTGGTATAGCGGAACAGGTAGGCCGCCAGGCGGTAGTACTCGGCGAAGTCCGAAATCATCACGGTATGGCCCGTGGCAGCCAGCACTTCGGCGCGACTGATGAAATCCTGCAGATCCACCGTGCCGTCGTTGGTCAGGCTGCTCATGGTGATTTCCATGATCGAGATGGTCTCGCCGGGCTGCACGTCGCTGCCATCCGCCTCGAATGCCCGCAGCGCGGAGCGCGCCAGGTCCAGATTGACGTAGGTCACGGGGCGGAACCGCCCGCGCTCCACCAGCACCGGTTTCTTGTGCAGCACCTCGGAGGGCTGCAGCACCTTGCCGTCGCAGGAGAACATCGCAGCCCCGGTCAGATGCAGCTGCACCAGCCGCAGACTCATGACCCGGTTGTCGACCTGGCTGAATTCCGGACCCGAGAACTCGATCAGATCGATCTCGATGCGGTCGGTGGTCAGGCCATCGAGCAATGAATAGACCAGGCGGTCAGGATCGTGGCTGAAGTACTGTGCCCCGTAGATGAGATTGAGGCCGACGATCCCCAGCGCCTCCTGCTGCAGGGCGTTCTCCACGTCCAGCATGCGCACGTGGATGATGATCTGGCTGCTCTCGGCCATGGGGCGGGGCTGGAACTTGATGCCGAGCCATCCATGACACTCGTTGTTGCCGCGAAAACTGCGCGCCGACACCGTGTCGGCGAAGGTGAAAAATGCCGTGGTGTTGCCGCGGCCATCCATCAGTCGCTCGATGTTCAGTCGCTGTTCGTAGTCCAGCATGGATTGCAGGCGCTCGCGGCACACGTAGCGCGCGCACGGCCCGTAGATGGCATCCGACACCTTCATGTCGTAGGCCGAGATGCTCTTGGAAATGGTGCCGGCGGCGCCGCCGGCGCGGAAGAACCAGCGCACCACCTCCTGGCCGGCGCCGATTTCCGCGAAACTGCCGTAGGAGCGCGGATCCAGATTGACCTTCAGCGCCTTCTCGCGGGGTGTTACCGGGTGCTCTTCCACACAGCTCCCATTGGGGGGTGAAGCCATTGACGCTAGGATAGCCGAGACCTTCGCGGGTGAGATTTCGAAACCCCCACAACGTGAGATACGCACGTGTGCAATTCCGCCTGGTGGCTTTGGCTAAGCACTCGCAACAGTATGGACCTTGATGTTTTAATGTTATATATCAACAATTTACTTGCGTATCCGTGGACTCAGTCCTGAGCCGCGAAACTGTCCGGGCCAGTTGCGCTATATTCGCCATCAAACCCCAAGGAGTGGCCCATGAATGCCCAGTTGCAGACCTATCCGGCTTCCGAATTCAACCTCCTGATCAACGGCCGACTGGTCGCGGGCGCGTCGACCTTCGACGTGATCAACCCGGCAACCGAGGAGCTACTGGCCATCTGCCCGCGCGCTGACCTGGGTCAGCTGAACCAGGCCGTCGCGGCTGCCAAGAATGCTTTTCCGTCCTGGTCCACGACTCCCATTGCCGAACGTCGCCGCCTGCTGCTGAAGCTGGCCGAGGCCCTCGGCGCCTCCATGGATGACATCGCCCGCGTTCTGACTCAGGAGCAGGGCAAGCCGCTGGGCGCCGCCAAATATGAAATCGGTGGCGCCATTCACATGATCCAGACCTTCGCCACCATGGATCTGCCGTCCAAGGTGTTGAAGGAAGGTGAAGGCAGCCGCATCGTGCAGCATCACGTGCCGCTGGGGGTGGTAGCCGCCATCACGCCATGGAATTTCCCAGTCATTCTGCTGATGATCAAGCTGGCGCCGGCGCTGCTCGCCGGCAATACCGTGGTGGTCAAGCCCGCCCCGACGACGCCGCTGTCCACGCTGCGCCTGGGTGAGCTGTGCGCCAAGATCTTTCCGCCCGGCGTAGTCAACGTCATCACCGACGTCAGTGACCTGGGCAATGCGCTGACATCTCATCCGGATGTCGCGAAGGTCGCCTTCACTGGCTCGACCGCGACCGGCAAGAAGGTAATGGCCAGTGTCGCCAGCACCATCAAGCGGCTGACCCTGGAACTGGGTGGCAATGATGCGGCGCTGGTCCTGGATGACCTGGATCCGAAGAAAGCGGCGGCGAGCCTGTTCGCCGGCTCCATGGTCAACAGCGGCCAGGTGTGCCTGGCGATCAAGCGCGCCTACGTCCCCGACTCCATGTACGACGCCGTGTGCAGTGAGCTTGCGAAGCTCGCCGACGCAGCGGTGGTCGGCGATGGCATGGATCCGAATACCCAGTACGGCCCGGTGCAGAACGCCACCCAGTTCAAGAAGGTCAACGACTACATCGAAGACGCCCGCGCGCACGGCAAGATCGTTGCGGGCGGCAAGCCGCACACCGGCCGCGGTTACTTCGTGCGCCCGACCATCGTGCGTGACATCCCGGACAACACCCGCCTGGTGCAGGAGGAGCAGTTCGGGCCGGTGCTGCCGGTGCTTCGCTACAGCAGCCTGGATGATGCAATTGCGCGCATCAACAGCAGCGAGTACGGCCTCGGCGGCACCGTCTGGTCCTCGAACGACAAGCGTGCCTATGAAACCGCGCTGCGCATCGATTCCGGCACCGTCTGGGTGAACAAGCACCTGGACCTGCCAGTGGACGTGCCATTCGGGGGCGCCAAGCAGTCCGGCTTCGGCGCCGAAATGGGTCAGGAAGGGCTCGAAGAGTTCACACAGTCCAAGATCATCAATCAGGCCATCTGACCTTGATCTGATCGTTTGCAGGGGCGGTGTCCGCAAGGACGCCGCCCTTTGCCATTCAGGAACGGGATGAAGAACGCACCCGAAGCCACCGAGCGGCGACCGCGCTTGCGCCGGACCATCATCCTGGGAACGCTTTGCCTAACGGCCAGTACCCTTGGAATGATGCTGTCCCGACCGCTTGCCGCGCGCTTCCACTCCCTCCCCCCGTGGCTCCTGCCGGCCCTGGCCGTCGCGGTCCTCGCGGTTCTCGTCAGCTTCGCCCTTTTGGTCCTGCCGCGATTGTCACGAGACTCCCGCCGCTAGCGAACTCAGCGTGCGGCTGCGCCGATCAGATGCGTATCGGAGGGCCCCACGCCGGTGATGAGGATCACCACCGGGTCATCGCGCGTCTCGGTGTAATGCGGCGTGGACGCAGGCTCGGTGTAGTAGCTGCCGGGTGGCAGGGTCTTGAGCGCAGCGGCATCGCGCTTCTCGCCATATCCCACGTACAGCGTCCCGGACACCACGTACACGGTGCGATTGTCGCGATGGGTATGCGGCGGAACGATGGTATGGGCGGGTAGCGTGACCTGCACGGTGTAGACACCGAGCTTGGTGGAGTCGCCATTGAGGGCCACCGAGGCCGGTCCCGGGCGGCCCGCAGTCTTCTGCGCCCGCACCATGGTCTGGATGTCTTGGGGATTGAGGCGGATCTGCGGTTCGGCGACCTGCGTTTCGGCGACCACCGTCGTCGCGGCGACCGGCTCGATCCGCAGCAGCGCGCCATCGTCCTCATCGGTCACCGCATACAGCAGCCCATCGGGCCCCTGGCGCACGTCACGGAATCTCTGGTGCAGCTCGGTGAACAGCGTCTCGCGCCGCAGCTCCTCCATCTTGGGGTTGAAGACCACCCGCTCCAGGCCGCCGGTGCGCGGAATCTCACCGCGGCGGGCACTGGTCACGAACACATTGTTCTGCCAGGCCGGAAACTTGTCGCCCGTATAAAAGGTGAGCCCACCGGGTGCAATCGACGGCAGCCACACCACCACCGGCTGATCAATGCCCTCGGCCACCGGCAACTCTGAAATTCGCGGACCGGCATAGTCACGCCCGAAACTCACCTTGGGCCAGCCATAGTTGTGGCCGGCGAGAATCAGGTTCAGCTTATCGCCGCCGTTCGGGCCCTCCTCGGCATTGAACACCATACCGGCCGGACTGACGGTCAGACCGAGATGATCGCGATGACCAAGCGAGAAAATCTCGCCGCGGGCGCCGGGTTTGCCGACGAAGGGATTGTCGCGGGGAATGGTGCCATCGTCGCGCAGCCGCAGCACTTTTCCGTACACCGTGTCCAGGCGCTGCGGGGCATCATCGAAGGGCCCACCGGTGGTCATGTAGACCATGCCGTGCCCATCGAAGGCCATGCGCGAACCGCTGGTGCTGCCAGATCCTCCGGCGAACAGCTGCTGTACATGGATCAGCGAGTTGCCGCTCAATTCACCGCGGAACAAGGACACCCGGCTCTCCTGGCGCACCGGCGGCTTGGCGTTCGCGGGCGGCGGATTACCCGCCTGGTTGAACGTGAAGTACACCAGGTGGTTGCGGGCGAAGTCCGGATGCAGCGCGACGTCCTGCAGACCGCCGTTGCGATACGGAGGCGGCGCAGGCACTCCAGCAACCGGCGCCGGATCCAGCTGCGCCGTACCCGACGCTGCGTTGTGAATCAGGCGCAGGCCTGCGCCACGTTCGGAGACCAACGCATCCCCGGAAGGCAGCAGTGCCACCGCAAAGGGATGACGCAGGCCGTGGACCACGACCACCACGCGCACCTTGTGCTGCTCCGCAGTATCGAAAACGTAAGCCGGCTGCGTCAGCGAGACGGCCTCGATGCCAAGGGGCGCCTGTTGGGCGTGAACCGGATGAAAACAGGACGCCAGGCCGGCACCGGCCAGCACCTGCAAACCACGCATCGCCCATGATCGCGCTCGCATTTCGCCTTCCCCCGTCACTGCATCGGTACGCGAGTGTACCTCAAAGGTCACAGCTGACCGCGAACGCCTGCGAATACGCCCAGTGCCGGCTGCAGAAAGCCCACCGGATCCTGGTAGCGGCGGTCAAAGAGGTTGTCGACCCGACCAAACAGCGTCCAGTGCGCCGTCAGCACGAAGTTCGCCGCCATGTTCACGGTGGTATAACTCGGCGCCGCCAGGCGTGGAACCGAAAAATCCCGATTGCCGTCGATCCAGCTGCCGACGTACAGCACCGTGGTATTGAATGACACAGCGTCATTGGCCTGCCACCTCGCATCCAGGGTCGCCTTGTGCTTGGGCCGGCGCAGCAGCTGCTCGTGCAGGATGTCATCGTCCGCCTGGGTAAAGGTGTAGTCCGCACGCAAGTGCAGCGCCTGTAGGGGCTGCCAGGTGATGAAGCTTTCCACACCCTGGCTCAGCGCACGACCGACATTCGCATACGTCGTGCCAGTCACATCGGTTGTGATGAGATTCTTGATGTCATTACGGAACCAGGTGGCCCCTACCTTGACCGCGCTGCCGAACACGCCCTGCTCGATGCCGAGGTCATATCCAGTGCTGGTTTCGGGTTTCAGATTCGGGTTGGAGAAGAAGAACGGTGGAAAATTCTGGTAGAGCTCCCCGAGAGTCGGGGCCTTGAAGCCGGTGCCGGCACTGGCGTTGAAGCGGGTGTCCGTGTGGGTCAGCAGGTACGCGGGCGCAAAGCGCCAGGTGACCTTCGAGCCAAAGCGCTCATTGTCGTCGTACCGCACATTCAGCGCCGAGTAGAACCCCTCGCCCAGGTGCGATTGCAGCTCCACGGCCCCCGCGTTGTCGCTGACCTCGGCGCTGATGGGTTCATGAATGGCGTCGCGATCGTGCTCCGCATCGAGCACCAGGGTTTCATCGCCCGAGAGCCGCACCGCCCCCTGCCAGTCGATCTTCAGGCGATCGCCGGTATTGACCGAGGCACCGAGGTAGGGATCGAGATTCAAGGTCCAGGCACTGGAGTAGGCGACCCCGAGGGTCTCATCCAGCGTGCCGTCGAAACTCACGAGGTGTCCGCTCAAACGCGTGTCGTACTGGGAGGTGTCGCTCTTGCTGTGCGTGGGATTGGGGGGGCTGGGAAATTCGAAGGGATTATCGCCGGTGAAGGCGTAGTGCGCGTCGGTGAAGCGGCCCACCAGATTCAGCTCAAAGCCGGGCGTCACGCTGTACCGGAGGCGGGTCGAGGTCGTCAGGTTGTCATCGTAATCATTGATCCGGCCTTCGCCCGGTGGCAGCAGATCCAGTGGCGTCACGGGCAAGGACCCGGTGTGCAGATGCTCGATATTTGCAGCGTATTGGAACTGGTCGGTCGACCCCCCCAGCGAGAGCGTCTCGTTGTTGGTGTGGAAGGTGCCTCCTTCAGCGCTGCCGGCCAGATTGAACGGACCCTTTCCGGAGCGCGTCGTGATGCTGATGACACCGCCGATGGCGTCGGATCCGTACAGACCGCTCTGCGGACCGCGCAGGATCTCGATGCGTTCGATGTCCGAGGCCAAAAGCTGGCCGAAGTCAAAGCTCGCGCCGGCATTACTGGGGTCGCTCACGTCGATGCCATCGATCAGCACCTTGGTGTGATTGGAGTTCGTGCCACGAATGAATATCGAGGTCTGGCCGCCGGGCCCGCCCTCCTGCACGACATTGAGTCCGGGCACCTGCTTGAGCACATCGGTCACGGTGCGCAGCTGTTCGGCCGCGATCTCCTCCGCGGTGATCACCGTGACGGTGCTGCCGACCTGCGCAACCGGCGTGGCGATGTGCGTGGCTGAAACAATGACCTGTGTCGGCGCAGGCAGTACATCGCCATCGAGAATGAACGGCGCCTGGTCGGCCGCGAGTGCTGCTTGAGCCAGGAACACCAGACAGGCCGCCCCGGTGGCCGGAGCCAGTGAAATCCGCTGCATAAAGTTCTCCGCTGTTGACGACACAAAATGTCGTCGCAGCGGATCACCCGCAGCTCATGACGCACCCCGGCCAGAAGCATGGACGACGGCACAGGGCTGGTCTCCTGACTCCCGGGTCACGGTTCTCGTCCGCCTTCCCGAACCCCATGGGGCCCAGTGGCGATCTGGACGATCACTCGCCGGTCACAGTTGCGGGGGCAGCCGCGGCATTGAACCGCGTTCCCATTCAAAGCCCCTTGCGGGGCACCCTGCGCGTTCACTAACGGCGCGAGTATACACCGGCCCGAACGGGTCGCTAACCGGCGTGCAGCAGTTTCAGCAGTTGTGCTTCGCGCTGCGGCGACAGTCCTGCGCGCAGTGTCTGTTCGGCCTGGGGTCGTTGCTTCTGCCAGACCAGTGTGTCCCGAATGGTCTGCTCGAGCGGCCGGAAGCGCAGCCCGTGGTTCACGGCCCTGGTCGAACTGACCAGGGCGGCAGCGGCATCCTCGCCCACCGGCGGATTCCAGATCGGCAGCGGATTGCCGGGGGCCGCGTCATCGCCGATCACTTTCTGTGCTGTCAGAAAGGCGACGCTGGCCCACACGAACCTGGTATCCGCGCGCGTGATGCGGCGACTGGTCTCAAGCAGCGAACCCATGGTCACGGCGCGGGGCGGATTGCAGACGTTGAAGCGCCCGTGAAGATGCTTTTCGGCGCACCGCCGAATGAAGTCGGCGAGGTCACGCACGTCGATGAACTGCATGGGATCGGCGGGAGTACCGGGCGCGAGCATCTCTCCGCCCCGCGCGACTCGCACCGGCCAGTAGGTGAATCGGTCCGTGGTGTCGCCGGGCCCTGCAATGTAGGTGGGCCGGATGATGGTGGCGTCGGCCTGGTAGGAGTGTTCGACCAGCTGCTCGCACAGCGCCTTCAGTCCGCCGTAATTGCCGCCGCCGATGTCTTCGCTATTCGGATCGGCCACTTTCGCCAGCTTGTAGTTCTCATCAATGCCCGGCACCGCAAGATCCGCATAGGCGGAAATGCTGGAAATGAAGATGTAGTGCTTGATGTGCCCCTTCAGGAGATCAGACGTGAGTCGGACCTGGCGCACGGTGTAACCGGAATTGTCGATGACGACATCCCAGTCGTGACCTTTGAGCGCGTCCACCTGACCGTTGCGGTCGCCGATGAGCTGGGCGACACCGGCTGGCACCTTCGCCGAGTCCCTGCCCCGATTGAAAACCGTCACGCTATGACCGCCAGCCATCAGGGCCGCGACGAAGTGCGGTCCGATGAAGCCGGTGCCACCCAGGATCAGTACCCGCAGCGGCCGCGCGGCCGCCCGCACCGTCCGCCCGGCCAGGGCTGAAACCATGGCCGCACCTGCCAGCATCGTGGCTTCGCGTCGGTTCATTTCAATGCCGCTCCTACGATCTGCTGAGCTTCGGCGAATATCTGCTGCAGATGCTCAGGGCCGCGCAGACTCTCCGCATAAATCTTATAGATGCTCTCGGTACCCGAGGGTCGCGCCGCAAACCAGCCGCTGGCCGTGACCACCTTGACGCCCCCGATGCCCGCGCCATTGCCGGGCGCCTTGGTGAGCACCGACTCGATCTTTTCACCGGCAAGCGTTGGGCTCTTGATCTGTTCACCCGAGAGCTTCGACAGCGCCTTGCGCTGTGCGGCATCGGCCGGTGCATCGACGCGTTCGTAGGCCGGGTTGCCGAGCTCGCGGGTGAGCTGTTCGTAGAGCTGCGAGGGGTCCGTGCCGGTACGCGCCGTGATTTCCCCGGCCAGCAGCGCCAATGCAATACCGTCCTTGTCCGTGGTCCAGACGCTCCCGTCACGACGCAGCAGCGAGGCACCGGCGCTCTCCTCACACACGAAGCCCAGCGAACCATCGACCAGTCCGTCCACGAACCACTTGAAGCCCACCGGCGTCTCGAAGATCTTGCGGCCGAGCTGTGCAGCGACTTTGTCCAGCATCATGCTGGTCACGACCGTCTTGGCAATGGTGGCCCGTGTACTCCACTTCGGACGGTTGGAAAACAGGTAGTGCGCCGCCGCCGTGAGATAGTGATTCGGCGGCATCAGGCCGGCGCTGCGCGTCACCACGCCATGACGGTCGTGGTCGGTATCGCAGGCGAAGGCAATGTCGAAGCGCCCCTTCAGCTCGATCAGGCGCTGCATGGCATTGGGTGAGGAGGGATCCATGCGGATCTTGCCGTCCCAGTCCAGCGTCATGAAGCGGAAGGTCGGATCCACCGCTTCATTGGTGATGGTGAGATCCAGCTTGTATTGATCGGCGATCAGCGGCCAGTAATGCACTCCGGCGCCCCCCAAGGGATCCACGCCCATGTGCACACCCGAGGCACGGATGGTATCCAGGTCAAGCACCGCGGCGAGGTCATCCACATAGGCCTGCCGGTAGTCGTGCCGATGCGTGGTGCCGAGGCTGCGCGCCTGGTTGAAGGGCATGCGTTGCACACCCGCAAGGCTTGCGCCCAATAGCTCGTTGGCCTTGTTCTCGATCCACGAAGTGATCGCCGTGTCGGCGGGACCGCCGTTGGGCGGGTTGTACTTGAAGCCGCCGCTATCGGGCGGATTGTGCGACGGGGTGATCACGATGCCATCGGCGAGCGCCGCGGTACGACCGCGATTGTAGGTCAGGATCGCGTGCGAGATGACCGGCGTGGGCGTGTAGTCGGTGTGCTCATCGGCGATCATGACGGTCACGCCGTTCGCCCCGAGCACCTCCAGGGCGCTGACGAACGCAGGTTCGGACAGGGCGTGAGTGTCCATGCCCAGGAACAGCGGGCCGGTGATACCCTGCCCGCTGCGGTACATGACGATGGCCTGGGTAATGGCGAGGATGTGTGCCTCGTTGAACGAGCGCTGCAGCGAGCTGCCGCGATGACCCGAGGTGCCGAATGACACTTTTTGCTCAGGCACTGCCGGATCCGGCGCATCCGCGTAGTACGCGCAGACCAGTCGCGGCACATTGACCAGCATCGAGGCGGGCGCCGGTTTGCCGGCCAGCGGATTAATCGTCATTTGCGCGCTCTCCCATCATCGGCAATACTTTGGCCAATTGTCGCATTTGCGACAGCTGTGTGTGGCTGCGGGTTTGCCTCATTCTGGCATCCGTCTCACCCGCCGGCCAATCCCACTACTTTTATTATTATGGACAAGAGCTACTTACGGCACGGCATCATACTGGGACTGCTGTCCGCGATCGGCCCGTTTGCCATCGACATGTATCTGCCGGCGTTGCCGTCCATCGGCCGCAGCCTGCACGCCGACGCGGCCACGGTGCAGTTGAGTCTGACGGTATTCTTCATCGCGGTGGGCGGCGGCCAGCTGATCTACGGCCCCCTCTCGGACATGTATGGGCGCAAGCTTCCGTTGTACGTGGGTCTGGCGCTGTTCTGCTGCGGCAGCGTGACCTGCGCCCTGGCGCCGAATGCCGAGCTGTTCCTGCTGGGCCGTTTCGTCCAGGGTCTGGGCGCCTGCGGCGGCATGGTGATTCCACGCGCCGTCGTCCGTGATCTGCATTCCGGCGTGGAGGCCACGCGCCTCATGTCGCTGCTCATGCTGGTCTTCAGCATCTCACCGCTGCTGGCGCCGCTCACCGGCAGTTTCGTGATCCAGGTGGTGGGCTGGCGCGGTGTCTTCTGGATGGTTCTGGGCGCGGCTGTGATCGGCTTCGGCATCCTGACCACGCTCAAGGAGTCGCGTCCCCCGGCGGCGCGCGCGCACAGCAGTCTGATCAGCGCCTTTCACTCCTACCGGCAGCTGCTCGCGGACCGGCACTTCATCGGCACGGTTTTGATCGGCACCTGCGGCATGGCCAGCTTCTTTTTGTACCTGTCGAACTCACCCTTCGTGATGATCGAGCACTATCACCTGAGCCCGCGCGGCTTCAGCTTGCTGTTTTCGGTCAATGCGGCCTCGTTCTTCGTCGCCGCGCAGTTCAACAGCACCCTGGCCCGACGCATGGGTCTGAAGTCGCTGGTGCGTCGTGCCTCCACGGGCTTTGCACTGGCCATGCTGGTTCTGCTGGGATTGTTTGCCGCCGGGGTCGATCACCTGGTGGTGATGGTGGTATTGCTGTGTAGCGCCTATGCCTGCCTGGGAATGACAGTGCCGACGTCGTCGGTGTTGGCGTTGGAGGAACACGGTGCGATCGCCGGCACCGCCTCGTCGATGATCGGCTTCCTGCAGTTTGGCCTGGGCTCCGTGGTCATGGGGTTTTCGGGAACCTTCGCCAACGGCCAACCCCTGCCCATGATCGCCGGCATCACTCTGTGCGCGCTGCTGTGCGTGAGCTTCGCCCGCATCACGCTGCGACACAACCCGGACGCGGCCGTCGCCACGGCCTAACTGAACAGAGGCAGCGCGGCGACTTCGGCGGCCGGCACGCTCTCCAGTTCGAGGCCCGCACCGCGCCAACCGCGCAGCCCGTCCTCGATCACCGCGACCCGCAGCCCGAGCTTGAGCAGCTCCCGCGCCACCCGCACGCTGGTGGCCTGGCGCAAGCAGGTGCAGTAAAGGTAGATCTGCCGGTCCTGCGATACTTCCTTGAGACTGGCGCGCAGGGCATTGGGATCGACGCGCCGCGACCCCGGAATTCGCACGGCACCAGGATCGAAGTAACCGTGGCTGCGCACATCAAACACCACCGCCTCGCCGGCACTCAACTCGCGCGCGACAATCGTGGCCGGAGCGTGCGGCACTCCGCGACCGAGGCGGCGGGCCCGCAGCGTGCTCCACAACAGCCACAGCGCATAGGCGGTCACGAGTATCAGGACCACGGCCGTCGTCAGGTGTCCGAAGCGCTCGTAGAAGCGTATTACCGCCGAGACTGCGTCACTGCACAGATAGCCGACGACGAAGTACACCCCGATGTACAGCGCCGAGCCGGCCGCATCCAGTCCGAGGAACGACCACCAGCGCATCTGCATGCTGCCGGCGAGGGGCGGCGCCATGGTATTGATGCCGGGCAGAAACTTCGCCACCACCAGCAACGAACGCCCGCGCCGGTGGAAAGTGTCAGCCGACGTCACGACGCAGGACTCTGGGTTCAGCGAGACGCGGCACAGTGTGCCCAGCAGCCACCAGCCGGTATGGCGTCCCAGCAGAAACATCAGCACGTCCCCGACCAGCATGCCGGCCATCGACCCGCCGAGAACGCCCAGTACCGACAGGTGACCCTTGGCCGTTTCCGCGGCCGCCAGTATCAGGGCGATCGCGCACGGCACCGGCAGGCCGATCGCCTGCAGCAATACCAGCAGCGACAACCACGCAACGCCGTGCTGCGCGAGTTCCATCGGCGACGCCGCGTTACTTCAGCGCCTTGCTCTTGGTCTCGATGGACTTCAGCAGGTTCTTCCACGACACGTTGAACGACTCGGCACCGTCGGACTGCAGCTTGGCGGCCAGCGCCGCCAGGTCCACGCCGGCCTTGGCGATGGCGGCGAGGGTCTGCTCGCAGTTGCCGCCATCCGGGGGCAGTGTACCCTTCAACGAGCCATGATCGGCGAAGGCCAGCAGAGTCTCCTCCGGCATGGTGTTCACCGTATTCGGAGCCGCGAGTGCCGTGACGTATAGGGTGTCGGGTGCCGAGGGATCCTTGACGCCGGTACTTGCGAACAGCAGCCGCTGCGACCGCGCGCCAAGGTTCAGCAGCCGCTGCCAGCGATCCGACGCCAGCAGCTGCCGGTAGGCGCGGTAGGACTGCTGTCCGACGGCGATTCCCAGCGTATTGCGCAGCGGCGCGGGCAACTTGTCCATCGTCGCCTTGTCCCAGCGGCTCACGAACAGCGAGGCGACCGAACGCACATCGGGGCTCAGACCCGCGAGCACGCGGCGCTCGAGGCCGCGCACGTAGGCCTCGGCGGCCGCCTGGTACTGCTCGGTCGAAAAGAGCAGCGTGACGTTGATCGGCACGCCCTGGAAAGTCGCCTCCTCGATCGCGGGCAGGCCTTCGCGGGTGCCGGGAATCTTGATGAAGAGGTTGGGCCGCCCGGCCTTGGCGTGCAGCTTGCGCGCCGCCGCCAGGGTCTGCGCGGTGTCGTAGGCCAGCAGCGGTGAAACCTCCAGCGACACAAAGCCGTCGACCGAAGCCGTGCGATCATAGAC
>DASZCK010000093.1:0-2009 GCA_035943195.1 Steroidobacteraceae bacterium
GGACACGCACTTCGTCAATACTTTCAGCATGGTGATCGGCCTGCTGGTGCTGGTGGCCATCGGCATCATTGTCCTGGCACGGGTGGTCGCCGCGCATACCCAGGAAACGGACGTGGTCGAACAGCGCGACTTCGCCACGAGCGTCGCCGGCCGCATCGAACCGCTGTCTCAGGAAGCCATCGTCGGGCAGGACAATACCGCCATGGCCATCAAGCCGGATTCGCCCGCGGGTGCCGGCGCGGCACTGCCCATCCCCAAGGATGGGGCGGCGGTGTATGCCCAGGTCTGCTCGGCCTGCCATGGTCTGGGGCTGGTGGGGGCGCCCAAGGCGGGCGATGCCGCCGCCTGGGGACCGCGCATCGCCAAGGGCAAGAACCTCCTGTATGACCACGCGCTGCACGGCTTCACCGGCACCACGGGCACCATGCCTGCGAAGGGCAACCGCCCGGACATTCCGGACGCCATCATCGAACAGGGCGTGGACCAGATGCTGAGCATGGTCAAGCACTGAGCAGTGGCGGGAGCCGGCATGCGCAAGGCAATGATCGATCCCAAGTCCCGCAGCCCCAATACCGTGGCCCTGGACACTCACGCCCTGGGCACTCTGCAGTACATCCGCGCCTCCATCGATGCCGCGGGTCTCTTGGCAGTACCGGGGTCGGCCGGTATCGCCATGGGTGCGGTGGGCATCCTGGCCGCTGTGCTGGTGTCACTCAGGGCGCTGGCCGCACATTGGCTCGAGATCTGGCTGCTTGCCGGCTTCGTGGCCATCGCCTTCGGCACTGTGCTCATGGCTCACCAGGTCACCAGCCGCGGCACGGCGTTGTATCGTGGCCCCTTGCGCCGCTTCCTGATGTGCCTGTGTCCGCCGCTGCTGGTGGGCGCGGTGCTGACCTGGCAGCTGTGGCTGCACGCCGCAACCAGCCTCATACCCGGGTTATGGCTGCTGCTGTACGGCTGCGCGGTGATGGCCGCCAGCACCCTGACCCGCCGCGCGCTGGCGGTGATGGGTGGGCTGCTGGCGCTGCTGGGCGTCATCGCCCTGCAGTTGCCCGCGACTTACCAGAATGCCGTTCTGGGCGTCGGATTCGGCGGATTGCATCTGCTGTTTGGTATTGTGATCGGCGGACGAACCCGGGAGCAATTGCCATGAGTACGCGAAGTAACGCCCGACGGCACCCGGTAGAGGCACTCCCCCGGCCGGCGCCGCAGATGGCACGCGCCAGCGCCGCGGAAGAGCGCTTCGACCGGCTGATCTATGGCCGGGTACGGCTGGGCATCTTGAGTGCGCTGGCGGTCAATGAGCAGCTGAGCTTCAACGATCTGAAGGCGCTGTTTGCGGTGACCGATGGCAATCTCGGGGCCCACGCCCGCAAGCTCGAAGATGCCGGCTACATCTCCTGTCGCAAGACTTTCGAGGAACGCCGGCCGCGCTCCGAATACCGGCTCACTGCCACCGGCCGCAAGGCCCTGGAGCGCTACCTGCAGCATATCGAGGCCGTGATCCTCGCGACCCGCCGTGCATAGTCCACAACTTGGGTTTTTTTGGCTTATCGGCTTTGCAATCTAGAGTACTCTTAAATGCCTATGCACGTGGCGATCATCATGGATGGCAACGGCCGCTGGGCGGGTCGCCGCGGACTGCTGCGCACCGCCGGGCATATCGAGGGGGCACGCACGGTGCGGCGGATCGTCGAGGCCGCCGCCGCCGCCGGTGTCGGTACCCTGACGCTCTACGCCTTCTCCTCCGACAACTGGGGCCGCCCGCCCCGCGAGGTCGGCGCCCTTCTCAAACTGTTCCGTCGCTACCTGCTGACCGAGACCGAGCGCTGTCGGGCGCAGCAGGTCCGCCTCAACATCATCGGTCGCCGCGACCGTCTGGGACCTGAATTGCTGCGCGCCGTGGAACACGGCGAGCGCCAGACCGCGCACTGCACCGGCATGCACCTGCGCATGGCGGTCGACTATTCGGCACGACATAGCATTCTGCAGGCGGCGGCGGCCAGCGG
>DASZCK010000094.1:0-1946 GCA_035943195.1 Steroidobacteraceae bacterium
CCCCAGAGGTGTCAGGGCCACAAAGCCCGCAACCACGATCAGACCGGCGGCAGTGCGGGCCAGGCGCCCCAGCGTCTTGGGACTGATCGTGATCGTGACGAGATAGATGGTCACCGCGCCAAGCCAAGGTCCGCGCGAATAGGCCGCAAGCAGACCCGCCCACAGTATGGCCAGGACCGAGAGTCGCTTCAGCCTGGATTCGATGTGCGGCTGCAGATACAGCCAGAACCCGAAGGCCACGGCCAGCAGGTATCCCAGCACCAGCGGGTGGCCCGCCGATCCCTGCGCACGCAACACTCCATTGCGCAGCAGATACGCCAACCGCATCCCGGCGTCCTCTGGACTCAGGCGCAGCGCCATCTCCTGATACAGCAGCCAGTGCTTCAGGGTTTCAAAGACGGCCTCGAGCGCCATCACACAGCTCACGACGCAGAATGCCGCCATGGCATCGACGAGCCTGGTCCTGTTCTTACAAGAGCGACTGACCACGTAGTAAAGCGCGTAGACGTCGATGAGAAACAAAAACAGGCGCCGTAGCAGATTGGTCGGCGAATCATGCAGCAGAAATGCCGTGGGCGTATCCGGCCTTATAAACAGCAGTGTCTGCAGTGCACCGAATGCGAGCAACAGCAGATCCATGCCATTCCAGCCGCGGGCATCGCCGGCCCCCGAGTCCTTTCTCAGTCGCCAGATGGTGGGGATCAGAATAAAGAGCGCCAGCAACCGGTAATGTTGAAAATCAAAGAGGAGATTGATCCCCGGGAACGGAATCGGTACCGATATGGGCGGTAGCACCTGCAGCAAAACCAGGTACAGAGCCACGGGATTGGAATCCTTGCGGCCGCCCCACAGCATCAGCGGAGCCGCCAGCACTGCATACACCCAGATATTCGGGGCAAGGAAGCCCAGGCAGGTCAGCGCCAGCCACAGGTTCCGCCGTCGCCCAAAATCAGCTTCCGCCGTAAATCGCAGGGCGATTGGCTTCAACCATATGAAGGTGATGGTGCTGATGACCAGCACGACGACCAACTCTTTGAAATTAGGCATGGGAGATTGGTCGGTCAGCGCGATTCGGCAATACCGTGCATTCCTTTGGGCGAGCGGACCGTTCCGGGTGTGCGCGCCAGAAACAATTCGTCGCTGAGGACTCGCTCCATGGCAGCACGCGGCCCGCGACGGCTGAAGGTGTGGTCCGCATCCTTTATGAAGCGGACACGGCAATTCTCACCGAGCTTCTTGACTGACGATCCGCCCTGTATCTTCAGAAGATCATATCCCGGGTCGCTGTCAGCGAAAATGAAGGTCGCCTGGACGCCGCGGCCCACCATGTCCTCCAGTTCACGGCCAAGATCGTTTGGAATCTTTATGTGCAGGGCGCGCGCCGTGTTGCGCAGGGCGGCCTCGGCGACCAGCATCGGGCGGTAGGCATAGATTTGGAAAATTCTCCAAATATTGACCTGCCCGGTCAATAGCCGCCGCCACGCGCTGGCCGACTGAATGCGTTCCTTGTACACGCCAGGATTGCGCAGGACTTCAGCGAGCTGCAGGTCCTCCAGATTCATATCTTCCGACCAATAGTAATTCTGCGGATTCACCAGCAGCACCCTTTGCACCGGGAGCCCCGCCGCCGCCGCCCGCAGCGCGTGATAGGCGCCGGCGCAAAGTCCCATAAGCGTGATTTCCCGGATGTCATAGCGCTCACGCAGATATGCAACGGCATCGCGAATGTCATCCATGGCCGCGGGCGGAAAGGTCACATCATCGGGCTTACCGGCCCTGGTGCTACTGTCGCCCAGACCGGCCAGGTCCAGGCGCAACACATAGTAGCCGCTGCGCGCCCATCTGCGCGCCAAGGAGACGTACATGCGGCTGGGTCCCATGTGGTAGTCCGCACCGGCATTGAGCAGAATGACGCCGCGCCTGCGCATCTCCTTCTGGGCGGGTAG
>DASZCK010000095.1:0-1693 GCA_035943195.1 Steroidobacteraceae bacterium
GGCGATAGCGTCGTCGGGCCCGGCGTCGCCGCCGCGGCTGTGGCGCCCGCAGTCCTGGCCCGGGCCGCTAAAGGCGCATCAGAGACGGGACGACATCGGCCCGAAGTTGCTCTAGAAAGAAACTCCGTGGTCGGGACTCACGCTGGCTCCAGAGTGACCTGATATCCGAGGCTGGCGAGTTTTGCGACCAAGCGTTTTTTGACAGAGGCCTTGGAGCGGCGATCGAAGTGGTCGGGCCCGAGATCTTTGTAGAATGTGCCGTCTTTGAGCATGTGATAGGCGGCGGTAAGGATTGAAGCGGCAACAGCGCCGATCGCCTTTTTGGCGCCACGGCGGGCTCGCAGGCGGCTGAACTGGGCCTGGAGATAGCTGCCCTTCTTGCGAGTGGCCGCCCAGGCACATTGCACGAGGGTGGTCTTGAGCCATGGTGCTCCCTTGCGCATTCGGTTTGAGCGACGCTTGCCGGCGCTCTCATCGTTTTTCGGACACAGCCCTGCCCATGAGAGCAGATGCGCGTGGGTGGCAAAACGGCTCATGTCCTGGCCGATTTCAGCGAGGATGACGCAGGCGCTGAGGTCACCGATGCCCGGAATGCTCTTCAGCTGCTCGATGGCGGCGCGAAAGGACGCGACATGCGCGTCGATCTCCGTCCTGATCGCAGCCATCGCTTCGTCAAGCAGGTCGACCTGCTTGAGATGAAGCGCCAGCAGGAAACGATGATGCTTGGTCACGCGACCGCGCAACGCCTCGCGCAAGGTCTCCGGCGGCGACTTGATGCTGCGGTGAGCGAGTGCGGCCAGCTTGGCTGGGTCGGTCTGGCCAGCGATCAAGGCCCCGATCATCGCTCGCCCGCTCTGCCCGACAACGTCGGAAATGACTGAGTCGAGCTTGATATTGGCCTCTTCCAGTACCCGCTGCAGCCGCTGCACGTGGCTGGCCCGCTCGCGTGACAGCTGCTTCCGGGTGCGCAGCAGCCCGCGCTGCTCCTGCGTCGCCGCGTCGGGGACGAAGCTCCCCCGGATAAGTCCGTGCGCCAACAGATCGGCCAGCCAGGTGGCGTCGTTGATATCCGTCTTGCGGCCGGGCACATTCTTGACGTGCGCCGCATTGGCGAGCGTCAGCACAAAATCGCCGTCACTGAGAATGTGCCAGACCGGCTTCCAATAGACGCCGGTGGCCTCCATCACCACATGGGTGCAGCCCTGCTCGGCCAACCACTCCGACAGCGCCAGCAGATCGGTCGTCATCGTCTTGAAAGTGCGAACTTCGCGCGTGACCTCGCCATCGGTGACGTGACGAACACAGGCGACAACCGTATCCTTGTGAACGTCAAGGCCGGCGCAGTGCGGGTGGAGAACTTCCATGTCTTTCCCTCCGGTGGTTGCCGCCGGCAAGGGACGTCCGTAAGATGAACTCTAGAAAACGTGCTCCGGGGGTCATCACTGACTCCTTGGCACAATCAGGGGTGATCAGGCGTCCCCAATCAAACTAATTCACGGGCTCCCGTGCACCAAGAAAACTCCGATCTCTTCGCCGGCAGCGGCCCACCCTACCATGCCATGCACCCGTTTCATCCACAGTGGGTCGGCCAAGCCGGTGGCGAACTCATTCGGTGCCGGTCGGGAGTGCGAGGCGCCGAATCGACCACGAAAGCGGAACATCCCAAGCTGTCCCTGGTTACCCCGGCATTAGC
>DASZCK010000096.1:0-3181 GCA_035943195.1 Steroidobacteraceae bacterium
ATCATAGAGATCGAGGTGACGCACGACTGTCGCGCCGCGCTTCAACTGCACGTCGCGCAGCGATCCGACGCGCTTGATTCCCCCCGCAGCGTATAGGGCGGAGGTGATCGTCCCCAGCCCGCTGATAGCGTAGGAACCGGGCACCTGCGCCTCACCAAGCACGAACACACGGATAGAGCGCGTATCCCCCATGCTGACACTGGCTTTCACTCCGATCATTTGTCGCGCCACGCGCTGCTCAATGTCCTCCTTGACGCTGGAGAAGTGTTGACCGGCAACATTGATCGGCCCGAGCTCCGGGAAATTGACCCGGCCGTCGCGGTCCACCGTCAGCGGGAAATTGCGGTTTTGGCTCCCATACAGCTGCACCCGCAACTCGTCCCCGGACCCCAGCACATAATCGGCTGGTACTGGCACGTTTGTGACGGGCGAGAATGTCGATGGGTCTCGCTCGAACAGGTCATAGCCAAATGGCTTCAGCCCCTCAAGGCCAGTCTTGCGCAGCGGTAAACGCGTGACACGAAAATACAGACCATACAGCGTCGGTTCCGATTCGAGTCGCAATGTGGCCTGCATCTCAGTCAGGCCACCCAGTGGAATCGGGGCAATTCCGGGAAGCGCCAACACCCCTTCACGGGAGAGCTGATAGGGGTTTCTCAAGCGGATTTGCACGATCAGTTTCTGCTGTAGCGCGAGCTGCTGCGCGCTCATCGTCGTCGCCAACGCACTCTCGTTGGGGGCTGTCGGTCCTTGAGCCTTTATCTGAGCCTGAAGCTGCTGCATCTGCACCTGGGCCAACGCCTGAGCCTGCTGCAACTGCAGCTGTTCGCTGTAGCTGCTCGCGGCAATTGCCGAAAAGGTGTCGACTTGACGAGGCTCGAGCTGGTGCGAATCCACCTCCACGACCACGGAATCCTCTCCGCGAAAGCGAGGTGGACCTTCATTGGCCGGCTGACCCCGATCCTGATCCTCCTGATCCTCGTCTTCGTCGCGACGCGTGCGGCGTTGGTTCTGCTGATCAGAAGATTGCGACTGCTGCTGCTGCTGCGAGTTGTTGTTTCCACGATTTGTTATCGTGCTCTGGATGCCGCCGCCTCCACCGAGCCGCTGCAGAATCTCCTGTTGCTGATCGGGCGACAGCCCCTGGAGGATTCCCAGAGCATCCGTGCCCGAGCCGCTTCCGGTCCCGGTCCCAGAGGCAGTCTGGGCCGACAAGGTCTGCGCCATCAGCGCCCCGAGAATCGCGGCCACAGCGCAGAGACCTGCGCGCCGCACGACCTTGCGTTGCCCCATCCGAACCGAGCTCGACGTCCTCACTGCGACATTCCTCACTTCGTTATCGTCCGCGCCATTGCGAAATGCGCGCCAGCGCGCCTTTGACGGTGCTGCTGGCGTCCTTGGCCAGGGACGGGGTCTCTACCAGGGGTACCAGGGACTCGGCCAGCTTCTTGCCCAACTCCACGCCCCACTGATCGAAACTGTTGATGCCCCAGATCACACCCTGCGTGAACACCTTGTGCTCGTACAGCGCCACCAGCTTCCCCAGCGTCGCGGGATCCAGGCGGCTGAAGAGTATCAGCGTACTGGGTCGGTCGCCGACATGAACCTTGTGCGGTGCGACCTGGTTGATGCGCATGGTCGGCATGCCCTGGGCTTTGAGGTCGGCCCGTACCTGCTCTTCGGACTGGCCATTCATGAAGGCCTCGGCCTGCGCTAGGCAATTAGCCAGCGCCAGATTCTGATGGTGCTGATCACCACACGATGAGTTCACCGGCGCGATGAAATCCAGCGCCGCACGCATGGTGCCCTGGTGCAGCAGCTGGAAGAAGGAATGCTGGGCATTGCTGCCCGGTTCGCCCCAGATCACCGCGGCCGTCTCCCAGGTGGTGGGTTCCCCCTCCTGGGTGACCGACTTGCCGTTGCTCTCCATTTCAAGCTGCTGCATGTAGGCCGACAGGCGCTTGAGGCGGTCGTCGTACGGCAGCACGGCGAGCGTCGGGAGCTTGCGGAAATTGATGTTCCAGATTCCGATCAGGGCCATCAGCACCGGCAGGTTATCGGCCCAACCGGTGCTCTGGAAGTGCATGTCCATGGCGTTGGCACCGGCCAGAAGCTGTTCGAAATTGGCCTTGCCAATGGCGATGGCGAGCGACACTCCGATCGAGGACCACATGGAATAGCGGCCACCGACCCAGTCCCACATCTGGAAGCGGTAGTCCTTGTGCACGCCAAAGGCGTCCATGGCCTTGTGATTGGTGGAGACGGCGGCGAAGTGCTGGGTGACCACGCCCTCCCCGAGCTTGCCCACCAGCCATGCACGCGCGGTCTTGGCGTTGGTCAGGGTCTCCAGCGTGGTGAAGGTCTTGGAGGCCACGATGAAGAGCGTGGTCGCGGCGTTGGCCTGCTCGAGGACATCATAAAGATGGCAGCCATCGACATTCGAGACGAACTCCACGCGCGGCGCCCCGGTGGTGTATTGCTCCAGGGCCAGCACCGCCATGGCGGGCCCGAGGTCTGAACCTCCGATACCAATGTTCACGATGAGGGTGAAGGGCTTGCCGGCGCTGCCGACGATGCGCCCGTCGCGCACGGCGGCGGCGAAATTCAGCATGTGCTCGCGTTCGGCCATCACCTCGCTGGCTATGTCGGCGCCACCGATCGCCGTGCCGCGCGGCTGGCGCAAGGCGACGTGCAGCACGGCACGGTCCTCGGTGCGGTTGATGTGCTCGCCACGGAACATGCCCTCGATGTGATCGCGCAGTTGCACGTAATCGGCCAGCGCGTACAGCTTGTACAGCGCTTCCTGGTCGATGCGCTGGCGGGAGAAATCCATCGACAGTCCCAGCGCCGCGCGCGAGAGGCGCTCGTAGCGGCCAGGATCCTGCTCGAACAGCTCGCGGGTATGCAGCCGGCTCAGACGTGACTCGTGGGCGGCGATCTCTCCCCAGATCGGGGTCCGGGGTCCGGGAATCTGTGTCATGTTGTCACCCGCTCAACCGTAGAACCGCGCGATGCTGTCGACAACGTACTGCAATTGTTCAGGCACCAGCTCCGGGTAAATGGGCAGTGCCACCGTCGCCAGCGCCGCCGCCTCAGACTGGGGGAACGCCCCGGTGCTGTGCCCCAGGTAAGCGAAACACTGCTGCAGGTGCAGCGGCACCGGGTAGTAGATCTCCGAGCC
>DASZCK010000097.1:0-4755 GCA_035943195.1 Steroidobacteraceae bacterium
ATCCTGATGTCCCACTGCGCGCCATAGCGCGAGGTGCGGCCATGTTCGGCGGCGAGCCCGCGCCAGGTGCCGGGGCGGCGGCGCACGATCGGGCTGCCGTTGAAGCACAGGGGGCCGCCGGCATGCGCGTGATAGACACCCGGGCCTACCCTGTGAGTGGCGGAACACCAGATCGCGCCGGCCACCGGCCAGCCCTGTTGGAGTACACCGAGCGCACAGGCATACAGGGGCAGACCATTGATGAAGTTGCAGGTGCCATCGACCGGATCGATGACCCAGCTGATGCTTGCATCGGCGGGACCACCCGGCGCCTGCTCCTCGCCGATTATGGCGTGCTGCGGATGCTCTTGCATCAACTGAGCGCGGATGAAGCGTTCAACGGATTGATCCACCTGACTCACCGGATTGGAGTTGGCGGCCCACTCCGGACGGGTCTGCTTGAAGCTCACCGTGAGGTCACCATTGACGGCCCCCGTGAGCTGCGCACCGGCGGCCTGGGCCAGACGCACCGCCGTTGCTTCCAGTGCTGAGGGCATGAGCTGCACCGCTTGATCCTCGAACTAAACCGCCATGCTACATTGACCCCATGCTGCTCAGCGCTGATGAATGGCAGGCCCTGCGCCTGAGCCTGGAGGTGGCCCTGTGGAGCCTGCTGTGGAACCTGCCCGTGGCCACCGCCGTGGCCTGGGTGCTGGTCCGGCGCCGCTTTCCCGGGCGCACCCTGGTGGACGCCTTGGTGCACCTGCCGCTGGTGCTGCCGCCGGTGCTGACCGGTTATCTGCTGCTGATTCTGTTCGGCGCGCGCGGCCCGATCGGCGGCTGGCTGCAACGCAGTTTTGGCGTGCACCTGATTTTCACCACCGCGGGCACCGTGCTGGCGGTGGCCGTGATGACCTTTCCCTTGATGGTCCGCGCCATCCGTCTGACGCTTGAGGGTATCGATACCGGGCTCGAGGAGGCGGCTCGCACGCTGGGTGCGCGACCCCTCGACCGCTTCGTCAGCATCACCCTGCCGCTGATGTTGCCAGGCATCCTTGCCGGCGCCGTCACGGCATTCGCGGCGGGCCTCGGTGAATTCGGCGCCGTGATCACCTTCGTTTCAAACATACCGGGGGTTACGCGGACACTGCCGCTGGCGCTGTACACGGCGCTGCAGGTCCCCGATGGCGATGCCACTGCCGCACGCCTGGCCATCACCTCCTTCACGCTCGGCCTCGCCGGGCTGGTGCTGTCCGAATGGCTGGCGCGCACCTTGCGCAGGCAGCTCGGCCGCGGGCCCCTGAATGCTTGAAGTCGATGTCTACAAACGGCGCGGCGCCTTCCGCGCGCAGGTGACCTTCAGCAGCGCGACGCCGGGCGTGACGGCCCTGTTCGGTCGCTCCGGCTGCGGCAAAACCACGACCATCCACATGATCGCAGGCCTGCTGCGACCGGAACGTGGCCATATCCGCATCGGCGACACGGTGCTGTTCGATGCGGCGCAGGACATTGACGTCCCGGCGGAGGAACGCGGCATCGGCTATGTCTTTCAGGACGCACGCCTGTTCCCGCATCTGAGCGTGCGCGATAATCTCGGCTACGGCGCCCGTCGCGCGCGGGGCCGCACTCAGCAGCTGAAGTTCGACGACGTGGTGGAGCTTTTGGGTCTGGCCCCGCTGTTGGCGCGGCGTCCTGCGGGCCTTTCCGGCGGCGAACGGCAGCGCGTCGCCATCGGTCGGGCGCTGCTGGCGCAGCCGCGGCTGCTGCTGCTGGATGAACCGCTGGCTTCGATCGACGTGGCACGACGCGGGGAGCTGCTTCCCTACCTGGAAGACCTGCGCGACCGGCTGCAGCTGCCCATGGTCTTCGTCAGCCATCAGTTCGAAGAAGTGCTGCGACTCGCCGGCGATGTGGTGGTGCTGCAGGACGGCGCCGTCGCCGGCCATGGCGACATCATCACCATGAGCCAGTCGCAGGCCTTGCGTGCCATCATCGGCCCCGAGTCGCTCGGCGCCGTGGTCGAAGGCCTGGTCGAGCAGGTTGAGACCGCTACCGGGCTGGCGCAGATCCGGGTAGGTGCCGGACAGCTGCTGGTGGAATCCGGCGAACTGCGCCAAGGTCAAAGGGTGCGCGTCCAGCTGCTGGCCCGCGACCTGATCCTGGCTACTTCGAAACCTGTGGGCTTGAGCGTGCGCAACGGCCTGGCGGGTACCATCACCGGAATGGAACCGGACGGCGATCGGGCCTGGCTGGTCTTTAGCGACGCGGGCGGCGTGACCCTCATGGTGCGCATCACGGATGAAGCCCGCAATGCCCTGGCGCTGCGCGTAGGTCAGCCCGTGTGGGTGCTGGTCAAGACTGTTTCGCTACGCGGCCACGTTTATTCGCGCTGAGCGCGCGGGTGACGGCCCGTCGCGGCGCCACCGGCGCGCTCGGGGGCGCCACCCCGGTCTGCAGCAGCCAATCAAGCTTCTGGGCAGCAGTGTGGGTCGTGGCGCTTTCGATTTCGCGAAACGCCGCCGCCACATGGCGACCGAAGGGCGTGATCTTGGCTCCGCCACCCCGGGCTCCGCCCACGCTGGCCGTCGTGACCGGTTGGCCCAGGGTCCGGTTCAGATCCTCCAGCAACAGCCAGGCGCGCCGGTAACTCATCTTCAGCACCCGCGCGGCCTCAGAAAGCGAGCCACTGCGCTCGATCTGTTCCAGGAGCGCGATCTTGCCCGGACCGATGGAGCAGTCGCTTCCGATATCGATACGCAGGCGCACGGCAACAGTCGCAGTGGGAGTGTTCATCGGGCCATTCTAGCTCGCGGCTTGCACCGGCCGTACCGGTACCCTATCGTCGTATTTCAGGCGCTATAGCGCGTACCGCATCGCGACAATCCCCATGAGCCAGATCCTGCCAATGACCCGTCGGGCACTTCTTTGCACCCTGCTGCTGACGGCACTGCTGGTCGCAGGACCAGGCACCGGCGCCGGCGCTGCGCAGGCGGCAGCTGCGGGTCCACCTGATCTCATCGTGCTGGCGGCCTCCTCGCTCACCGATGCGCTCAACGAGATCGGTCCGGCTTTCACCGCTGCCACCCACCGGGGTGTGAAGCTGTCGTACGCGGCCAGCTCCGCACTCGCGCGGCAGATCGAGGCGGGCGCACCGGCGGATGTATTCATGTCGGCGGATACGGAGTGGATGAACTATTTGCAGACCCGCAATCTCATCGATACGGCTAGCCGCCACAATGTGCTGGGCAATAGCCTGGTACTCATCAGTCCCGCCGATAGCACGGTGAGCATCCGCATCAGACCCCATTTTGGCCTGGCGAAACTCCTGGGCAGCGGGCGCCTGGCGACCGGCAATCCGGACTCCGTGCCGGTGGGCAAGTACGCCAAGGCGGCGCTGACCAACCTGGGGGTGTGGAGCGAGGTCCAGGACAAGGTCGCCCCCACCGACAACGTGCGTGCCGCCCTGGCGCTGGTGGCCCGTGGTGAGGCGCCGCTGGGCATCGTCTACCGCACCGATGCGCTGGTGGAAAAGAAGGTGCGGATCGTGGCCACCTTCCCGGGGAGCTCCCACGAGCCCATCACTTATCCCGTGGCCACGACCGCCCATCCGAAGCAGGGCGCGGCAGATTTCGTCAAATTCCTCGCATCGCCCGCGGCGCGGACCATATTTGCCAAATACGGCTTCGATCCCGCCCCAAAATAGTGCGATTTATGGGCCTGCCCCAAGGCTTGCGGCAAGGCTCGTCGCTGGCCATGCGATCGGCTACACTTGCGGCCCCCTGGGCGTCCTAACGCCAGGGCCCGCGGGACCGCAGGAGATTCCGGCAATGGCAATCCAGCACGCACGAGTCTGTGGCGCATGTGAACGCGAATGTCCGTCATGGGCCAATCGCTGCCCGGCATGCGGCAGCACCGCCATTTCGTTCCAAATGGTCATTACGCCGCCCAGTGGCACCAGCATCCGCAAGGTCGCGGACCACACGCCGCGCCTGCGCCGCAACCGCGCCCGCGTGGCGGCCCCGGACCACACTCTCCGCACCAGCGCCTGACATGTTCTTCACCACCCGCAAGCCGACGAAAATTCTCAAAGCGCCCACCGCGGGGTGCTTCGGGTAGTCGGGAGCCTTTGCCCACGACATCCGCAAGCAGGCCCCGCGAATCGGGGCCTTTTCATTTCCGGAGACCTTTCATGCCGTCCTTTGCCAGTCAGTCTGAACCGTCGCGCGCAGCCCAGGCGTCGAGGCCGTCCTTTGTCGTCGCCGTGGTGGGGGCTACCGGCGCGGTCGGTGCCGAAATGGCTCATTGCCTGGAGCAGCGCAATTTTCCGGTCCGCGAACTGCGACTGTTGGCCTCGGCGCGCTCGGCCGGCAAGACCCAGAAATTCCGAGGCCAGGACCTGACGATCCGCGAACTCACCGAAACCAGCTTCGAGGGCGTGGACATTGCGCTGTTTTCGGCAGGCGGGAGTATCTCCAAGCGCTTCGCGCCGCTGGCCGCGGGCGCCGGCGCGGTCGTCATCGACAACTCCTCGGCCTTTCGCATGAATGAGGAGGTGCCGCTGGTGGTGCCGGAGATCAACGCCGCGCAGATCGCCCGTCACCACGGCATCATCGCCAATCCGAATTGCGCGGCCATCATTTCCATCCTGCCGCTGTGGCCGATTCATCGCCAGAACCCCATCCAGCGCCTGCAACTGGCCACCTACCAGGCCGCCTCGGGCGCCGGCGCCGCCGCCATGGAAGAGCTGCGCGAGGCCACCCGCGCCCACCTCGAGGG
>DASZCK010000098.1:0-3955 GCA_035943195.1 Steroidobacteraceae bacterium
AGCACCGCCACGTCGGCGATGAAACAGACATCGCGCATGAGATCGTCGCGCTGGGTGCGTGGATTGCGCCCGAGCACCGTCAGGTCGCCCTGGTAGCTGGTCAGGCCGAGGATGGCCTTGAGAGTCGTGGTCTTGCCGGCGCCATTGGCACCGATCATCCCCACGATGCGGCCGGGTGCCACGCTGAAGGTCACATCGTCGAGTGCCAGATTGGACCCGTAGGACTTGCGCAGGCCGCGGGCCTCGATTACTGCCGTCATGGCTCCTCCGTCGGCGTGGCGGTAGGAGACTTTTTGGCGGCTTGCTCCGCGCGCAGCAGATCTGCGGGGGACAGGCCGAGCCGGACGATGGTGGCGTGGACCTTCGGCCACTCATCTTCCAGGAAACGCTGCCGCTCGTCCTTGAGCAGCGCGGCACCGGCGCCGGTGCTGACGAACATGCCCCGGCCGCGACGCTTTTCGACCAGATGCTCGTCGACCAGCTGCTGGTAGCCCTTCAGGACAGTCAGCGGGTTCAGACGGAACTCGGAAGCCACGCTGCGCACCGAGGGCAGCGCGTCACCCTCCTTGAGGATGCCGTCCAGAATCATCGCGACCACCCGGTCCCGCAGTTGCCGGTAGATCGGCACACTGTCTTCCCACTGCGGGTCCATGAACGCTCCGAGACGCCCGTGTCGGGCTATTAGCGCTCTAATCTACCAGAACAGCTGAAGGTGTTGACGAGTCCACGTTCGGCTCAGAGGTAGGCGATGTCTGACCCAGCATCTGTGCCTGCTCCGTGGTTACGTTGAATGCGTGGATCAGAATCGCATTGGGGGCCATCGCGATCAGCGCGCAGACCAGTACTTTCAAGTTGACGGTGTTGGTGCTCATGTCCTCATCTCCTGTTCCTGACCGGGGGGCGCCTGCCCTCCCTTGTCGTCATGGTGTTATATATAACTACAACACTACCTCTCTGTCAAGCCCCAACACATGAGACATAGTTCACGGATCCAGCGGCCCGGTAGAATCGCCCCTCACTTTCCGCGGAGTCCCTCATGAAGCACGCTTTGAATGTCGCCATCACCGGGGCCGCCGGCCAGATCGGCTATGCCCTGGCCTTCAGGGTGGCCTCCGGCCAGATGTTTGGCACGGATCAGCCCGTGAACCTGCACCTGCTGGAGATCCCCCCGGCCCTGCCCGGCCTGCAGGGGGTGGTCATGGAGCTGGATGATTGCGCCTTTCCGACGCTGAACAAGGTCATCGCCACGGATGACGCAACAATCGCCTTCAAGGACTGTCACGCGGCCATGCTGGTCGGCGCCCGCCCGCGTGGACCGGGCATGGAGCGCAAGGACCTGCTGCTGGCCAACGCACAGATCTTCTCGGCGCAGGGCAAGGCGCTGAACGCGGTCGCGGACCGCAACGTGAAAGTGCTGGTGGTGGGCAATCCTGCCAACACCAACGCGCTGATCGCGCGCGCCAATGCCAAGGATCTCAACGCCCGCAATTTCACGGCCATGACGCGCCTGGATCACAATCGCGCGCTGGCACAGCTGGCCCAGAAAACCGGCACCCACGTGACCCGGATCAAGAAGATGATCATCTGGGGCAATCACTCCTCCACGCAATATCCGGACGTGAGCCACGCGACCGTCGACGGCAAACCGGCCAAGAGCCTGGTGGATCAGAAATGGCTGGATGAGACCTTCATCCCCGTGGTTCAGCAGCGCGGCGCGGCCGTCATCAAGGCACGCGGCTCCTCATCGGCGGCCTCGGCGGCCTCGGCTGCGCTCGACCATGTCCGCACCTGGGCGCTGGGCACCGCGGAGGGCGACTGGGTGAGCATGGGCGTGCCATCCGATGGCAGCTACGGCATCCCCGCGGGCCTCATCTATTCGCATCCGGTGACCTGCCGCAACGGCGAGTACCAGATCGTGCAGGGCCTGGCCATCGACGAGGGCAGCCGCCAACGCATGAGCGCGACCGAGCACGAATTGAAGGAAGAGCGCGAGGGCGTCAAAGGCCTGCTCGGCTGAGCCAACTTTCCGGTACACGGGGGTGTCATGTACGGCGCGATCATCACGGTGCTCTTACTGGCCGCCGTCGTCGTACTCACGTACCGGCGACTCGGACTCCTAAGCTTCTGCATCACGCTCACCGTTCTGGTGGGCGTGTATTGTTATGCGGCGCCCGCGGCGCCGGTGTGGAAGGGCGTGTTGTGGGTGCTGACGGGGCTGCTGTGGCTGCTCAATCTCAAGCCGCTGCGTCGGGCGCTGATCAGTGGCCCATTCCTCGGCTCCTACCGACGCATGCTGCCTTCCATGTCGCAGACCGAGAAGGAGGCGCTGGAGGCCGGTACGGTGTGGTGGGACGGGGAGCTGTTCACCGGCGCCCCGCGCTGGGAAAAGCTGCTCAGCGCCAAGGCGCCGCAGCTCACCGCCGCCGAACAGGCGTTTCTGGACGGGCCGTGTGAAGAACTGTGCGCGATGCTGGATGACTGGGACATCACCCATCGCCGCGCCGACCTGCCGCCAGAGGTGTGGTCGTTCCTGACGGCGCAGGGTTTCTTCGCCATGATCATCCCCAAACACTATGGCGGCCTGGAGTTTTCGGCCTACGCCCACTCCTGTGTGCTGGCGAAGGTCGCCAGCCGCAGCACCACCTGTTCCTCCATCGTCGCGGTCCCCAACTCCCTGGGGCCCGCCGAACTGCTCAATCACTATGGCACCCAGGAGCAGAAGGATTACTACCTCCCGCGGCTCGCGCGCGGTGATGAAATCCCCTGTTTCGCCCTCACCGGACCGCGCGCCGGATCGGACGCCGCTTCGCTCCCGGACACCGGTATCGTCGGCCGCGGCAGCTGGCAGGGACGCGAGGTGGTGGGCCTCACGCTGAATTTCTCCAAGCGCTACATCACCCTGGCACCGGTAGCCACGGTCATTGGGCTCGCCTTTCGCATGTTCGATCCGGATAAGCTGCTGGGAGAGCGCACCGACCTTGGCATCACCGTCGCGCTCATTCCGCGTGACACGCCGGGCGTCAGCATCGGCCGCCGCCACTTCCCGCTGAACATTCCCTTTCAGAACGGCCCCATCGAGGGGCGCGATGTGTTCGTGCCATTGGACTGCCTGGTCGGCGGACCGGCCATGGCCGGTCAGGGCTGGCGCATGCTGGTGGAGCAACTCTCCGTGGGGCGCTGCATCTCCCTGCCTTCCAATGCCACCGGCAGCGCGAAGGCCGCGGTGTGGGCCACGGGCGCCTACGCGCGCGTGCGCCGACAGTTCAACCTGCCCATTGCGCGCTTCGAGGGCATCGAGGCGGTGATCGCGCGCATGACGGGGCTTACCTACACCATGGATGCCGCACGCTCCGTCACCGCCGGCGCCATCGATGGCGGCGAGAAACCCTCGGTACCCTCGGCCATGCTCAAGTACCACATCACCGAGATGGGCCGCATCGTTGCCAACGACGCCATGGACGTCCACGGCGGCAAGGGCATCTGCCTGGGGCCGAGCAACTACCTTGCGCGCCCCTATCAGACGGTGCCGGTGGCCATCACCGTCGAGGGCGCCAATATCCTGACCCGCAATCTCATCATCTTTGGGCAGGGGGCGATCCGTTGCCATCCCTTCGTGCTGAAGGAAATGGAGGCGGCGCGCAATCCCGATCGTCGCGCCGGGGTGGCGCAGTTCGACCAGGCGCTGTTCGGGCACATGGGGTTCACCATTTCAAACGCCGTGCGCTCGCTGGTCATGGCGCTGACCTTCGCGCGCTTGCGTGGCGTACCGGATCACGGACCCACGCGGCGCTACTACCAGCACATCGAGCGTTTCAGTGCGTCCTTCGCTTTTGCGGTGGATGTGGCCATGCTGACCCTCGGCGGGTATCTGAAGAAGAAGGAATCCCTGAGCGCGCGGCTGGGCGATGTGCTCTCGGCCATGTACCTGGCCTCGATGGTGCTCAAGCACTACGAC
>DASZCK010000099.1:0-2311 GCA_035943195.1 Steroidobacteraceae bacterium
CCGATCGCCGTGTTTCAGTTCCTGATGCGGAACGTCGACCTTCTCCGCTCCGGTGAACTCATCGGCGCTGTTGCGCCCGTGCCCGGGTTGCGCCTCGTCTTTGGGCTGCTCCTGACCGCTGGCTGGCTTACTGCCCGATGCAGGATTGGCCGCCGCCGCACCGGCCTTGGCAAGTACGTCCTTGGTCTTCTCTGTGCTGGCCGGCAACAACAGTTGCCGCAGATGCCGGATCGTGGTGTCTTTGTCGGCGACTAACTCGGTTAAGTACTCCAGCGTGTCCACCGCCGCTTTTAGCTTCCGGTAGTCCTCTTCCGACAGCAGTTCCCTCGCCCGTTCCAGCAACTGGTTCAGTTCTTCAGCGCCTAAATCGATCCGCTCCATCGCCGGCTTCATTTCACCGTTTCGCTCAGCAGTTGGCGGAAGCGCCGATGCACCGCATAGCCCAGCACTTCCTTGATCGATCGGTTCGGCCGGCCCGTCTGGTCATCCTTGCCGCGGCCGGTGGTGAGCCCGAGCAGTTGCCAGTTCGCCGCCCGGTAGCAGGTCCCGCGGAACCGCTCTGGATCCACGAAAGTCTCCAGAAAATAGACCGGGTGACCGTACATGGCTTGCCAGTCAGCGGAAATCCGTGACGCCATCTGGCCCAGGATGTGCGATGCCAGGTGTTCTACCCGCACCCACGGCAGGATCAGGAATCGCGTGTTGTACGCGATGAAGCGGATGTTCCGGCGGCGCGCCTCACCGCCCCAGCCGATGTAGCGGTCGCGGCTGCCGATGTGGCGTGGCGCCGAGGACCATGCCAGGCATGCAACTGGCCGGCCTTGCGCCCACACCAAGTACTTCAGGTGCTCGCCGACAGGCTGTTCATAGCCCAGGTAATGATGTTCTTCCATCAGGCCGTTGAACAGCGGTTCGTCGGAGGTGCGCCGCACCTGTTGAAACTCCAACGGCTGGAGATTCCCCAAGCGATCCGTTATGGGCGTAGCGTCCAGCAGCATCGGTGCCGGACGCGCTCGTTTCACCAGCGGGTTATGCCGCACGTAACTCACCGGCGGCAACGCGATCTGACCCGCGCGGTCCAACAGCAACAGCATCCCCCGGCACACCATGTCGCGCAAAGCGCCGTTGGGCTGTCTCCAGTCCCATGCTTCGCACAACTTCTTCGAGAGGGCGCGCCGGCTCGCGCCCTGGTTCGCGGCGATCAACTCCCCTATATATAGGATGTCGGCCGCGGTGATCTCCCGGCCTCGATATCGGTGGTTGGCCGCTGCGATTTCAGCCATGCTTCCAGCAGTATGAATCTGCTTTTCTTGGAACGCAAGACCCTGAAGCTGATTTCCGCTGATTTATTTCAGCTGGCCGACGCGCCGCCACATCGGCGCCGCACGCACTTGCGAAACATCTCCGGCGGCCATCAGCAGATGCGCCTCATAGGCTTCCAGTGGTTTGGTCGGCTCACTGGCTTCCGGCCACCATACGAATCGACCTTTGGAGAGCCGTTTCTGCGCCAGCCAGCAGCCCTGTCCATCATATGTAAGGAGCCGGATCGCCGTTCCGCTGCGGCTCCGGAACACAAAAACGCATCCGGAAAATGGATCCTCGGCCAGCTTGTCCTGACACAGCCGGACCAAAGAATCGATCCCTTTTCGTCCGTCCACGGGCTCAATAGCAACCAGCACGCGCATCTGCGCCGTGATCTGGATCACCGGGCTACGTCCCACCACGCCCGCAACAGGTTCGTCCAGTTCGGTGGAACGCTGGACCTCCATTGAACGCGCATCTTGGCTCCCTGCGTAGACTCGAACTCGATGACGTACCCTTCCATTTCTGCGGGCTGCGGCCTCACCAGCTCCACAAACGCCGGTCGCGAAGACTTTCGCCGCGGCACTGCTCCGCTCAGCCGTTGCTTCAGCCTCGTGTAATCCAGTCGCAGCGGTTGCGCCGTTTGGAACACTCCGTATTGCTTCGCCAGGTCCACAGCTGCCTGCCAGAACGACTCTGGCAACTTCGCTCGTCCCTTTTGCGCACTGCGCCATTGATCGAGCTGATGTTGCAGATGGAGGATCGCTTCCGGGATTTTCGCGGGGCGTCGCACAGGCATAGTCAGTCGCCCCTCGGCGACTGTCTTACCCTAACAACGCCGCCTGTCGGGCGTCACGCAGCCTTGCCGAAAGGACACGGTGTACCTGAACTGATGTGGTGCCTCAGCATGCAAGAAAAGCCTCACTTTTACGGGCTTCACTTCTCCATCAGAATTGGCCAGGAGGAGCGCCGAAGTTGACCGAATGTCGGGCCCATCTGAGGTCGGAAC
>DASZCK010000100.1:0-2061 GCA_035943195.1 Steroidobacteraceae bacterium
TCCCTAGCAGGCCGTTGAAAATTGCGGATTGAACAAGGCATTCATGAGCATGGAGTTCATTTTTCGTGATCCGCGCGGGGGCGAGCGGCCTGATTTTGGCCTTGTTGGGGTCCTGCGCAGGTCCTCCGGGCTGATTTACCAGTGTGCATCGACACCTCTCCTATGCAGGCAGCGGATCGGGGAGCAGCTTCGCCACTCTGATCAGGCTGTGGCAACCAATCGTCAGCAGTGTCATGAACCCGGCGTTGCGGAAGCCGCGCACTCGCATCTTGCGAAGCGCTCGACCATCCTTGCTCCAGCCGAAAGCCTCCTCGATGCGTTTGCGGATGCGCTGGCTCGCAAGGTATCCGGCGTGGCGGGTTGTTCGTGCGTCGATGGCCGAGCCGCCAGGGCGTGCGATGTTCTGTGCGACGTGGGGTGTGACGCCGATCTTGCGGCAGTTGGCGACAAACTCGCGGGTGTCGTAGGCCTTATCCCCCGCAAGCGTGCGACCCAAGCGGCGCGGTTGGCGCTTCATCAGCCGGATCCCCGCCGCGCGTTCGGCATAACCGTCCGCCTCGGTAAACTCCGCGTCGATGGGCAAACCCAGCCGGTGCTCCATCAGCACGTGCCCCATATAGTAGAGCTTCGTGAGATGGCCTTTGCCCTTGCGAAACAGCTTCGCCTGCGGCTCGTGCGGGGCCATGTGCGTCTCGTTGGTGCGTCGCTCGCCATGGAAGTTCACGTGCGGGTTGCGCCCCGGGGGCGGCGGGTCATCCTTGCCGTCACGGCGGCGCATGCTCTTGACCGCCGACCAAGCCTCGATCAGCGTCCCGTCCACGCTGAAATGCTCCGAGGAGAGCAGTCCCTCGCGCCGGGCGCGTCGGCCAATGCGCCGCAGCAGTTTGCGGGCCACGCCCGCCTCAATCAGCCGATCCCGGTTCTTGGTGAACGTGGAGTGATCCCAGATCCGATCATCCATCGACAGGCCCACGAACCAGCGAAACAGCAGGTTGTAGTCCAGCTGCTCGCACAACAACCGCTCCGAGCGGATCGAGTACAGCACCTGCAGCACCAAAGCTCGCACCAGGCGCTCCGGGGCCACCGACTCTCGGCCGCCCCCGGCATAGACTCGGTCAAAGTCCCGGCTCATCGACCCCAGCGCTTCATCCAGCAGCACCCGCACACGGCGCAGCGGATGGCTCTGCGGAATCCGCTCCTCAATCGATACGTAGCTGAAGAGCCCAGCCTGATCCACATCCGTTCCACGCATGCTGCTTACCCGTCGATCAACCGCGTTGCTCGTACTGTGCATCATGCGTGGCATTTTTCAACAGCCTGCTGATATGTAACGACCTGTCAAGTGGTCGTGTGCTCGATAGTTTCATCTGCGGATCTCAATGAAGAGCACCAATGAACAGCGGCCGGAGCAGCATTTGTCGACGGTTGATCACTCTGATATTCGTGGATCGACGCCTGGGCCTCGCCATCATAATCGTGATTCGTCGGGAGCTGCCTCGGACTAGGGGCGCGGGTCAGGCCACCGAAGCCTGCCGCATAGCAGTCCTCGAGGATTCTCCTTTGCCGTGTGCTATCCCAGCCGCTGACCATTGGTGCCTGTGCGAGATGCATGGTGATGTCGTGTCGCCGTTGACTTCAAGCGGCGCGTCGCTGCTCCTTGGTGTGCTGGTTGCTCTCAACTTCCACGCCAATCGCCCAAATAAAGCCCAGCAGCTCCCGGGCCACCGCCGTCACCGCATGCTGCTTGCTCTTGCCGCGCGCCGTGAGGCGGGCGTAGCGCTGGTGCAGGCGCTGCTGTGCCTTCCAGGCCAGTTCGCACACCTTTGCGCTGCAGTTTCGTTGCCGTACCTTCAAGGCGTAGCCGATAGCTGGACGGTGCCGGTAAGACCAGGCCGCTTCCACTACGATCCGCCGCAAATGAGCGTTGCCCGCTTTGCTGATGCTGCCACGATGCACTCGCTGCCCACTGGAGTCCTCCCACGGCACCGCACCCGAGTAACCCATCAGTTGCCGTGCCCGCTCAAAGCGCGACACCCTTCCGAGCTCGGCCATGATCGATAC
>DASZCK010000101.1:0-22016 GCA_035943195.1 Steroidobacteraceae bacterium
GATCCTGGACACCGAAGAGCGCCTGCCGGCGAGTTGGCCGATCGACGGGACGGTGGGCTATGACTTCCTCTCCAAGGTCAACCGGCTGTGGATGAGTGACCAGCACACCGATTCCTTGACCTCGACCTACGCCGACTTCACCGGGCATTCCGTGAATCTCGGCGCGGTCATCCGTGAGAAGAAGGAGTTCACCGCGCGCTTTGCCTTTGCCCACGACATGCAACGCCTGTCCGATCGCGCCATCAGCATAGCCCGGCAGTCACGTGAGACCCGCGATCTGAGCCCCCGGCAGATCCGCGAGGCGTTGGCGCAGATCACTGCGTCGTTGGGGATCTACCGCACTTACCGTACGGCGACCGAGATGGCGGACGGGGACCGCAGCGTGTTCGAAGAGGCCGTGCGCACTGCGCGCTTTGCGCGGCCCGATCTGGATCTGACCACCTTCGACTTTCTGCTCACGCTGCTCACCAGGAACCCGCTCAACGCCGAGGAATTCGCGTTTCTGTGTGAATGGCAACAGCTGACGCCCGCGGTCATGGCCAAGGGTGTGGAGGACACGACCTTCTACTGTTTCGACCGGCTGCTCTCCTGCAACGAAGTCGGCGCCCACGCCTCGCTCATCGGGATCTCCTCGGACAAGTTCCACGAATACTGTCACTACCTTAGCGAGCATTGGCCGCGCAATATGCTCGCGACCTCCACGCATGACAACAAACGCAGCGAGGACGTGCGCACGCGCATCTCGCTGCTGTCCGAGATCCCGGACCGCTGGGCCGCGGCCCTGCATCAATGGTCGACCATGAACGAGGGAGCCTGGAACAACCGCACTCCGGATCGGCACGCCGAGTATCTGCTTTACCAGACGCTGGTGGGCGCCTGGCCGATCGACGCCGCACGTTCCTGGCAGTACATGCTCAAGGCCTGTCGCGAGGCAAAACTGCGCACCTCATGGCAGGAGCCCAATGCCGGCTACGAGGCGAACATCCAGGGGTTCGTCGAACGGGCGCTGGATAATGGCGAGTTTGTGTCCAGCCTGACGGAGTTCGTGGCGCCGCTGATCCAGCCCGGCCGTATCAATAGTCTGGCGCAGACCCTGATCAAACTGGTGGCCCCCGGCATGCCGGATTTCTATCAGGGAACTGAATTGTGGGATCTGAGCCTGGTGGATCCGGACAACAGACGCCCGGTCGACTATGCACAGCGCGCCGAACTGCTGGCGCGTTGCCGCTCAATGGACGCCGCGCAGGCACTGGCGGACTGGAATTCCGGCTTGCCGAAACTGTGGCTGATCGATCGGGTCCTGTCCCTGCGCGCCGCCCGCCCCGAGCAGTTCCAGGAGGCCAGCCGCTATCAGCCGCTGGCGGCGCAGGGCGCGCACCTCGGCAATCTCTTCGCCTTCCGACGCGGCGAAAATCTGATCGCAGTTGTGCCGCGGCTGACCTTGTCGATCGCGAACCATTGGGAGGACACCCGTCTGCCGCTTCCCGGGGGTTCCTGGAGGCACGTCTTCACCACTGAGGATCTGTCAGTATCCGCAAGCCCCGATGATCTTTTCAGGCAGTTTCCCGTGGCGCTGTTGCTGAAGCAGGACGCCTGACAGGGCGATGACTCGTTAGCGGCTCCGGCGATAGATACGTGTCTCATGGGCCGCGAGCTGCGCGGCGCCCGGCGCGTCGCTGACCGAACTGAGTTCCTGCTGCCAATTGCCCTCCGGCAATGCGAAGTTTGTGGCAAGCTCCGCGAAGTTCGCCGCGACGCACACATCGCCGTTGCTAAATGACAGCCAAGAGCCGACCGCCTCGCAGGCGACATCCACGGTGTGCGCAGAGGCGCGGGTGCGGCTGGTCTTCAAGGCGATGAGACGTCGATACCAACTCAACAGGTCCTGATGGACGGGTTGGCTCAGTTCCTCCCAGTTAAGTCGCGAAGCGAGAAAAGTCGCCGCAGATTGCGGGTCGGGTACCTCGGCCTGCCAGGAAAAGCTGGCGAACTCCTTGCGCCGGCCGGCGGCAACCAGCTGGCCGAGTTCCTGGTTCTGGTGATCGGTGAAGTACAGGAAGGGCGTGCCGGCGCCCCATTCCTCGCCCTGGAACAGCAATGGAACGAAGGGCGACAGAATCGTGAGCGCAGCGACCGCCTTAAGCTGCAGCGGTTTCAGCATCATACTCAGGCGCTCGCCCTGGGCGCGATTGCCGATCTGGTCATGGTTCTGCGAACTGACGACGAGCTGGTCCGGGCGCACATCCAGCGGCGTGCGACCATGACGCCGCCGGCGATGGATGGAACGTTGACCCTGGTACACATAGCCGTCGCGCAGTGCGCCGGCAAGGTCCTTGATGCCGTCGAAGTCGGCGTAATAGCCGCTGCTCTCGCCGGTCACAACCCGATGCAGCGCATGATGGAAGTCGTCGGACCAATGGGCGTCGAGGCCATAGCCACCACGCGCCGGTGAGTGCACCAGCCGCGGGTCGTTCAGATCGCTTTCGGCGATCAGGACGATGGAGCGGCCGGCGGCGGAGGCCCAGGCGTGCAGGGAGGATGCCAGTTCTTCCAGGACGTGTACTGCCTCGAAGCCATAGATTGCATGCACCGCATCCAGTCGCAGGCCGTCGAAGCCGTAGACGTCCAGCCAGCGGCGGGCGTTGTCGATGACGAACTGCCTGACGCCATCACTGTCGGCGCCGTCATAGTTGACCGCATCACCCCAGGTGGTCCTGACACGATCGGTGAAGTAGGGCGCGAATTGGCTGAGATAGTTGCCATCGGGACCCAGATGGTTGTAGACCACGTCGAGGAGCACCGCCAGGTTATGGGCGTGGCAGGCGGCAATGAATCGCGCGAGGTCCGCCGGTGTGCCATAGGAGGATTGCGGGGCGTAGAGATAGACGCCGTCGTAACCCCAGCCGTGTTCGCCGGGAAAGCTGGCCAGCGGCATCAGTTCCAGATGGGTGATGCCCAATGAGGCCAGATAGGGAAGTTTCACGGCGGCGGCCGCATACGTTCCTTCGGGCGTGAAGGTTCCGATATGCAGCTCGTAGATGACGGCATTGCCCAGGGGCTGTTGCCGAAATTCACTGCGGGTTATGGCTTTGAGCTCACTCTCATCGACAATGAACGACGCTGCATGAACGCCCAACGGCTGCCAGGCGGATCGTGGGTCCGGCAGCGGCGGGCCACCATCGAGCGAGTAGCGGTACCCGTCGGCGATTGCTCCGGGAGTGCACTCGATGCTCCAATTGCCGGCCTCGTCGGCGCGCATCGCAAAGCGTTCGTCGGCGCACACCAGCTCGACGCTCGTCTTGGCGAGCGGCGCCCACACTGAAAATTTCATCGCTCAAGCTAAACACGGAAATATAGCCCCAGTGACCGATGCAGCCATTCGCCGTCATGTAGGAATCCTCCGACCGCGTCGGCACGGCAGCCCAGGGTCAGCGCAGGGCGAGGGTATCGCGTCGCCAAGTCAGGTCCTGCCAACGCCCGAAGTCGCGCAGCAGCTCCGGGCTGCTGGCCAGCCGGACTGTCACCAGATCATCGAGCCGCAGTTCCTCGAAGCTGTGTCGAAAATGTCCGTGCTCCTTGACCTCCAAGGCAATCAGCAGCCGCCTCGTGCCGGCGGCGTAGCCCGCATAGTCGATGTAGCCCACTTCTGGGTCCTCGCTACCCGGCGGTACCACATCGACCACCCAGGCTCCGCCACGTCGGTGGAAGATCCACAGCTCACGCCAGCTCGCAAGCGGCTGCACGGCGAGCACCAAGGCTTGTCCGGGCGCGACCAGCTGCGCTGAAGCGAGCCAGGCAATGCCGTAAGTACAGCGTTGCACCAGGGGCGCGGCCCCGGCTGGCGGCGCGTGCAGCGCAATGCATGTCTGCCCCGGATCCCCAGCAACCGCCGACAGGCGGAAGCCCTCCACATGCATCGTGGGGACGACCGACGCCCAGCGACTGGCACTGACCCGGATCGCGGCGTCGGTGTAATCGGTACGATGATCCTGTCCCAGGTCCCCGGTTTGCACGCGCAGCAGTTCAGCCAGGCTTCGCTGACTGGCGGCCGCGGCGGATTGACCCTGACGCGCCTTTTCAAAGGCCAGCACGGCCCACACGGCCGCGCGCCGTGCGTGCACACGACTGCGCGTCAGGGGCGTGAGATCGCGTACCTCGATGCCCTCCAGGACGGCGCTGCGCTCCTGATCCAGCGTGGTCCGGGCGACCGGGCTCATGGCAGGATCGATGCAGTCGGGCCGGGTGAGGCTCAAGGCGGCGAGTGCGCGCTCCTCGGCAGTGGCCGAAGGCATGGACAACACGCGGCGAAACAGCGCCCCGTCGTAACACACCCGCATCTGCCCATTGCGCTCGAAACTGCGCATCTGAATGCCGGCCTGTGCGACCACATCCAGGTGGGCGCCGATGTCAGTGGCAGCGCCTGCAGCGCCCGATGCGGCATCCGCCAACCGCTCGGCCATCCGCGCTATGGATTCAAGCGGTTCGGCTGTCAGGGCCTGCGGGGGAACGGCCTTGATGTAAGCAGCGCCATAGCTGATCCCCAGTGCCTCCGAGCCGCGACTCTCGCGCAGAAATCTCAGGACCGCCAGCAGTTCGGGTGCATCGCCTGCGGTGAGCCCCAACGGGCGCACCGCCTCACTGCGCAGGTAGCCGCCGCGTTCACGCCGGTAGTTGTACACCCGCAGATAACCGGCACGTTCGCCGCGCACTTCCAGAACATCTCCCTGCCACAGCGTGGTCAGTTCCGTCGCGGTGGACTGCGGCGCCGAGCGCAGCGCAGTATGGTCCTGGACCACGATGGCGAGGGCGGCAGCCAGCGCGAGGATCACGGCTTGGTCTCCGGTTGATCACCGAGCAGGTTTGAACCAATGAAGTGACCGGCGGCCGGGGTGGGCGCGATGATGACCTGGACTTTATCCGAGAGCTTGTCCGCCAGGGTTTTTTGGATCAGGAGCGGATACTGCGTGATCAGCACGCCCTCGCGCTGCATCTGACCGGCGGTCGCTTTGCCGACCAGATCGAGCCGATAGGCCTCCGCATCGGCCAACTTCTGGCGCGAATCCGCCTCGCCGCGCGCCTCGATGCGACGTGCCTCGGCGGCGCCTTCCGCCATGCGTATCCGCGATACCTTGTCGGCCTCGGCCTCCAGCTGCCGCTGTTCGATCTGTTTCTGCTTGAAGGGCAGGATGTGCTGCATGGTCTCCTCCTGCGCCTTCGCCGCGATGACCTGCTGCGCCCCGGCAGCCTCGGAGTCCAGCAGTGTCTGTTTGACCTGCGCCTGCTTCAGCTGCAGCGTGTAACCGATCTTCTCCGTCTCGAGTTCCTCATTCAGAAGCTTTTCCATGCCGGCCCGATAGTCGGCCGGCAGATCCACCTGTCCCATGCTGACGCTGCGCAGTACCAATCCCATGGCCGCCAGCCGCGGTTTGAGCTGGGCCGCAAGCTCGCGCTGGATGTCGGCGCGCCGACCGGTGAAGATCTCCCGCACCGTGTGCCGGGCGAACAGCGGATAGGCAATGTCCTGCACGGCGGGCCGCACCAGGTCCGCATTCAGATCGTCCGGGTAGTCCTTCGCCAGCTGCGCGATTCGGCTGCGGTCGATGGCCCAGCGAATGGTGAGGTCGACACCGATCGACAGGCCTTCGGTGGACTGGAAGGGGGCAGGACCCGTGGCACTCGCGCCCTCGGTGAGCCGATACACCTGATCGCGAGTGGAAAAGTGCCGCACCTGGTGAACCTTCGGCAGTACCAGTACTGTACCGCCTGAGAAGGCCATCACCGAGCCGTTGAGCTGATTCGATCGCACCAGCACTTCACCGCTGGTGGCGGTGGCAATGGGCGGATTGCGGTACAGACCGTAGCCGCAGGCCACCAGCACCGCGCCGGCAGTCAGTCGCCAGCGATGCCGTGCTGTCGCGGTGCCGAGTGCACGCCCGGTTGCCGCCAGGGCGCTGCCGAGCCGGACAATGGGTACGATCAGTACCCGACGCAGAACCTCGAGAACCTCGTCCACCCGCCCAGACATTTCCCTACCTCCGCGAATTTGCCGCGTAGTAAGTCTGGAGGCGGGTTGTGGCGGCGGGATGCCGCAATAATGGCGCTATAAGGCGCCCGGCTGAATGTCAGTGCGCCTGGTATTTGCCTGCGACGTACGCGCTAAGGGCATCGAGCTGTGCGTCGGTGATTTCGGTTTTGCGAAAGGGCGCCATCAGCAGAATACCCTGGCGTACGAACACGGCCACGGCCTGCCTTGATAGATCAGTGCGATCGAGCAGCACCGCAGGCAGCTTGCCCTGGTATTTCAACTGCAGCGACTGGGTACCGGGATGTCCCGGTCCGGGCGCATGGCAGGGAGCGCACCAGTATTCAAAGACCGCCTTGCCGGAGACTTCCGTCGGTTGCTCCGCGATCGCCACCTGGGCGCTCAGGGCGGCCGCCAGAAGAATCATGAATGAGCGCAGCATCACGCCTTCCTCAGGTGCTTGGGCCACACACCATAGCGACCCGCAGAGAGGATGCCCCTCGGATCCACGGCGTCCTTGATGGTTTCCCGAAGTCGTGTCAAGGCGTGATCATTGTAGGAATAGGTCCCCGCAACCAGGTCCTGGAAAGCCGCGGGCGCCCGGTACTCCGCCCAGCCGCGCTCGGCGGCGAGGTGCACCCAGCTTTCGAATGCGCGGCGCATCTTGGCATTGCGGACCTTGTCGCGGCCGATGGGAAACATGATGAGACACACCAGCGTGCGGTCCCAGTTGGTCATGTAGACGGGCCCGACGATGCCGAGGTTCTCACCGCCGCTCACCGTCGCCAGATTGTCACGGTAGAACTTCTTGAACTCCAACAGCGACTCGCCGGTGCGCGGCACGATGGGAGAAAACCCGATATGACCGCCGTCGGGTTCGGGATTTCCCGGACTGCGACCCAGCATGGAGAAGGTGGAAAGATTGGGGATGCCGAAGTTCACCAGGCGCACGCGCGCCTGTGCCTCCGGGGACAGCGGGGTGTGGAAGAGCTCGCCCTCGACGAACTTCACACCGGTAATGGCCGTGAACTTGGTTTTGGCGTAGTTCATCTGCGCCCGTACCACTTCCTCGGGTCCGTAGATGGGTACCTGGATGTTCCAGGCGGCGGAGTTCGCTCCGAAGCCACCGAATATCTGGGTGGAACCGTTCACGACGTGGGCGTTTTCGAGCAGGTTGAGTACGTCGAGCATGGGCACGATGTCCTCATCGCGCCCCGAGGATACCGTCGCGGTCCACATGGCCTCGGGCCGCGGCATGAGATAGAAGCCCATCTTGGTGACGACCCCGAAATTCGACTGGCGGAAAAGACCGTCGACCCAGGGCCCGAATCCCCAGCGGTTGTGCTGCCAGGACTTCGCATTCGGGACCGCGCCCATGCCGGTGCGGACGACCTCGCCGTTGGCCAGTACCACCTCCATGCCGCAGTGGGAGCCGAAATGATCGCGGAATGGGGCAGCCGTCCAGCCGCCGCCGCCATCCAGCGCATTGCCGATCACACTGCCCCAGCCCGGATCCGGCGGATCGATCCACACATCCAGGCCCGCCTTGGTGACGTGGTCGTACAGGTCGAAATAGCTGACCCCGGGCTCGACCAGTGCGTAGGCATTGCGGCCACTGACCTCCAGCACTCGGTTCATGCGCTTCAGATCAAGCACCACACTGCCGGAATACACCGGCGCGGAGCCGCCGTAGGCAAGATTGCGTCCGGTGGAAATGGGATACAGAGGAATGCCGTGTTGATTGGCGGCGCGCACCACCGCCTGCACCTGTTCGAGCGTCGCCGGCGCCACGGCAGCCGAGGCCATTCGATCTTCCGGTTCACCAAAGAACGGGGAGTAGGCATCACGGTACAGGGCAATATCCGCGTCGCTGGTGAAGACCCACTCGGCGCCGACACTGTGCCGCCAGGCGGCCAGCGCGGCATTGAAGTCGGTGGGACTGACATTGGGCGGTAGCGCCATGGAAGAACTCCGGAAGGCTTTGGGATTCAGGCGGCGATGATCCAGGAAGTCAGCAAGGTCGCGCCGGGCGGGAGCGTGGGACTGAGCGCCGCGTCGGAAAGACCCTGGCGTTCGCGCCCGGCAAATCTTCCGGGATGGGCCAGGACTTCGGCGATGCGCGTGGGCCACAGCGATCCGGCGAGGCCGAGGCTACGGGCGCAAAGCCCGGCAGCGTCTGCGCCGCGAAGGACCCGGTGTTCCGTTCGGCCTTCCGAGTGCACGATGTGCTCGGCATGAAACACGACGCGCAGACCATGGCCCAGGCTCAACTGTTCCAGACAGAACAGTGAGGAACGGGTCGTGAGACCCCCGATGGGGACCGATTGAGAACGCCACGCCGGACCGATGGTGCGCAGCCACAGCTGCGTCACATCCCCATCCGCCAGAGCCACGACGTTTGCACCCTGCGCCGCAAGACCGGCGCCGAGGCTGCGGGCCTCGGCGTGACGCGAATCGACCACGACGCTATGCAGCGCGGCAACCGACGCTCTGATTTGTACCGAAGGTGCGCCCTGCGCTGCACGGGTCATGGCAGGCAGGGCCGAGATGGCCGCGGCCTCAAGGAATTCGCGCCGGTTGATCACTGCGTTCCCCTTTTTTGCGCAGTCTAACATCGCCCCCTACAGCGGGGGCGATTCCAACCACTTCAGAAAATACAACCGCTGCAGCACGAAGTCCGGATCGGTCGCGAGGCGGCGCAAGCCCACGAGCGCCTCATCGAGCTGCCGTCCACCGCCGTTGGCGTGGTAGATCAGCTGTTTGTTGGCGGTCGACTGCGGTGAGATGCGATTGAGGAAGATGTCCCGCCGCGAATCCGAATAACGATCCAGCACCGCGGCATCCGCGCCGCCGAATAGGATCGCCGACAGTGCCGGATACAGCGCGAAGCAATCGAACAACCCGGAAGTCAGCCCCAGGCCGCCCGTCGGGTTGGTGACATGTGCCGCATCACCCACCAGCACCACCCGGCCCACCCGATAGCGCGGCGCCGAGCGCTGATGCATGCGATAGGGCGTCACCCGCTCGATGCTGTAGTTGGCCCCGGGAAGGATGGCGTCATACACACGGGGCAGGCGCTCCCGCACCGACTCCTCGGGAAGGCTTGCCTCCTCCATATAGGTGCAGCGCCACAGGCCCTGATTGTCCAGTTTCGCGATGACGGCACCGTAGCTATCGTCGATGAGAAAGGTCGCGCGGGCGTAGTGATACTGTTCGAAGTCGAAATACAGATTGGTGGCCACGAAGCGTTGCGGCCAGGTCATGCCGTCGAACTCCAATCCGAGTTGCCGGCGCACCGTGCTGCCGGCGCCGTCGGCACCGATCACCCAGCGCGCCCGCAACTCCTGCGCACCATCGGGCGTCATGACCTTCAGGGTGACCCCGTCCTCATCCTGCGACAGCTGCGTCAGTCGCGTGTTGAAGTGGACACTGGTGTGCGGATGTCGTTCGAGGCCTCGCAGGGCGATTTCAGCCAGCCGATGTTGGCCAAGGTGAATGTTGTAGGGGTAGGGCGTACGGCCATTGAGGACATCCAGACTGAAGTCGATGCGCTCCCGGGTTTTGTGCACCAGGTAGGTGTAGTCCTGCTTGGTGAAGCCGGTGCGCTCGACTTCCTCGCGAATCCCCAGACGCTCGAGCCCCTCGACCACGCTCCAGTGGTAAACGGCCGCCCGCGGTGAGTCCACGATGCGCGGCTCGGCTTCGATCACCGTCACCCGGGCCCCGGCCTGGGCCAGGCCGAGGGCGCAGATGAAACCGGTCGGGCCACCCCCGACAATGATGACGTCTTCCACCGGTGTAGTATGCGTCATGGGCGAAAAAGATGAACCGCGCGAGTACAGCTCCCCGGTTTGTTACGCGGCGGAACTGGACACCGCACCTGCAACCTGGGGCGAGATCAAGGCCTGGCGCAAGGGCAAACGGGCGGCGATCATCGCCCAGCGCATGGCGCGCGCTCCGGAGGAGCGCAGGCGCCTGAGCGAGCCGGTGATCGACTACCTGAAATCCGCCATCGATGTGGCCCGCTACCCGGTGCTCGGCGTGTACTGGCCGATTCGGGGCGAGATCGACCTCCGGGACTTCGCGCGCGGCCACGTCGAGGCGGGCGGAATGGTCGGACTGCCGGTGGTGGTGCAGGATGCGGCGCCCGTGGAGTTCTGGCGCTGGCGACCCGGCGTGCCCCTGAAGCGCGGACACTGGAATATTCCGGTGCCTCCGGATCGGGATCCGTTGCACCCGGACGTGCTGGTCGTGCCGCTGGTCGGCTTCGATGCCGGGCGCTATCGCTTAGGCTACGGCGGCGGCTTCTACGATCGCACCCTGGCCGCGGCCAATCCGCGCCCGCGCACCATTGGAATCGCCTTCGCAGATGCTGAACTCGACACCATTCACCCGCAACCGCATGACATCCCGATGGACGTCATCGTGACTGAGCGCTTCATCCGCAGCCGCCCGCAGCCATAGTGCTTATCATGGCAAAGCACTCGGCGGATCAGTTTCTCGTGGCGGCAGGGAACCGCCGTTGAAACTGGGAATCACGGTCCGTATGTTCTTCATGGAAAATCCAATGCCGTCCACGAACTTCCACGACGCTCCGGCATCCTCCGACACCCCGATGAAATAAGCCGTCTGGGAGTAACGCTGACCTTTGATGCTCATCGTCTCCTGGTACGGGATGAAAATGTACTGCTTGCCGTCACCGCTAAAGGGTGGCCAGGGCGCGCCGACGTCAAAGCGCTCCGTCTCACCGTGGACCAGTTTGATACTCTCAAATGATACGGTGAGCTGGGCACGCAGTTCGCCGAGTTCAAAGCCCTGCGCTTCGAGCTGCCTGGTGTACAGCCATTTCAAGGTGCACTCGGTGTCCAGCGCTTTCATGCAGCTTGCCAGTGACTTGGCATCGTGCAGCGCGTTGGCAGCGCTGTCGGCGAGCGCCAACGGTGCGCTGCCAAGCAATGCCAAGGCCCAGAGCCATTTGAACTGAATCATCGAGCGCGCACCTCGTAACGAAGCTCCACGATGCCGCTCTTATAGGCTTTGACGCCCGCCAGATGCACGGGTGTGTCCCGATCGAGCTTCTCGAAGAATTGTATCCCAGTGCCGATCAGGATCGGCAGAATCGAATAGATCACTTCGTCGGCCAGGCCCAGTCGCAGACACTCGGCACTGAGCATACCGCCGCCCACGAACCATATGTTGCGATAGCTGTGTCGCAATCGCTCCGTGACGAACGGCGCAAGGTCTCCCGAGTAGAACTCGACCGTATCCCGAGTACGCGGCAGCTCGCGTCGGGTGAGAACGAAGACCGGCTTCTCACCGTACGTCCAGCCGAAACCCTTGGCTTCAAAGCCCAGCGCGGTTTCATAGGTCTTGGAACCCATGACGTAGCAGTCGATCGACTCGAGAAAATTCTTGACGAACTCCGGATCGAGACTCTGCCCGTCAGGAAAATCGTCGGCGGTCTCCATCCAGTCGACGCCGCCGTCCTTTCGGGCAATGAAGCCATCGAGGCTCGCCGCCATATGGATCGTCACCCGAGAATCTGAGACTGCCATTGCCTGTCCGTGAGGCACGCCCTATCTCGGGCGGTGTTCGGTGCCCGCGCCGGCGGTGATCGCCAGCATGCTTCCGGGCTCACTCACACTGGCCGTGTGCCACACCCCTTGAGGAATCACCAGCAAGCGTCCCGGGCTCAGCTCCACCTCCTGCGTGCCGCCCGCAAGATCCAAGGTAAAGGTTGCCTTGCCCTCGAGCAGGTAGAGGATCTCATCACCCGCCGGATGCATCTCCCAGTTCGTCCAGGTGGCGCGCAGCGGCAGGGTCGCCAGCAGGCGGCCGGTTCTGCTGCCCATCAGGCGCCGGATGCCAGGATCGCTTGGCTTGCCCGACATCAACTGACTCCAGAATTCCCCGCCACCGGGGAGCAGGGCCGTCGTGCCATCGGGGTCCAGGAACAGGTAATTCTTCAATAGGTCGAGGGTATCGTCAGCCATAGGTCTTTAGCCCATCCCGATGTTCTTACACCTGATATGTTTTACCGATAGATCAGAGAATTCTCCCTTCGGCACATTGAAGCGCTTTGCGAAGAGGACCTCGTCCAACCACATTTTAGACCCATCGCTGCGGACGGCAGCGACAATCGTCTCATCCACGGTGCCGTTTTCCGCACATTCCGACACAGCCATGCGGTAGCCGCCGGGAAGCTTCGGAATTCTGAAGGAATCCAATACCAACCATTTGGCCTTGCCCGATTCGTCGCGGCCTTCCAATCGACCCGCATAAATGATCTTGGGATTGCCTGCAGCATCCGCCAGAACCCCAAATCCGTAGGCACAACGCGCTGCGGCTCGCTCGTTCAGCTGAATGCAGGATCCGCCGCGCTCGACCAGGCCTTGGGGGTAAGGGGGCATGTGAATTCCAGAAAGCGCGCCCGCATACGAGCGGGCGAAGCCGCAACTGATCAGTAGAATCGCTGCAAAGCGCTGCACAATGAAATCTCGCGCTGGCGCTCCTATGCCTGCTCTAACCGGTTCCCTCGATCACCGTGCCGTCCGGCACGCGAAACTCATTTGGGTGTTCATCATTGATCGGATGTTTGGCTGCTAGTGCCTCGTCCACCTCGATGCCCCAGCCGGGTTTCTCGTTGATCCAGGCGTATCCATCCTTGATCTGCACCCGACCCTGGAAGATGTCCTGCACGATGGGTGGGTAGTCGAAATGCTCGTGAATGCCGAAGTTCTCGTGAGTGAGATCGAGCGTGAGATTGGTCATGTGACCCACCGGTGAATTCGGCGCTCCATGCCAGGCGAAGCGCACCTCGAAGTTTTCGGCGAAGCTGGCGATCTTGCGGGCCGCGGTGAAACCGCCGATATGGGAGACGTGGTGGCGTAGGTAATCGATCTGTCGCGCCTGCACCAGTGGCTGCCACTCATGCGGATTGTTCCACAGCTCGCCGATGGCCATGGGTGTCGCGCATTGCTGGCGCACCAGCGCGTAGTGGCCGGCTTCCTCGGGGGAAAAGAGGTCCTCGCAGAAGAACAGCCGGAACTGCTCGAGATCCTTGGCGAACTGCAGGCCACGGATAGGATCGATGATCGAATGTGCATCGAGAGCCAGCCCGATATTCGCCGGCATTTCCTTGCGGAACGCCGTGAAGGCGTCCAGGATCTTGCGGATCTCCTTATCACGGTCGAAGGCGATCGCCCCGTCATCGAATTTGGGCTGGCCGTAGAGGTTGTTGACTGCGCCGTCGCGGCCGAACATGGCCACCAGCAGGAATCGGGCGCCGCCCTGCACGGCCTTCTGCGCATTCTCGATCAGCTGCCGGTTGGGGTCCTGTGCGCCCATGTTCACATGCAGGTAGATGTCGGCGGCCTCGCGACACTTGCCGCCCACGAGTTGGTACACCGGCATGCCGGCCTGGCGACCCTTGATGTCCCATAAGGCGTCGCAGACGCCACCGATGGCGCAGTTCAGCACTGTGTCGTTCTTGTAGTAGGAGCTCATGTAGCAGATCTGCCAGATCTGCTCGATGCGATCGACGGTGCGTCCCACCACGGTGGGCTTCAGATACTGCTCCACCGCCGCCGCCACCAGTTTGGCGCGACCGCCGGGAAAGGTGTCGGTGGCGCAGCCATAGCCGTACAGCCCGGCCTGGTCGGTTTCGACCTTCACCACGGTGGAGTCATTGACGCCGCCACCGCCTACCTGGATGACGCGGATGTCCCGGACGCGCGGTGCCGGCATGCCACGGGTGGCGCGATCCACGGCGCCCTGGGCCTGCTGTTCCTTGGCGGAGGGTGCGGCCTCGGCTGACTGCATCAATCCTGCCAGTGCCGCGCCGCCACCCAGCATGGCCATCTGCAGCAATGCGCGACGGCTCGACCTGTCCTCGTTCTTGCTCATGATCGCTCCCGGGCAGCTATTTGGCCGTCGGATCTTTCTTCACGTCACGGTCCATGAACTCGAGCCAGAAGCCCTGCGGGTCCGGTACGAACATGGACCGTACGGTGGGACTGATGAAGGTCGCATCGTTGGCGCGACTCAGCGTATGCGCGTGGGTGGCATGGACCCGTGCGACGATGGTGTCGGTGTCCTTGACCATGAACAGGAAATGCGCCGTGCCGGGATCCTGGATGAAGCCCTTCTTGAACTTATGGTTGTGGTTCTGGTACTCGACGAGTTCCAGGACCACCGGCGACCCTGGAACCATGGCCTGCGCAACCCGGAACTTGCCGGGCGTATGGGTGAGCTGCGCATCCGCCGGTGTCCCCATGAGGGGGCTGATCCAGAACTTGAGCTCCGGTCCCGCAAGATCCTGGTAGAACTTGCAGGAGGCTTCGATGTTGTCGACGACGACGGTGGCCCGCGCCCCGAGCACCTTGGAGTCAGCGGGCGCGGTGGAGGGCGGCGCCGGATCTATCTGCATCAGCTCCACCGGGTAGCCATCCGTATCCTTCACCATGACTGCGCGGACCTTGCCTTTGATTCCGGGCCAGCCGGAAAGCTCCACGGGCGCGCCGCCCTCGGTGATGACGGGAGCCCATTCACCCTTGAGCAGTCCCAGGGTCTTGTCGAGATCGCGGACCACGATCTTGAGGTACGAAGCGCCAGGATCGCTCAGGCCAGGATGATAGGGCACCGATTTCACGCCCTTGATCTCGATGGCTTCGATGGTCATTTCCGTGGCGCCCGGCGTCGCGGCCGTCCCGGGAATCGGCAGCAGCGCGACGCGGCTCGAAGACTTGTAGACATCGTCGTCCTCGCCAAGCTCCGCGAACACCTGCAGGCCCTTGGCGACGAAGAAGGGCCGCGGCGCAGTACGCGCCCCGGTCAGCTCCAGGCCGATGAGGTCAGAGTAGAAATGAATGAGCGGCTGCGTGTCCCCGATTTCGCGACCCAGATGTCCGGCACGCAGCACATCGCTTGCCGGCACCATGGCCGTGGGAGGTGCGTCGAGCGTGACGCAGGCGGCGTGCGCGCAGGTTGCCGTCAGACCCAGCACCAGGCTCGTCGCCACACAGGCCCCGAGTCCCTGCTTCTTATAGTGCGACATGTCTTCCCCTCCTGAATTTCCCAAGACTATTGCACGCCGAACGCAAGCAGCACGTTGCCGGGCGTTTCGGCGACCACGCCGTATCCAGATCCCACGAAGAGCATTCCGCCGGCGACGGTCGCGCCGGCGGACACGATGGAGCCGCCATGTGCCGGCACACCATTCACCGTCTGAAAGGAAGTGGCTGTCTGATACTTCCACAAGGTGTGGCCATCATCGGTGGCGAGGGCCCAGAGGCTTCCATCGGAGCCCCCGGCGATCAGTACGCCTGGAATGGCGGTCACCGCGGCGCTGTACCCCACCTTCGGGTCCGTCGCGGTATCCAGCGGCGCACACCATTTCTGCTGGCCATCTTCCAGTGACAACGCGGCGATGCCATTGGTGGTGCAGCCCAGATAGGCATAATGCTCATCCAGCGCACCGCCCCAGATGGGTCCGCGAAAACGTGCCGGGGAGGATCCCGACTTGACGTGATCCACGCGCCACGCCACCGCGCCCTTCTTGCCGACATCGAGGGCCATCGCGTCGCCGGGCTTCATGGCGAAGACTACGAGGCTGCGGCCGTCGTGCAATCGGGTGAGCATCGGTGACATGGGCACGTCCCAGTCGGGGCCGACCTGCGGCGGGCAGTTATCCGTCTTGCCGGCGCCCGCGCAGCCGACGATGAAGGAATCACCTTCATAGATCTGATGGCTCCACAGCCGCCTTCCGGTCGCGAGGTCCAGTGCCAGGATGGAATCCGTAGTTATGGGCGCCGGATAGGTCGAGGCATCGCCGGTGCCGAAGTACACCGCATGATGCACCGGATCGATGGTCGGCGTATTCCACACCGGGTTACCGGCCGGCGCCCACTGCTGCACGCCCTTGGAGTTCTTGTGGGTGGGCCGCGGCCGCTGCGCGATGGTGTAAGTCTTCCAGATGCGGCGGCCGGTGTTGGCATCGAGCGCACTCACACTGCCGACTGCCGTGCAGCAGGGGTAGTCGAGCACCCGGGCCTGAAAACCCTCCCACGCCGAAATGGGAACGAAGAGGCGCCCCTTGTACAGCGCCGGGGCCGCCGTTACCCGCGTGGCGAAATGTTTTTCGACATGGGTTTTCCAGATGCCGGTGCCATCGTGCGCATCGATGGCGTAGGCATTGGCCTTGAGATCACCGAAATAGACGGCGAGGCGCTTCTTGCCGCCGGTGGTGATCGGACCCACGGTCATGGCGTTGCGCACGCCGGCCTGTGCGCGGTACGACCAGTAGACGCACCCGGTCGCCGCGTCCAGCGAATACACATAGCCGATGTCCGAGCCCACGAAGACGCGTCCCGCAACCACCGCGGGCTGCCCGAAGGCAGAGGTGCCGCCGGGAAACCCAAAGGCCCACTTCAGTTTGAGCCCGGGGACGGTCGCGGCGGTCAGGCCCGCGGCCGCCGCGGATTGGAAGCGATTGTTCCCGGTGCCATTGCCCCAGCCATTCCAGTCGTGATGGTCTGCATCGTGCAACGGCGGGTTGTCGCTGCAGCGGTTCTTCATGGCCGACACGTCACCGGCCTTGGCGGAGCCCAGGAATTGTCCGGCCAGGGACTCGGCCACCCGCCGGCGGTCGGTATCGGTGAGGGTATCGCCGACCTGCTTCATGACGCCGCTGCTAAGCGCGGTATAGATGCGCTCGGGAGACATGGTGCGCAAGGTCGCCGGACTCGGCGCACGCTCGTAGGCTTTGTTGCCGTGACAGGACACGCAGTGCTGCTGGAACACTGCGAAGCCAAGCTCCGTGCCGCGCCGCTCCGGGGCACTGCTGTTCTGGGCGACAGTTGCCTGCGCGAAGAGGGTGCCCAGCAATGCGGCCGCGACCATGCCGTGCCGTCCCGCGTCCCGTCGAATCACGCGTACCCCCCTCGCGATGGTATGAACCCGCTTCGCCACAATACTACGGGAGTTGACGCGTCAAAGGAGCGTTGCCTTTGGCAGGGGGCGGTGCTTGAATGACCGCCGCAAAAGGGGGATGCAATGAAGATGCGGCAACGGCAGTTCCTGCAATGTTTCCTGGGGTCAGGCATGATTGCTGCACTGCTGTTTCAGTGGCCGGCCGGGGCCCAGCGTCCGCCCCGGGGCGACCCCGCACCCTTGGCAAGCTTCACGCCCGAGCAGGCGGCGCAGGGCAAGACGGTCTATGCCGCGCAGTGCGGTAACTGTCATGGCAGGAACCTGGGCGGCAGCGAGTTCGCGACGCCCCTGAACGGTACCGCCTTCAGTCTCAACTGGGGTGGGAAGTCCGCCGCAGCCCTGTTCTCCTTCGTGCGGACCCGAATGCCGCCCACCGCCATCGGCTCCCTGACACCCGACACGACCGCCGGTGTGGTGGCGTACCTGCTGCAGGTCAATGGCGCAAAGTCCGGCGAGCTGCCGCTCGCAGCCGATGCCACGACGCTGGCCGCACTGCGCATTCCGCGCAATCCGGCCGCCAGGGCATCGCCGATGATGCCGCTGTCACCCCTGTCGCCACCGGTGCCGAAGGTGTTCGTGCCCAATCCCCTCGACCAGATCACCACGGTGACGGAGGCCATGCTGCGCAATCCCGCCGACGCAGACTGGCTGCTCTGGCGCCGCACCTACAGCGATCAGGGCTTCAGTCCGCTGCACCAGATCACCAAGCAGAACGTGGATGAGCTGCGGGTGTCCTGGGGCTGGACCCTGCCGACAGGACGCAATGAAACGACACCGCTGGAGCATGACGGCGTGCTGTTCGTCGCCAGCTGGGGCGACAACATCCAGGCATTGAATGCGGTCACGGGCGACCTGCTCTGGCAGTACTCCCGCGCCCTGCCCAGCGACGCGCGTCTGGAGGTGCGGCGAAACATCGCCATCTATGGCGAGCATCTGTTCGAGTCGACCTCGGATGATCATGTGGTCGCGTTGGATCTGAAAACCGGCATCGTGGTCTGGGATATGCCGGTGGCGGACTATCACCAGGGCTGGCAGACGACGGGCGGACCACTGATCGCAAAAGGCAAGGTGCTGATCGGAATCGTGGGCCAGGCTCCCGGCGGTGGAGCGGTGGTCGCTCTGGACGTCGAGACCGGCAAGGAGGCCTGGCGCTTCCATACCATTGCCCGACCGGGTGAATTGGGTGGCGACAGCTGGAACGGCCTGCCTCTGGAGAAACGCAGCGGAGCCTCGGTCTGGACCGCCGGCAGCTATGACCCGGCGTTGAACCTGGCCTTCTTCGGCGTGGGGCAGACCTACGACACCGGTCCGCTGCTGCATTCCATCAACAAGCCGGGCATCACACAGGACAGTCTGTACACCGATTCGACGCTGGCGCTGGACCCGGATACCGGCAAGCTGGCCTGGCATTTCCAGCACGTGCACAACGATCAATGGGATCTCGACTGGGCCTTCGAGCAGGAAGTGATAGATCTGCCGGTCAACGGCCAGCCCCGCAAGCTCATCGTGACTGACGGCAAGATGGGCATCATCGAGGCGATGGATGCGGCCACCGGCAAGTATGTGTTCTCCAAGGACCAGGGTATTCAGAACGTGATCAGCGCGATTGATCCGAAGACCGGTGAGAAGTCCATCAACCCGGACGTGGTGGTCGGGGATGGCAAGCCGCATACCATCTGTCCGCATCCGGGCGGCGGCCGCAACTGGAATGCGAGCTCCTACAATCCGCTGACCAAGGTCCTGTACACACCCATGGTCGAGTCCTGCATGGATCTCATTCCGGCCGGCCCCGGTGAACGCGGCAACCTGTCATCAGGCTATAACTGGACCATCCGTCCGCGCCCTGACACCGATGGCAAGTATGGCCGCATCGAAGCGTTGAATCTTCAGACTCGGCAGGTGGTTTGGCTGCAGCGCCATCGCGCGCCGGATACCACTTGTGTGCTGGCCACGGCGGGCGGCGTGGTGTTTTCAGGGTCGCTGGATCGCTACCTGCGCGCCTACGATGACACCACCGGCAAGGAGCTTTGGCAGGTGCGCATGAACGACGTGCCCAGTTCCTGTCCGATCTCCTACAGCGTCAACGGACGGCAATACATCGCGGTGGTGGTCGGCAATGGCGGAATCGAGAGCCAGACCTTCCCGACCATCGTGCCGGAGATCCAGGATCCGCAGGAACACGCTTCATCGATCTGGGTGTTTGAACTGCCGAAGCGCTTTCACTAGACCGTAACCACGATCTTGCCGATCTGCTGATTGGATTCGACGTAGGCGTGTGCGTCGGCGATCTGGTCCAGCGTGAAGGTCTTGGCGATGACGGGCTTCAGGTACCCGGTGGCAAGGCCCGCCTGGATGGTGTCGCGCGCCCGCTGGTAGCGCTCCGGCTTGTTTGAAATGGACGAAAACACCCAGCCGCGGATGCTCAGGCCCTTCAGTGCCACGGTCCAGTGCGGATAGGGCGTGGCCTGTCCGCTCAGGCCCCCGTATATGAAGAGTATGCCTTCCTCGGCGAGGGCACTGCACAGCTTCTCCACGTACGGGCCGCCCACGGGGTCGAAGGCGGTGCGCGCACCTTTGCCGGCTGTGATGCGCATGACCTCGGCGACCATATCGGATTCCTCGGTCGCCACCACGTGCTGGGCACCCTGCTCGCGCAGCGCGGCAGCCTTGTTGCCGCGACGCGTGAGAGCGATCGGCACTGCGCCGGCCCAGTTGGCCAGCTGGATGGCGGCCAGGCCCACGCTGCTTGACGCCGCGGGGATCAGTACATAGTCACCGACCCCGATCTTCGCCACCTCGATGATGGCGTAGGCCGTCAGAAAGGCCATCCAGATGGCGCTGGACTGGATCGGCGTGAGTCCCACGGGCGCGGCGAATACACTGCGGGCCGGCACGATGGCGGATTCCGCGTACACACCGTATTCACCGAGCCGGTACGTCGGTATCACACACACGCGATCGCCCGGCGCATGGCCCTGCACTCCGGGACCCAGCGCCTCCACCGTGCCGAAGGCCTCGTAGCCCATGAGTGAAGGCAGCTTTGGTGCAACCAGATACTGGCCCGCGCGATAGGCCACCTCCGAACGGTTCAGTCCGATGCTCTGCACCCGTATGCGGATCTCGCCCGGGCCGGGATCGGCCACCGGCAGATCCTCGATGCGCAGCACCTCGGGTCCGCCGGTCTTATGAATGCGTACTGTCTTGGTCATGGGCTACCATGTTCCCACAAATCCCAGAGGTGTTGAAATGTCACAGGGCGGCTTTTCAAAGGCGCGTCTGGCGCGCATGCACAAGGTGATGGCTGGCTATGTGGAGCGGGGTCACGTCGCGGGCCTGATCACGCTATTGAGCCGCCGGGGCGAGACCGTGGTCGACACCATTGGCTGCCAGGACCTGGTACGCAAGGACCCGCTGCGTCGCGATTCAATCTTCCGCATTGCATCGATGACGAAACCCATTACTGCCGTGGCCGCCATGATCCTGGTCGAGGAATGCCGGCTGACGCTGGATGCGCCCCTTGACCCGTTCCTGCCCGAGCTCGCCAACCGCCGGGTGTTGAAGCGCATTGATGGGCCGGTCGAGGAAACCGATCCGGCCCTGCGCGCACTCACGCTGCGTGATCTGCTCAGTTTTCGCATGGGCATGGGGTTTCTGATGACCCCGGAATCGCAGCAGTATCCCATCCAGAAGGCCGTGAACGCGGCGTTGCCCCAGGGGATTGATCCCACCCATCCGCATGCTCCTGATGAGTGGCTGCGGCGCCTCGGCACACTCCCTTTGATGTACCAGCCCGGCAGCCACTGGCAATATCACACCGGATCCGACGTGCTCGGTGTGCTGATTGCGCGGGTTTCCGGACAGTCCTTCGAGAGCTTCCTGAAAGAGCGCGTTTTCGATCCGCTGGGCATGCGCGACACCGCGTTTTGCGTGCCCTCCGGCAAGCTTGGGCGCTTCACCAGCAGCTATGCGGTCAATCCGCAAAGCGGCGCTCTGGAGCTGATCGATGACAGCCAGGATAGTAAATGGGGCCAGGCGCCGGCGTTTCCGGCCGGGGGCTCGGGACTGGTTTCCACCATCGATGATTACTGCGCCTTTGGCCGCATGATGCTCAACAGGGGCAAGTTGGCCGGCGAGCGCATCCTGGCGCGCCCGACCATCGAGCTCATGCTCACCGATCAGATAACGCCGGCGCAGAAGTCCGTCTCACCCTTTTCACCCGGCTTCTGGGACAATAGGGGTTGGGGCCTGGGACTGGCGCTGATCACGGGTCGCGGCTCCCCGGGCATGTCGCCGGGCCAGTTCGGCTGGTCGGGGCTGTTCGGTACGGTGTGGATATCGGACAGCGTCGAGGATCTGGTGAGCATCCTCATGATCCAGCGCATGAACATGGGGCCGACTCGAATCCACGAGGATTTCGTGACTCTGGCCTACCAGAGTCTCGATGATTAGCGGGAGCGAGCGAATGCGCCGACCGCATCCAGCATCAGGGTATGCTCCGGGTGACGATACGTCTTTATCTCAATCACATTGTTGCTCGGATCGTTGAGATAGAATTTTGCCTGCTCCTCCTCCGTTCCCTCTTGCATGACCGCCGGCTCTCCCAAGAACACCACGCCCAATTCCCGTAAACGCCTTACCTCCTGCTCCCACTCGCTCCAGGGTAGAACCACACCGAAATGCCGCTTACCCTGCTCTTCCAACGCTCGAGTCTCAGCCGGCCGGTGCTGAAGCGTCAGCTGGTGTCCCCATATGATGACGTCCAGCCATTCAGCGCTCGCTCTTCCGGCGCTCGCACCGAGAACCTCCATGTAAAAGCGCTTCGCCGGGCCTAGCTCGGCAACCGGTATGGACAGGTGAAATAGATAGCGATTGGTCATGACCGCAACTGTCAGCCGTCCAAATAATAGCGCTGATAGACCCTTAGCGCAGCGGCGGCGGCGGCAAGCCCTGACGGTAGCGATGCGAGGTACAGAGGGCCGGTCACGCCACTGCGAGTGGGAAAGTC
>DASZCK010000102.1:0-7078 GCA_035943195.1 Steroidobacteraceae bacterium
GATACAGGCCGAGCGTGAAGCCGTCATCGGTCGGCGACACGCGTGCGTCGACGATGTTGAGGCCCAGCTGATCCAGCACCGCGGTGGTGCGCGCGAAACCCTGGATGCCTTCGGGAACAAAGGCGAGCACGGCGGTGGTGCCGCGGTTGCTGGGTTCGATGGCCACCAGGGTCTCGCCGGGCCCGGGCTGGCGTTCGATGAGCAGACGGCTGTGCCAGGCCACCTCCTCGGGCGTGTACTGCAGGAAGTACTGGGGCGAGAAGCGCGCCCACAGCCGTTCGATGTCCTCCTTGCCGATGCCGTGCCCGGCGAGCACCTGCAGCGCCGCAGCCTGGGTCTCGCGTACCAGTTCCTCCTGGTCGATGGGGCTTTCCAGCCCGCGCCGCAGCGCGCGCTTCACGCGTTCGTAGAACTCGTGGAACAACGACGCCTTCCACGAATTCCACAGCTTCGGGTTGGTGCCGCGAACGTCGGCGCAGGTCAGCACATACAGGTGATCCAGGTGCGTTTCATCGCCCACCTTGCGCGCGAAGGCGCTGACCACCTCGGGGTCGGTGATGTCCTGCTTCTGCGCGGTGACCGACAGTTCCAGGTGGTTGCGCACCAACCAGGCGACCAGGCGCGCGTCGTAGCGTGACAGACCCTGCTCCAGGCAGAAGGCCTCGGCGTCCACCGAGCCGAGTTCGGAGTGATCCCCGCCGCGGCCCTTGGCGATGTCGTGGAACAGCGCCGCGAGGTAGGCGATCTCGGGCTTGGGCAGCTGCTGCATCAGCCGCGACAGCCCCGGTAACTCGTGGTCGTAGCGCGGAATCGCCCAGCGCCTGAGGTTGCTCAGCACGAACAACGTGTGTGCGTCCACGGTGTAAGCATGGAACAGGTCGTACTGCATGCGACCGACGATGCGACCGAAGGCCGGTATATAGCGACCGAGGACCTCGTAGGTGTTCATGCGACGCAGCTCGTGGGTGACCCCGACGGGTGCGCGCAGGATGTCCATGAAGAGCCGATGGTGGCGGGGATTCTGGCGGAACTCCTCGTCGATCAACCACAGGCTGCGGGTCACGGCGCGCATGGTCGAGGCGCGCACGCCCTTGATGTCGGCGTTCTGCTGCAGCAGTACGAACAGTTCGAGCAGCGCCGAGGGGGTGCGGGCGAAGACATCATCACGGCGCGCCTCCAGGGAGCCGTTGTGCACCTGGAAACGGGCATTGAGCGGGCGGATGTCTTCCTCATTGCTGAGGATGGCCTCGCTGAACAGCTGCAGCAAAAGCTCATTGAGCAGGCTCACGTCCATGACGGTGCGGTAGTAGCGCTGCATGAACTGCTCGACCGCCAGCGTGTAGGTGGAATCCTCGTAACCGAAGGTTTGCGACAGCTTCAGCTGGTGATCGAACAGCAGCCGATCCTCGCGCCGGCCGGTCACGATGTGCAGCCCGAAGCGCACCTTCCACAAAAAGGACTGTGCCTGTTTCAGGCGGCGCAGTTCGCTCGCGGTGATGAAGCCGCGCCGGGCGAGGCCATCGAGGGACTCGGCGCCGAAGTGGCGTTTGGCCACCCAGCCGATGGTCTGGATATCGCGCAAGCCCCCGGGACCGGTCTTGACGTTGGGTTCGAGGTTGTAGGCCGTGTCATTGGCCTTGAGATGCCGGATGACCTGTTCCTTGAGCTTGGCCTCAAAAAACTCCTTCTCCGGCCAGATCCCCGGGGGGCTCAGGGCGGCATTCATGCTGTCCAGCAACGCCGCATCGCCATGCAGCAATCGTGCTTCCAGCAGCGTGGTCATGACGCTTACGTCGGCGGCGCTCTCCTGTACGCATTCGGTGACCGTGCGCAGGCTATGACCGACCTCCAGGCCAATGTCCCAGAGAAAGGCGATGAGGCGTTCGACCTGGGAGCGCTCGGCGGCGTCGGGCGGTTGGGCCACGAGCAGCAGGATGTCGATGTCCGAGCAGGGGTGCAGCTCGCCGCGTCCGTAGCCACCCACGGCAACCAGTGCCCAGTGGCGGCCCCCGCTTCCCAAGTGCTCGAACCAGGCTTGGCGCAGCACCGTGTCGATGAGCTCCGCCCGGGCGTGAACCAGGATCTCCACCGGCTCCTCGGCCACGAAGCGGGCCTTAAGCTCCTCGTGCGCCTGGCCCAGCTGACGGCGGTATTCCTCGCGTGATCCGGGGTGGGCGGCCAGCAGCGCAGGCAGGAGCTGCAGCAGTGGCCAGGGCGGTGCCGTCACCGTTTCCGGCAGCAGTTCCTCCAGGGACTCATTCAATGTCGGTCCGCCGCGCCCAGGGTCAAGACGTCCACACCCGTCTCGGTCACCAGGCAGGTGTGCTCCCATTGGGCCGACAGGGAGTGGTCCTTGGTGACGACGGTCCAGCCGTCTGGCAGCAGCCTTACATGCCTTTTACCGGCATTTACCATGGGTTCCACCGTAAATGTCATCCCTTGCTGTAACTCCAGGCCGGTCCCGGATTCCCCATAGTGAAGGATCTGTGGATCCTCATGGTAGATGCGTCCGATGCCATGCCCGCAGTACTCGCGGACCACCGAATAATTCAAGGATTCCACGTAGTCCTGGATGGCATGGCCGATGTCACCGAGGCGCGTCCCGGGCTTGACGGTGCGGATGCCCCGCCACATGGCCTCGAAGCACACCTCGGTCAGGCGCTGGGCCGCCACCGGGGGCTTGCCGACGTAGTACATGCGGCTGGTATCGCCGTGGAAGCCGTCCTTGATGACGGTGACGTCGATGTTGATGATGTCCCCGGCCTTGAGCTTGCGGTCATTGGGAATGCCATGGCAGACCACGTGATTGACCGAGGAGCAGATGGTCTTGGGAAAGCCCCGGTAATTGAGGTTCGCCGGGATGGTGCCCTGGACGTTGACGATGTGCTCGTAGCACAGCCGGTCCAGCTCCTCGGTGGTGACGCCCGGCACCACGTGGGGGCCGATCATGTCGAGCACTTCGGCGGCCAGCCGGCCGGCCTCGCGCATCTTCAGCTGTTCTTCAGGGGACTTGATGGTGATGTGCATTATCTGTGTAACTAGGTGGCCCGTAAGACATTGTTCCTACGGGACGTTCATGGTATAAAGCGCGGCCCTCGTTGGCAACGACGAGAAATTCCATACGCGTATCGCTAACCCGGTGGCTGGGTGCCTGAACCTTTGAGTTCGGGTGGTCACCAGGGATACGCGCAAGGATCAACCCTACAGTCAGGAGTTCGTATGACCGGCGTGTCCATGAGACAGATGCTGGAAGCGGGTGTCCATTTCGGACACCAGACCCGCTTCTGGAACCCGAAGATGGCCCCCTTCATCTTCGGTGAGCGTAACAAGATCCACATTATCAACCTCGAGAAGACCCAGCCCCTGTATCTGCAGGCGTCGGCCTTCATCAAGCACACTATCGCCGATGGCGGCAAGGTGCTGTTCGTGGGTACCAAGCGTTCCGCGCGTGATGCCGTCCAAAAAGAGGCGACACGCAGTGGCATGCCCTATGTCAACCAGCGTTGGTTGGGTGGCATGCTGACCAATTTCAAGACCATCAGGCAATCGATCAAGCGCCTGGCGGAGATTACCGAACTGCAAAGCAGCGGTGCGCTGGACAAGCGTGGCAAGAAAGAAGCCACGCAGCTGCGCCGCGAGATGGAGAAGCTCGAGCGCAGCTTGGGTGGCATCAAGAACATGGAGTCGCTGCCGGACGTCATGTTCGTGATCGATGTGGGACACGAGAAAATCGCGATCCACGAAGCCAAGAAGCTGGGCATTCCGGTGGTGGCGGTGGTGGACACCAACTGCAGCCCCGATGGCATTGACTATGTGATCCCGGGCAACGATGACGCCATGCGCGCCATCATGCTGTACGCCTCGGGTATTGCCGACTCGGTGATCGAGGGCAAGGCCTCGGTGCCCCAGGTCGCGGTGGGCGAAGATGAATTCGTGGAACTGGACGAGGCCGGCCAGCCGCGTCGCAAGACCGGCAAGCAACGCGCGAAGCCGCAGGCTCCGGTGCGCAACAAGAAGGCGCCCGCGCGGCGCCGTCTGCCGGTCAAGGCGCCCGTCGGCGCCGATGATGCAGCCACTGATCTGGACGACCTGGAGGAGGGCGCCGAGGTGCCGGTGGCGGCGGCCCCCACCGAAGCGGCTGCGCCTGCGGGACGCGGCGGCGTGGTGCGACGCCGCCCGCAGGTCGCGGAGGCGCCGGCTGAGGCTCCCGGCGCGGCTGATGCAGAGCCCGCCACCTGAAAGCTCGAATGAAGTTGCCCCGGCGCCAACCGGTCCGGGGCCCTTGCGTGGAATCCTTATGAATATCACAGCAGATGCAGTGAAGCGGCTCCGTGAGCGCACCGGCGCCGGGATGATGGAGTGCAAGAAGGCGCTGATCGAAACCCAGGGCGACATGGATGCCGCCGCCGAACTCATGCGCAAGCAGGGTCTGGCCAAGGCCGACAAGAAGGCCGCCCGGGTTGCCGCCGAAGGCGTGATCGTGATCGAGCGTTCCGCCGACGGCCATGCGGCCGCCATGGTCGAAGTGAACTGTGAGACCGATTTCGTGGCTCGTGGCGGGGACTTCGGCGCGTTCGCCCAGGCCGTGGCCGCCCTGGCTCTGCAGCTGCGGCCGAGCTCACTGGAGGTCCTGTTGCAGCAGCGCCTGGACAGCGGTGAAACCATCGACGAGCGTTGCCGGGCACTGGTCGCCAAGATCGGGGAGAAGATCAGCGTGCGCCGCTTCGCCGTCCTCACTTGCGCCGGTCACGTCAGTGCTTATGTGCACGGCACCCGTATCGGCTCGCTGGTGGCCGTCGAAGGCGGTGACCCGGTATTGGCTCATGATGTCGCGATGCATGTGGCCGCGAGCAATCCGAAGTACGTGACCATGGCCGACATCCCGGCGGATGTCGTGGCCAAGGAGCGTGCGTTTCTGACCGACCAGGCCCAAAGCGAGGGCAAGCCGCCGGAGATCGTCGCCAAGATGGTCGAAGGCCGTCTGCGCAAGTCGCTGGGTGAGATCACGCTGTCCGGACAGGCCTTCGTGAAGGATCCCGATCAGACCATCGAGAAGCTGCTGAAGGGGGCCAAGGCCACGGTCCGGGCCTTCGAGCGCTTCGAGGTGGGAGCCGGCATCGAAAAGAAGCAGGATGACTTCGTCGCCGAAGTGATGGCACAGGTCAAGAGTTTCGATCCGTCTGACGACTCCGAGAAATAAGGCCGGAATGAAGACCCCGCTCCGGCGGGGTTTTCTTCATGTACGAGGGTGAAGACCACATGAGTGACAGCGCGCGGTCCCGATTCTCCCGGATACTGGTGAAACTGTCCGGCGAGGCGCTGCTGGGCGCGAGTGACTACGGTATCGATCCGGCCATGCTCAAACGCATCGCCGGGGAGATCCAGGACATCATCCAGATGGGCACCCAGGTCGCGGTCGTGATCGGCGGCGGCAACATCTTCCGCGGCGCGGGGCTGGCCCGCGCCGGCATGGACCGCGTCACCGCCGACCACATGGGGATGCTCGCCACGGTCATGAACGCCGTGGCGATGCAGGATGCCCTGGAAAGTTCCGGCATGCAGTCGCGCGTGATGTCGGCCATCCGCATCAATCAGGTGTGCGAGGACTACATCCGGCGCCGCGCCATCCGTCATCTTGAGAAGGGGCGGGTGGTGATTTTTGCCGCCGGCACCGGCAATCCCTTTTTCACCACCGATACGGCGGCCTCGCTGCGCGCGATCGAGATCAACGCCGACGTGCTGCTGAAGGCCACCAAGGTCAACGGCGTGTACTCGGATGACCCGCTGCGCAATCCGGCCGCCCAGCGCTACACGCACCTGACCTTCGAGAAGGTCCTGCAGGACCGCCTCAACGTCATGGATGCCACGGCCATCGTCATGTGCCGTGACAACCGCCTGCCGCTGCGTGTCTTCAACCTGAACAATGCGGGTGACCTCACCCGGATCGCGCGCGGTGAGGAAATTGGCACGTCCGTCACGTTCGAATAGGGGCAACCATGCTCGATGACATCAAAAAGGACGCAGTGACCCGCATGGGCAAGTGCGTGACTCAGTTCCAGGCGGATCTGAAGAAGATGCGCACCGGGCGTGCGCATCCGAGCCTGATCGAACACCTGAAGGTCGACTACTACGGTTCGGATGTGCCCCTGCAGCAGGTGGCGAGCATCGCGGTCGAGGACGGGCGCACGCTGGTGGTCTCGCCGTGGGAGAAGAGCATGGTGCAACCCATCGAGAAGGCCATCCACAAGTCAGACCTGGGCTTAAATCCGATGACCGCCGGCACCATCATCCGCATCCCGATGCCGCCCCTCACCGAGGAGCGGCGCCGCGAGTTCACCAAGGTGATCAAGCAGGACGCGGAAGGCGCGCGCGTGGCGGTGCGCAATGTGCGCCGCGACGTGATGACGGATATCAAGGATGCGCTGAAGGAAAAACTGATCTCGCAGGACGAGGAGAAGCGCGCGGAAGGCGATGTCCAGAAGCTCACCGACAAGCACGTCGCCGACATCGACCAGATGCTGGCGGCGAAAGAGAAGGAGATCATGCAGGTCTAGACCTGTGTGAATGCTCCATGCTCTGTCATTCCACGAGTCGATGAGCCTGCCCCGTCATGTGGCGATCATCATGGACGGCAACGGCCGCTGGGCTGCTGCGCGGAAACTGCCGCGGCATGCAGGTCACAAGGCCGGCATCAGCGCCCTGCGTGCTTGCGTGCAAACGTGCACGGCCCGCGGTATCGGGGCGCTCACGGTTTTCGCATTTTCCAGTGAAAACTGGTCCCGGCCGGCGGAAGAGGTGTCGCTATTGATGGGCCTGTTCGTCGATGCGCTCGACCAGGAAGTGGACGAACTTCACAGCAATGGTGTGCGACTGCGCTTCATCGGCGATCGCCAGCGTCTGAGCGTGCGCCTGCAAGCCTACCTCGCCTCCGCCGAAGCCCGGACCGCGGCCAATGAGAAGCTGGTGCTGACCATCGCCATGAGCTATGGCGGCCGCTGGGACATCACCGGAGCGGTGCGGCAGCTGGCTGCAAAATGTGCCGCCGGCTCACTGCGTCCCGTCGACATCACCGAAGAGC
>DASZCK010000103.1:0-5084 GCA_035943195.1 Steroidobacteraceae bacterium
CGTTTCAGCCACATTCCCAGCTGCGCCAGCAGCCCCTGCACGGTCCAGTTGGGAACGCAGAGCAACCGGATTTTTACGGTATCCGGCTTAAAACCGTGAAGCCAATGCGGGTTGTTGACCATGCTCAACACGTCGATTACAGGGTGCTCGCAGGCATGGCGGATGGTCCGATCCTGCAGCAAAATCCCCGGGGCGATGGTTGGATTCGTATCGCGGTACCCGACCTTCAAGATGTAGAGCGTTCTGCCCAATTGCAGACCTAGCTGGGCCGCGATTGCCTGGTCGCCGTGCCAGAGCAGATTGATCACACACTCGTTCCGAGCGATGAATTCGCGCACCATCTCAGTGTAGAAGTTAAGGACGGTAGGCCGGCAGCGAATCGATGACCTGTTTCCGGTCGGACCCTTCCATCCTGAAGACTCAATATCAAGAAAGGTCTCGAACGCTCGCCATACTTGTTCCGGCGTACGACAGGATTCAAAGCGCAGTGCCGCCTCACTCTGCGCGAGCTTGGCTCGGCGGCGCAGATTACTGCGCATCTTGCTGTGTATGGCCCGCGTGGCGTGATCATAGCTTCCGCTGGTATCGAAGAATGCGCTGGCATCGTAATCCGCCGCCAAAGTGAGGCTGGGGCGGCGCAGCTTTGCCGCATAGCCAAGCGAGGAGTTTTCAGACACGTTGAGCAGACGCAACACATCCCAGCGCAGCGCGCGTTGGGAACGCAGCCAGTGCGTTAGTTCACAAAGCAGCGAGCCGTTGTCTGCATCCGGCGCAAAAATGAAATCCGAAAGCTGCAGCTCATTGCCCTTGAGCGTTCCCAGGTAACGCGGATGAAGAAACGGGACGCGATGGCTCTGGAACTGCAGCGGGCAAATGGCAACCAGTTGTGCGTTCCGATGGATTGCGATGAACCAGACCTTGGCAGCATCGACGTCCCCGCACGACAGGTACGCCCGATACCACCCCGGAAAATGATTGAAGCTGGCGCCGGGCATCGATTCCAACAGCCGCAGCCAATCCTCATTGAGGTGCCGCAGACCCGGAAGCCCCTGATGCGCCTGGAATGTCAGGGTGGCGGACGTCTTCGACAGCCCGGCTCCGATGCGCCTGAAATTCGCGTCTGCCGCCATGTCAGCGAGTGGCAAGCCCACGGGAGCACATCAGCCGTCAGCTGCCAACGGAGCCAGACCCGCCGGGTCCAGCGGCTGCAGTATCAGTCGCGCCCAAATTTTCATGGCAATAAAGTTCACCACGCCGTGCGCCCGGCGGTATTTGTCGTGAATACGGCGATATGAAATATTCATCTTTTCATCATTCGGGGCGAGATTGTGCATGAGGGATGGTGCGCCGGTGCGATAACGAACGACCGTGCGGTCCACGAAGACGTACCCAGTGTCGTGCGCGATACGCGCCCAGAACTCCGCGTCTTCGCAGATTGGAATCTCGGCATCATAACCCCCACTCGCCTCGAAGGCCGTACGACGCACCATGCAGGCGGAGTTGATGATCATTGAAGACAGAAACACCAGCCTGGCGCTCAATTCGCGACGACTGCCCAAGCGTTGCGCGATGCGCCGGGTCTTACTGAAGTGCCGTTGTTCAGAGCGCACCACGGCCGGGTCATTGCCGAAGGGTTCCACCACACCGAACGCCATGCCTGCCATCGGAGTTGCATCGAGCGCAGCGACGAGCGTACGCAGGGTGTCCGCCTCCAGCAGGTCATCGTCGTCCAGGAAATAGATGTAACGCCCCGCCGCGAGTCCCGCGCCCTGATTGCGTACCAAGGCGGGCCTGCCGCCCGAGTTCTCCGGCCGGGCAATGTACTGCAGACGCGCATCCTTCACCGATGCCACCACCTCGCGGGCGCTAGCCGTACCGCTGTCGTCCACCACAATCAACTGTAACGTGACACCCGCCTGGCGCAGCACGCTACCGATCGCCTCGAGCAATTGTGCCTCGCGATGGAAAGTGGGAATGATGACCGAAACCCCTACTTCGTTCGTCATCGGTCTGTCGTTGGAACTCCGAGTTTTTGATTTTTCCAGGCGCATGGATGGCCCTGGCTCACTTGCCGCAAGCTTACAGGGCGGCCGGAAGTGCCGCAAACGACGAGCCTCTCAGATTCGGTTACTGATGCCGACAGCGGACATAATCACCACTTACACCGGCTCGGGGCCGCCCTTAGGGCAGCCCGTAAATCAGAATGCGGCTCTTATCGGCCGATCCTGGCCAGGCGAAGGACTTCATGCCCGAGGCGACGCCGAGCAGTTCGCGCCCCGCCGCGCGGTATACCACCAGGCCGCCCCCAATGGACTGACCGGTACTGACCTGCCAGAGCAAGCGGCCATTGCTCTGATCGAGCGCCAGGATATCGCCACCCAGGTCGGCGGCGAACACGAGGTCCCCGCCGGTCGGTGTGACGCCGGCGACTACCGGATGGGGCGCTTTGAACTTCCAGCGTATCCGCCCGTTCTCGGCATCGAATGCGCTGATCCAGCCCCGCGCCGTGTCCGCTGCGTCAGTCATCTCCGCCATGGAACCTGCGCTTCCGAACCAGACGTCCCCGGGAGCCGGCACCGTGAGCTCGCGCACCAGCTGCACATGCGCGCACAGGTCGACGGCGCCCACGAACAGCGCGTCGCTGCGCGGGCTGTACGCGGCGCCGTTCCATTCGGATCCACCGCCCATTCCGGGGCAGAAATGTACCGGGTGGTCGCGCGTCAGCGGCACGTCCACGTTCTCGCGCGTCGTCGTTGGGGTTTGTGAGAGCAATGGAATGATGGGTGCGCGGGTGGCTGAACCGTCCGCTGAGCGCTCGATCCGCGAACGATCGAGGATCGAAAGCAGGCCATCCTTATTCGCCGAGGCAATGATCCTGCGTCCCGCGCGCGTGGTCGCCAGCGTCGGTGGACTGTCCACATCCCAGTCATGACTGTCGCGCTTGACGAGTTGGTTGTAAGCGAGGATCCGCCCGCTGTTGGCATCCAGTGCAATCACCGAGTCGGCGTAGAGATCCTCTCCGGTGCGATCGAGGCTGTCGAAGTCGGGAGCCGGATTGCCGGCCGGAACATAGAGCACGCCCTGGGCCTCATCGAGCGTGAAGGAGGTCCAGAAGGCACCGCCGGAGACTGGCAGGCGTGAGTTGGTCCACGACGTGCGAGCGGGTCCCCGCTCCGGCACCACGTCGAAGCGCCAGATCACATGTCCGTCACGGGCATCGAGCGCATAGACATGCCCGGTGACGCCGACGGTATCACCGCCGGCATTACCCACGAACACCCGGCCGTTGGCGGCGATCGGTGCCATGGGAACCGAGATGCCGGGACCTGCGACCTGCAGCGCATGGTCCCACAGCGTCCGACCGGTTGCGGCGTCCAGGGCGATGACGTGCGCATCGGCAGTACCCCGGTAAAGCCTGCCATCCAGGTAGGCAAAGCCGCGATTGACAGCAAGGCCAGGCGGGCCGGCGCTCTTCATGTGGCGGCTCCACTTCTCCTTGCAGTTGGCTGCATCAATGGCGTAGGAGCCCTCGAAGGTCGTGAAGTACATCGTGCCGTCCACGACCAGCGGTCCGGTCTGGAACGACACCACCTCCGGCAAGGTAAAGGCGCAGCGCAAGGTCAGCCGCGCGACGTTCGCGGTGGTGATCTGCGCCAGGCCCGAGTACCGATCCCCAGCGAGCGTCCGATTGTAGGCGGGCCAGTCAGCCCACTGTGCATCGGGCGCCGCAGCGCTCACGAGCCCGAGGCTGGCGAGAAGCACCGCCAGCACGATCGGGCACCGAGGCTGCATGGACATGCTCGATCAGTCGGCTACTTCAAAAGATCCAGGACGTCCTTGGGGGGACCCTCATCGGCGGGCTTCTCCCAACCCTGTTCGAACCAGGTCTCCCAGTTCTGGGCCCAGGGACGACCGTAGTAGTCGATGAAGTTCGGGTCGCCCTTGCTGAGCTGCTGCGGCCGGCCCTTGACGTTCTTGATGTTCGAGAGGCATTCGATGAAGGTGTAGCGGGCCTTCGGATCCCCGGCGGCTGCGCGCTGCACGAAGCGATCCTTGAGCCGCAGCGGCTGAACATAGGCATCTGGGTCGTACCACACCGCCTCGTGATCCAGCCCGATAAACTTGTGCCCGGGACCGTAGATCGGCTTGAAAGTCTCGACGGTCTCCATCTTGTTGGAGAACTCGAACATGGTGTGCTGATCCCAGCCCTGGACATTGGCGGTCCAGCTGACCAGGGTATCGCCATCCCAGAAGCCCACCGTCTCCCCGTACCACTGCGGCACCTTCTGGACGTGCTGACGGCCGATCAGCACCTCGCGCAGGAAGTTATCGGCGATGCCGGAGAGAAACTCCACCCGCGTCGGCGTGATGCTCAGCTCGAAGTTGCCGCCGCGCGATGACGCCGCCCACCAGCGGATGAAGCCCTCCGGCAGGCACATGGAGGCATTCCATTGTTTCGAATTGTCCACCGTCTCGTGGTAGAGCATCTGGACATAGCGCTTCTGATATTCCGGGGTGAGCAGCGACACCACCGTCGAAGCCTGCTCGATGCCGCCCCATTGCCAGCGCTCGCCCCTGCCGGGTCCGGCAACCGTGCGATCGGGACCGGTGAAACCGGGTGAGTCGGTGGCACTCGGATCACGAATGTAGAACCCGTCCCAGTCCGGGGTCGTGGCCTTGGTGTAGACAGTGGGGCCGCCGTGCGCCTTGGCCTTGGCCAGCAGCGCCTCGTAGTGTTCCTTGGCGGTCTTGTACGGATAGGGACTCACGATCCGTTCGCGCGGATAGTCGATCCTGCAATCGCCCCACGACGCCGAGGTCGGTGGATTGGCGCCCATCCGCCCCCGTTCCCACATCGCCTCGATCATCGCGCGAGGCGTATTGCAGCGGTAATAGCGCGGATCCCCCCACGACGCCTTGTCCTGGTAGAAGTTCTTGCTCGTGAACATGTCGATTTTGAGCGGCTCAACGCCCTTCGGTGGCGGCTCAGAGACGGGTTTGGGCGGCTGCCGATGCTGAAACGCGAATAGCACGCCGGGCGGAAAGACCTCCGGATCCCCGCGCTGTGCCGGGGTGAGTAGGGT
>DASZCK010000104.1:0-34836 GCA_035943195.1 Steroidobacteraceae bacterium
GCACCGATTCAGCCAGGAATTGCGCGACCAGCGCCCTGCGCGTGGACCCCATGATCTTGCGCATGCCGACCTCTTTGGCGCGCTTCGCGGCTCGCGCGGTGGCGAGGTTCATGTAGTTGATGCAGGCCACAACAAGGATGAAGAGTGCAACGGCAGCGCAGGCATAGAGGTACATGCGATTGCCGTTCGGCAGGTCGTACCCTACTTCGGACTGCAGGTGCGTCTGCGTCAGCGGCTGCAGCCAGCTGCGCCAGGTGCCGTTGAACGGCTTGGTCAGGTCCGCCATGTTCTTCAGGTAGAAGTCATTGCTCATGCGCGTCCAGTCGGCCGGCTTGAAGTCCGGTGCCATCAGCACATAGGTGTAGTCGCCGACGCCGGTGAGCATGCGGCGGCGTTGGGTTTGGCTGTCGGGGTCGCGCAACTGCGCGTTGTTGCGTGAAAACAGGACGTCATATCTGAGATGGGTATTCGCGGGTTGATCGGCATACACCAGGGTGATCTTCAGCGGGATTCCATCGTCGGTGCTGATGGTTTCGCCGATGGGATTGGTATTGCCGAAATAGCGGCGGGCGAAGGTCTGGCTGACGGCGACCGAGGAGCCGTCCTTGAGTGCGCCCTTGGTATCACCGTAAATGACATCGAAGGTGAAGACCTTGAAGACCGAAGCATCGGTGTAGTAGGCGGTCTTCCAGAAGTAGGCCTCATTGCCATGATGGATGGCCATGCCGCCGGCACTGAAGCTGCCCTCGAACCGCACGTAAGCTTTGATCTGCGGATAGACCTCGGCCATCATCGGCGCGAGGGACCGCGAGGTGATGGCGAAGGTGTCGGTGGTGCCGTTGGTCGTGAACTCGTTGACGACCCTGAAGATGTGTTCGTGCTGAACGTTGTAGCGGTCGTAGGTCAGCTGGCTGCGCAGGAACAGGCCCAGAATCAGACAGCAGGCGATGCCTAACGAGAGCCCGGCGATGTTGATCGCCGCGTACAGACGCTCGCGCCTCAGATTGCGCAGCGCGACGACGAAGTAATTGCGCACGGCCTAGCGCTCCGAGCTCTTGTCCGAAACGACTTTCCCGTCGATGAGATTGACGATGCGCCGGCTGTAGGCGGCATTGTCCGCGGAGTGGGTCACCATGAGGATGGTCGTGCCCTCGTCGTTGAGCTTGGTGAGGATTTTCATGACCTCCTCACCATGCTCGGAATCGAGGTTTCCCGTGGGCTCATCGGCCAGGATCAGATTGGGGTTGTTGACGATGGCGCGCGCGACGGCAACGCGCTGCTGCTGGCCGCCGGAAAGCTGCGCCGGAAAATGACCGCTGCGATGCCCGATGTCCATTTTCTCGAGCACCGCTTCGACGCGACTGCGACGGTCATGGGCCGCGACGCCACCATAGACCAGCGGCAGCTCGACGTTTTCATAGACCGTGAGTTCTTCGATGAGATTGAAGCTTTGGAACACGAAGCCAATGTGGGCCTTGCGGATGCCGGCACGGCGCCGTTCCGGGTAGCCCGAAACATCCTCGCCCAGGAACCGATAGCTGCCTTCGGTGGGGCTGTCGATCATTCCCAGGATGTGCAGCAACGTTGACTTGCCGCAGCCGGAGGGGCCCATGATGGACACGAACTGTCCTTCCGCCAGCGAGAAATCCAGGCCATCCACGGCCGTGGTCTCAACCGCATCGGTGCGGTAGATTTTCTTCAGATCGCGGGTTTCTATGATCATGTTGGACCCTGGTTGGTTCTGATCGGTTGGTCGAACTGCAGCACTTCGGCTTCGTTGTACGCGTCATAGCCGGAGGTGATGATACGGTCGCCGGCGCGCAGGCCATCGAGTACTTCGACCTGCCGCGGATTCTGGCGTCCCAGATGCACGCTGGTGCGTTGTGCGGTGCGCCCGTCCTTGGAGACCAGATAGACCCAGCGACCCGAGGTCTGCTGGTAGAAGCCCCCCTTGGGTACTACCAGTCCATGCGAGGGCGCGCCGAAGGTCAGCTCGACGGTCAGGGTCTGTCCGCGCTTGAGGTCTTCGGGACTGCTGCCCTCGAACAGGACATCCGCCTCGAAGGCATTGTCCTTCACTTCCGGGTAGATCTTCTGGACCGTCACCGGCCAGTTCTTCCCATCCAGGTCGATGTGGCCCTTGGTGCCGATCTCGACCTTGCTGATATAGAACTGATCGATCTTCACCCTCACTTTGAACTTGTCCAGCAGGTCGATCTGACCGATGCGCTGCCCGGCCGGAATGTTCTGCCCGACCTGGGCATCGATGGTCGAGAGCCAGCCGGATATGGGGGCCCGGACCTCCAGACTGCCGACTATCTCTTTGACGAGGCCCAGGCTGGTATTGAGCTCGTCGATCGAATGCTTCGCCTGGGAAAGTTCCTGCGAACTCAGGTCGTCTTCCTGCCGGATGCGCTCCGCGAGCAGCGCCCGCTTGTCCTTGAGGTATTTGAGCTTGTCGCGCGTGGCCTCATAGGCATCCTCGGAATACGCAGGATAGGAGCCTTTCATCACCGCGTCCTGGCGTTTGAACGTCTTCTGCAGATCAAGGATCTGATAGTCGAGATCGAGCAGTGCGTCCTTGAGTTCGAGCGTGGTCTCGTTGCGGCTGAAGACTGTCGAGCGTTGATTGTTGAGGCTGATGAGCGCCTGAATCTCCGTGTCGATCGCGTTCTTGCGCAGGGTCGTGTTCGAAAACTGCAGGATGAGGTCGCCCTTGTCGACGTGCTGGCCCCCTTCAACCAGGATCTTGTCCACGCGGCCGCCACCTTCGATGTCCAGGTACACCGAGGTGGCAGGCTGCACCGTGCCGTCGAAGGGGTAGTAGTCGAGGAATTCCCCCTGCTGCACCACGCCGGTGGTAATCCGCTCGGCATCCACGTCCAGCCGCGTATGTCCGGACCGACTCAGAATCTGCCAGGCGAGGAATGCCACCAGGAGCCCGGCGGCGCCGATCAGCAGCCATCGATTCGGCGACCAGCCTTTCTTCTCGATCGCCCGATCCTGGGTGGATCGCGGGCGTCGGGCTTGTACTTCAGTATCTGTCATCGCTGGCTCGCAATCAAAATCCGTGCCACGGCCACCGGCAATTTACTCGTTGTAAATCAACGTATTAACTCGTCCCACATCCCGGGCGCCCAGGCTACTGTTCCGATTGGAAACAGCTTGTGTTCCACTATGAAACAGCCTTGGCCGAGGGGAGCCATATAGAAATGAAGCCCGAGCCCGCCGACATCCTCATCGTCGACGACGATTCCGGGGTGCTGCTGGCCGCGGAACTGGTGCTGCAGAAGCACTTCCGCAACGTCGTCGCAACCTCCGAACCCCGCGACATCAGGCAGCTGCTGGGGCGACAAAGTTTCGAAGTTCTGCTGCTCGACATGAATTTTTCTGTGGGTGCGACCTCCGGCCAGGAGGGTCTGGACTGGTTGCAGAGGGTCCAGGAACTCGCACCCGACACCAAAGTGATTCTGATGACGGCCTATGGCGGCGTGGAGGCTGCGGTCAATGCCATCCGCAAGGGCGCGGCTGACTTTGTCGTCAAACCCTGGGACAACGCCAAGCTGATTGCCACCGTCACCTCGGTCGCCCGACTCGCTCAGGCCGATCGGGAGGTTGCGAGCCTGCGCCGCCAGCAGCGCAGCGTGAACGAATACATCGGGCAGGAGCTGGACCGGATCGTCGGGGCGGCGCCGGGGCTACGGCAGATGCTACTCAGCATCAATAAGGTGGCCAGGACCGACGCCAGCGTGCTCATTCTTGGTGAAAACGGCACCGGCAAGGAACTCGCCGCCCGAGCCATCCACAGCCAGTCGCTGCGCAGTGACCGGGTGTTCGTCAGTGTCGATCTCGGGGCCATCTCGGAAACACTCTTCGAGTCGGAACTGTTCGGGCACCGCAAGGGCGCCTTTACCGATGCCCGCGAGGATCGGGCCGGCCGCTTCGAAATCGCCAATGGCGGTACTTTGTTTCTGGATGAGATCGGCAACCTGAGCCTGAAGATGCAGGCCAAGCTGCTCGGTGCGCTCGAGACCAAGATGATCACCCGCCTGGGGTCGGACCGGCCGATCAAAATCGATTCCCGCGTGATCTGCGCGACCAACCTGCCTGCCGAGCAGCTGCGCGATCCGGCCCGTTTCCGCCAGGATCTGCTCTACCGCATCAACACCATCGAAATCCCCGTGCCGCCACTGCGCGAGCGCATCGAGGACGTGCCGCTGCTGGTCGCGCACTATGCCGCGCTCTATGCCAAGCGCTACGGCAAGCCCGAACCGCACTTCGATCCGCCGGCTCTCGAGCGACTGCAGCACTATCCCTGGCCCGGCAACGTGCGCGAACTGCGCCATGTGATTGAGCGCGCCATCATCATGAGTGATAACCGCATGGCGCACCTGGAGGGAATCCTGCCGCCGCCCGCAACGGATTCCGCGACGCTGAATCTGGAACAGCTGGAGAAGCAGGCCATCCAGAAGGCGATCGCCAAGCACGAGGGCAATCTCAGCAAAGCGGCCCAATCCCTCGGGCTAGGGCGCACGACGCTGTACCGCAAGATGGCGCGCTATGGGATTGAGTAATTTCCGCGTCAACGTGGTACTGCGGGTCCTGGTCCTGGCGGCGCTGTGCTTCGTGCTCATTTGGGGCTGGCTGGAAACGCAATGGCAGGTGACATTGCTGGTCACCGCGATGCTCATCATCGCGAGCGTGGTGGATCTGATTCGCTACGTCGAGCGCACCAGCCGTGATCTCAGCAGCTTCCTGACCATCGTCGCCAACCACGACTGGTCGACGCCGGTGTCGGCGGCCGCCAAGGGCGGTGTCTTCGGCGAGCTGCATCAGGCCTATCACCTGCTCACGGGGGAATTCCGCCGGCTCAATCAGCAAAAGGCCGCAAATCATCGCTACATCGAGGCCATCATCGAACACGTCGGGGTGGCGCTATTCTGCTTCGATGAGGAAGGTGCCGTCACCCTGATCAATGCACCGGCGCGACGCCTGTTCGGAGCGCCGTACCTCGTGAGCCGCCGTTCCTTTGGCCGCATCGATCCCAGACTGCCGCAAATCCTGCAGGACCTGAGCGACGGGGAGCGGGCCCTCGTCAACGTCCAGCATGGGGACGAGAGTCTGCGGCTGGTGCTCTACGCCACGACCTTCGAGCTGCAGCAGCGGCGCCATCGGATCGTTTCGATTCACAACATCCGTGACGAGCTCGACCAGCAGGAAGTGGAGTCATGGCAGAAGCTGATCCGCGTGTTGACGCATGAGATCATGAATTCGGTGACGCCCATCATCTCGCTCAGCGGATTGATCCGCGAGAACCTGACGGAGGCGGCGGATCCGCCGACAACGATGCGGACCTTCACGGCGCGTGAACACGATGACCTGCTGCGCAGTGTTACCGCCATCCATGCGCGCAGCAGCGGACTGCTGGAGTTCGTACAGGCCTATCGCAGCTTTGCCAATCTGCCGTTCCCGACCTTTGCGGACGTGGCGGTTCCCGCGCTGCTGGAACGCATCGCCGCACTGATGTCGGAGGAGTTGAGCGCACGGCGCATCCGGTTTGCCATCCGCTGCAGCGACGCTGGCCTGCGGATCCATGTCGATCCGCATCAAGTCGAGCAGGTCCTGATCAATCTGTTGCGCAACGCATTCGACGCGCTTTCCGGACGCGACACGGCGCGGATCGAACTGCGGGCGGCGGGCGATGAAGCCGGTCGGGTCCTCATCCAGGTTACGGATAACGGTGGCGGCATCGAGGAGTCACAGCTGGAGGACATCTTCGTGCCGTTCTTCACCACCAAGCGTGAAGGAATGGGAGTGGGACTGAGCATTTCGCGCCGCATCATGAGAATGAATCACGGCTCGATCACCGTCCGTTCCGTTGCCGGCGAGGGCTGCGTCTTCACGCTGCGATTCCGGGCCGCCGCGTAGTACCCCCGCCGACGACCACGAGCGCCAGTACTCCCTGCACCACGAGCATTGCACCGATGACCAGGACAAAGCCCTCGAAATGCGCCGCATTGAGTATGCGAATGACTGCCGCAGCGCCCAGCACGGCGATGCCGACGGCGCCGGCCAGCACCAGCAGGCGAAAGATTGACCGGCCATGCAGCATCAAGCAGAGCACCGTCGCGATGCCCTGAATCACGATGCAGGCCGCGATGGTCGAGCGTCCGGCGAATCCGGGATGTTTCAGAACGGTCTCCATCACGGCAAGCCACGCACCGGCCAGCGTCGTGGCGACGCACATCCAGGTCAATGTCGACTTCATGGCGGAGCCTCCGAAGCTCCTGACGGCCAGGAAGCCGAACAACTGGCGCAGATACCATATGTTTGCCCAAACGGGCCCCAGTTGGGGCAGCTGCGTTTCCCGGTATTCCTCGAGTAGGTCGCCGGAAACGGTTTCCCGATCGCGCGGCGGCAGACACCACCGCAGCACCCCTTCAAGCCACGGGAGCGGTGCGCGATCATTCACGCCATTCACGCCTGTGACTCCAGCGGCCATTTTGCGCCGCGCCACATCTGTTCCAGCGCAGCCTTTGAGTCATTGAGTGATCTGACCCCAAGCGCCGTGAGCCGGTAAAACCGGCGCGGGCGGCCGGACCGCACCGCTGTGCCGGCTTCGACCTGGGACGTAACCAAACCCTTCTCTTCCAGGCGATCGAGGGTCGCGTAGACCGCGCCGGCGGCGGCTTCCCGGTCCAGGACGGCCTGCGTACCACGCAGAATCGCCCGCCCGTAGGCTTGCCCCGGTAAATTCCAGACGGACAACAGAACAGCCTGTTCGAAGGCACCAAGTAGATCTGCCATGATGTCTACAATGTAGACAATGGCATCTGAGTTGTCAAGCGGTCAGCACAGATGAGTCAGCGAAGGAGCTCGTCAGGCACAGAGTCGGAACTGACGAACGCGACGTGATTGTTGTCCCCCCAGCCATACATGGAAAAGCTGTCGCGATTGCCCTGCATGCGGGTCAAGGTACGGATCAAACCGTCGCTCAGCGTCACGATCCTGATGGCCGCCTCGCTGATGGCGTCGCCGGCCCCCGGCGGCTGAGCGAGATACGCCAGGCTCTTGCCGTCCGGAGACAGGTGCGGGGAGGTGTTGCGGAAGTCGTCATCGGTGATCTGCTCGGCCGCGCTGCCGTCGCTGCGCATGCGCCAGATCTGCAGTTGACCGCTGCGCGCGGAGTCGAAATAGATGAACTTGCCATCGGCCGAATAATCCGGCCCGTCGTTCACGGTATCGTGAGTGAGCTGGTGCGCTTCGCCTCCGACGGCGCTCACGGTGAAGAAGTCGGCTTTGGAGGCGCTCCCACGGGTGAATGCTATGGTCCTGCTGTCCGGCGACCAGGCATGAAAGAAGCTCTGCGCGCCGTTCGTGACCTGGCGCGGTGTGCCCTTGCCGTGGGCCGGCAGCACGTACACCTGATGGGGCCCGCCAGGCACCTCCTCACAGCTCACGGCCAGTAAGCGGCCATCCGGCGCGACGCCATAGTTACCCGAGCAATCCACCAGCGAGCCGGTATCGATGGTCTGCGCCGGTCCGCCCGCCGCCGGGTCGAGGTACGGGATCGCCAGAATGTGGCCAGCCTCGTACACGTAGATGTTCGGATTGTGTGGCAATCAGTTGGCCGACTGCATCGGGGCCGTTCCGCTGCGGATCACCATGGCGCGCCGATACTGATCTTCGGTCTGTATGGTGCGCAAAGTGCTGTAACGCACCAGCGGCGCGCCCTTGGTCAGCGGCGGCAGCCCCTGCACATGCACTTGCCTGAATTCAACCCGGTCCACCGTATCCGCATCGTGCGAGACCACGCCGAGCCCGACGTAGAAGGGCGCGCTCAAATGCAGGGCAATTGATGCGCCCACGGGGTGCAGTGGCTCGCCCTTCATCGACAGATACAGTGTGAAGGCATCGCCACGCTTCTCGATGCGCACCACCTGCGGAACCTCGACATTGAGCTCGATATCCTCCGAGTTGGCGCCGCGCTCACGCCGATATTGCAGGGCGGTCATACCCGAACCATGCACTACCGCATCGGCATAGATCCCACCGCTGTCGAGAGACTGGCGAAACATCAGTATGCCCTTGCGATGCGGGTCGGGCGGGTGGTGGTACGAGACCGGTGGAAAGCGGATCTCGGCCGTGAGCGCCACATCGCCCGACATCTGCTTCCACGAAGCAACAGGGAAGTTGCGACCCCGCTGCGCCGGGTTGCGACGGCAGAGGCGCCGCGGCAGGTAATGTATCACTCATGCCGCCTCGTTCCCGCATCTGCGCATTTCTGGACAAAGACGCTAGTTTTGCGTGCTGACCTTTAAGGGTGGGCCACCGATACTCCGGATGTGGTGGAGCAGCGGATTGAAGCAGGTACATTGGGCGTGCGGGCCTGGCGGCTCAAGGTTAAGCCGGAGGGCTACGCGTGGCTCGATCGAGCAGCCTCCGAGGTCAATCAGGTCTGGAACTGGGCGAATGCGCTAAGTTACAAAGCCGCCAGGCCCTTTTATGGCCGAGGCAAGTTCTTAAGTGGATTTGATCTGTGCACCCTGTCCGCCGGGGCAACAGAGTATTTCGAGCACATCGGTGCCGACACGATCCAGCGTGTCTGTACCGAGTATGCGACTCGGCGAAAGCAGTTCAAGAAGACCAAACTTCGCTGGCGGGTGAGCACGGGTTCGCGACGTTCTCTTGGCTGGGTACCGTTCAAGGCGGCGAGTTTACGCCGAGCAGGGAAATACCTGCGCTTTTGCGGCAAAACGATTCGATTCTTCGAAGCCAAGCGATTTGCCGAGATCTCCAAGTGGCAATGCGGCTCCTTCGCTCAGGATGCGGTGGGTGATTGGTACTTGTGTTTGCCGGTGGCGGTCTTTGATAGCACGCCGGCACCCGCCAAATTGGAAGTGGGGATTGATCTCGGACTTAAGACCACTGCGGTGACCAGCGATGCCGAGCGATTGAGCGCCGGAGAGTTCTACCGGGGACTTGAAGCCCAGATCGGCCACGCCCAGCGTAGTGGGCATAGACGGCAGGCAAAGCGGCTGCATCGCAGAGCCGCCCGCCGCCGCCACAATGCGCTACATCAATTTAGCCGAAGACTCATCAACACCTATCAAATCATCAAGATCGGCGATGTGAGTAGTCTTAAGCTTGCGAAGACCCGGATGGCCAAGGCCGTCCTGGACAGCGGCTGGGGGCTACTCAAAACGCAGCTACTGTACAAGGGCCAGTGGGCCGGTCGCAGCGTTCAAATCGTCAACGAAGCCAACACCAGCCGTACCTGTTCGTCCTGTGGGTCCTTAACTGGGCCCAAAGGCGTCAATGGGTTACGTGTAAGGACCTGGATCTGTCATGAGTGCGGTGTCGCTCATGATCGCGACGTGAATGCGGCGCGAAACATCCTGTCCGTGGGGAGGTTGCCCCCATCCGTGAGCGGGAACGAGCAGTCGCAGCGACCGGCATCGCCGAGCCGGGCACCACGCCCGCGCAAGGCACGGAAACCGCCAGACGTTGCGGCGGCATGAGCACCGGAGAAAGTGAAAGTCATCGACGTGGTACCAGGTATTGGCGCCGGCCCCCGTGAGCGTGTAGCTATCGTCGGCGGCGTCGTAGCGGGCGCTACCGGGCGGTGTCACGAGCCCAACGTCGGATTGGGCCGCGAACTCGCCGATGCCGCCACGGTTCTGGGCCGCGCGCGGTCCCATCGCCGCGCACAGTGCGAGCGCGCCCAGCATCGCAATCGCCCCGGTCGCTCCTGTGGTTTTCATGTCGGCGGTGATCCGCTACAGGTCCCGTCTCGTGAATATCTTGTATGACACACTGAGCAGCATCGCCACCCAGGCGCTTGCGACCAGGAACAGCATTCCGGTTTGCCAATGCGCCTCGAGATGGCTGCGGGCGGCGGAGCCGTACGGCTGATACTGATTGTAGGAGGTCAGGGCGTTGAGAACCTGATAGGGCAGCCAGTCGGCGATGTCCCCGAGACGCAGGCCGCGCAGAATCCTCGCGGCGATATTGTCGAAGACCTGGTAGATCAGCGCGATTGCGAGGGTCGGCCCGGTGCTGCGCACGCTGACGCAGATCAGAAGCGCCAGGCTGGCGTAGCACAACGTTCCCAGCAGCGCGCCGCAGGCCGCGAGGACATAGGTTGCGGTGGGATCGAAGGCGTGCCTGTGTACAGCGGAGGTTCCCATGAAGGCCAGGGTGCCCCCGACCGCCAACTGCGAGAGATACAATACCAGGGCGATCGTCGCCATCAGCAGCACCTTGCCGGTAAGCCACTGCCACTTCGCGAGTCCGTCGATGATGTTCTGGCGACTGGTCTTCCAGTCGAACTCGTTGCAAACCATCAACACGACGAGCACGACACAAAAAGTGCTCGCGACCGCAGCGCCCACGGTGAGCACCGCGGGTAGGGCGTCCGGATATCCGAAATAGACGCGACCATGGGATTGCCGGGCACCGTAATACTGCACGCCGTAGATCAGTATCATCAAAGTCAGGAAACACAGGTAAGTCACCCAGCTCGCCAGACGCTTCCGCATCTTGAACAGTTCCAGTCGATACACTGTGAAAATCACGGGACCGCCTCCGGGTCCGAGTCGCCGCCCGCGCCGGTGAGTCGGAGAAATGTTTCTTCCAGAGTCGCTCGCGGATGGCTCAGTTCCGCCAGGTAGATCCCGAGGCCCGCAAGGTATTTGCACAGCAATGCCGGATCGGCGTCGAGCAGCTCGGTGTACACCGCCCCGTCCTCGCAGCGCACCTGCCGAGCCTGCGGATAGTTGCTGACGGCCTCTGACAGCGTGAGCAGGTTATCGGTGCGCAGTCGAAACACGGGCGCCCCGGCCGTCAGCTCCGAGACCGCGCCGCTACGCAGCAGGCGGCCCCGCTTGAGGATGGCGACATGGGTACAGATCCGTTCGACCTCTGCGAGCAAATGTGTGCACAGCACTATGGTCCTGCCGGAGCGTGAGAGTTTCAGGATGAGTTCGCGGATTTCCTGCATGCCCTCCGGATCAAGTCCGTTGGTGGGCTCATCGAATATCAGCAGCTCCGGATCTCCGAGCATCGCTGCGGCGAGGGCCAGGCGCTGCTTCATACCAAGGGAGTAGCCCTTGGTGGGTCGGTCCGCCGCGCTCAGCAGATCGACTGCCTGCAGCGCCGGAGCAACGTGACTTTCGGCGAGACGCTTGATCGCCGCCACCAGGCTCAGATTCTGGCGACCGGTCAGGTAGGGATAGAGATTGGGCTGCTCCAAAGTGCCACCGACGCGCCTGCGCGCTTGCGCCAGCGCATGCGGGCCATCGCTGCCGAACAGTGATAAATGCCCGCCCGTCGGGGTCACAATCCCAAAGATCATCCCGATCGTGGTGGTCTTGCCGCTGCCATTGGGTCCCAGGAAACCGAAGACCTGGCCCGGATGAACGTCGAACGTGAGGTCATCGACGGCCAGCAGCTTACCGTAACGCTTGGTCAGTCCGCCGACGGACAGGATGCTCATGCGCCAGTCTATAGCGGAATGCAGCCTTCTGCGGCGAACTCGCAGCGCACCATGCTCGTGATGCCGCCGACCTCAGATGCTATATTCGCGCGCAGCGGTGTTGGCCAAAGGATCGCCTGTGATTAGATCAGCTCTGCCCCTGTTCGCCGCGGTGCTGGTGTCCGGATGCGCTACCGGTCACCTTTATCCCGTTCAGGGCCCGCTCCTTGAACAGAAGCCGCCACCGATCTATGACGTCAAAATGGACCGTGCCGATCTGATCAGCGCCAGGCTCGGCCACGGGGAGGTGTGTTACGGGAACTGGCTTGATGTCGTGAAGGAGGACCCATCCGCACGCGACATGGAAGCCGAATGGGACATCGTGTACGGCAAGGGCTACTTCGCCGCCAACGTACTGGGACACCTCGGAATCGCCCGCTCCACCATCACCTGCAACAAGGGCACCAAAGTGACCTTCGAATTCGACAGCATGAAGGGCGTCGGGAAGGACGATAAAGGCAATGTATACCGGATAACGTTCTGATCATCCGCGCCCGACCGTGATCGAAGCACCGAGATTTGGCGCCACCTACGCCCCGCAGCGCGCCGAAGTCGACGTTCGGGATTGTCAGGTGGAGGGCAGGCTCCCCACGAGTCTTTGCGGCGGCTTCTATGCGGTCGGGCCCGATCCCCAATATCCGCTGGCGGCCGGCAATATCGCCTTCGACGGCGAGGGGCACATACGGCTGTTCAGGATCAGAAACGGCCGCGTCGATTACCGCAGCCGCTACGTGAAGACGGAACGCTACCTCGCTCAGGATGCCGCGGGTCGCAACCTGATGCCGATGTACCGCAATCCTTCCCGCGATGATCCGCGCGTGAAGGGACTGAGTCGCAGCACGGCCAACACGCATGTGATTCATCATCAGAACCTGATTCTGGCACTCAAGGAGGACAGCGCCCCCACGGCCCTGGACCTGAACACGCTCGAAACCCTTGCGCCGGTCTATACCTTCGACGGTCAGCTGCCACGCGACCAGCCCTTCACCGCTCATCCGAAGATCTGTTCCACCAGCGGAAATCTTGTCGCTTTCGGTTATGAAGCCCGGGGCTTCGGCAGCGACGTCATCGCGGCTTTTGAAATTGACAAGAGCGGCAGGAAGATCTGGGGCGCCGAGGTGCGGATGCCGTATGTGAGTGCCGTGCATGACTTCGCGGTCACGGAAAAACACATCGCATTCTTCATCACTCCCCTGTCAATCGATCACGAGCAGATGGCGCGCGGCGGCATCCACTGGTCATGGGACAAGGACCGGAAGTCCTATGTCGGGTTCATGCGCCGCGATGGTGATGGTACCGACCTCAAGTGGATCGAAGGTCCGCCGCGCGGTGGCAGCCACACCCTCGGCGCCTTCGAAGACGGGGACAAACTGTATTTTGACCGCGAAGTCACGGCGGGAAACCCCTACCCGGTCGTTCCCAACAAGGACGGATCAGCCTACGACGCGGCCGCAGGCATCAGTTATCTGCATCGCCTGACGGTGAACCTGCGTGCTCGCAACAGCGGCTATGACATGCAACGGATGTATCCGCTGATCGCGCCGCTGCCAAGACAGGATGACCGCTACAACAGCGTGCCGTATCGCTACGGCTTCATGGGCTGCCCGGATCCCGCCGATCCCGTGCGCTGGAAGGCGGCCTGTTATGCGCGAGTCGATCATCAGACCCGATCACACACGCTATGGAAGGCGCCGGACACCGTCTCGCTGGGCGAACCACTGTTTGCGCCCAAGCATGCCAAGGCCGCAGAAGGCGAGGGCTTCGTCCTCGGCGTCGCCTGGCACCTCGATCAGAACCTCAGGGCCGACCTGCTGATCCTTGACGCCGAACACATCGAGGACGGGCCCATTGCCACCGTCCATCTGCCAACCCAGGCGTCACCGCAGATTCACGGATGGTGGGTACGTGAGGATCAGTATCCGCTCGGGCACTGAGCCGCAGGCGCGAGCTTACGGGCCGAAGACAGCTTCGAATACCGGCTCGACAGTCATGGCGCCGGTGATCGACAGATGTTCGTTGTCACGATATAGAGGAGCCTCACCGTGTGCGACCGCGCAGTGGTCGCTATTACAGAGAACGTCCTGCGGTTTCAGGATGCGCAGCCCATACTGTGCTTGAAGCTTCATGAATAGCCGGGTGGCGCTGCGCTGCTGCGCCTCATATTCTGACCGGGTGAGGCCCAGATCGCGACGCAGATCCAGGCGCCGGGCCGCAGCCAGGCCATACGGAATGCTGAAGGAATAGAGCGGGACATCATCCAGCAGGTACACACGGACCTGCGCGCGCTGCAGGTCAGCCAGCAGTCGCCCCAGTCCACGCGCGAAGACTTCCGCATTGTGCGCACCGTCATTGCCCGGGTCTTGGTCATCGGTGAGGACACTCATGAAGCGCGCCTCGGTATTGGCGATCCAATGGCCGCCCAGGATCACCGTCGTAATACGCTGCTGAATGATCCAATTGAGTGCGGCAGCGTTACCCTGTTCACATTTAACGCCGTGACCCATCCCGATGCCATCCATCCAGGCTCGCATGGCCGCAGTTTGACCGGGCGCCCGCTCGCGGGGATATACGCCCTCAAGCGCCGCACAACCACCCTTGACGTACAGCGCGGCCTGATGATGCCGCATGAAGGTCGAATCGATTGCGGGCAGCATGGCGGCGGCATGTGAGTCGCCCCACACGACCGTGCTCACGGGCACAGACCGGTCGCCCACGATGCAAGGTGGCCCCTGGCTCGCCTCGAGGGAGCTCGTATGGCAAGCCACCTCCGGTCCGATCTCGCTTGGAAAGCGGATCCGGTCGACGGAGTCGTAGCGGCGCGGATCCGTCGCATGCTCAATCGCTACGGTGGCACCCATTAGTGCCAGGCCCGACACCGACGCGACGGCAAATAGACCGCGCCGGCTCAACAATGCGTTGGCTCCGCGAAACGGCTGCTCGACGTAGCGCCATGACAGGGCAGCCAGCAGCAACGTTGCGCCGAGGAGCACAATGCGGGCGGTGACGGAAAGTGGATCGAATGCATAGTACTTCGCGAGCAACAGCAGCGGCCAATGCACCAGGTACAGCGAATAGGACCACAGCCCGATGCGGCGCAGGACACCGTGGCACAGCAGAGCGCCCGGCGCGCTGCCGCGATCGCAGGTGGCATGAAGGATCAACACGGCACCAAGGCAGGGCAGGAGCGTCAGCTCACTGGGGTACGGACTGTCTATGCTGAGGACCAGGTCCGCGATGGCAATCAGGGCCAGTCCCACTAACGCCGCAGCCGTGCGCATCCCTGCGATGCGTGGCGGGGCAAACTGCCCCAACGCCAGCAGTGCGCCGGCAAGCAGTTCCCAGGCGCGAAACGGCGCCAGATAAAATGCCGCCAGTGGAAAGAACCGCACCGCAACCACACAGGCGGCAAACGAGATCAGGGCCAGCGGCCAAAGTACGGCGGCATAGCGGGTGCGGCAGAGCGCGGCGATCGCCAGCATGAGCACTGGAAAGAACAGATAAAACTGTTCCTCCACGGCAAGCGACCACGTGTGCAGGAGCACCACCTGATCGGCGAACTGGCCGCCATACATGCCGGCATTGCGATAGAGCGCAAAGTTGGCGAGAAACGGCACCACGTAGGCGCCGATGCGGCTCAGGAATCGCAGCTCCGGCGGAAACAGCACTACCGTGCCTGCGAGGAGTACCAGCCCATACATTACAAACAGCGCCGGCAGGATGCGGCGAATGCGGCGCTCGTAGAAGGCCAGCAAGGAGAAGCGTCCCGCCCGCAGGTCGGCCGCGATATGCGCCGTGATCAAAAAACCGGAAATCACGAAGAACACATCGACGCCGACGAAGCCGCCGCGAAAGCCCGGCACGCCGTAATGGTAAAGAACCACCAGTAGTACCGCGATCGCGCGCAAACCGTCGATATCGGGACGGTAGTCCGAGGTGCGACCGCGAGGGCTGGTGATGGGCGCGGCACCTGTCAAACGGACAACCTCTGAGGCGGCCAAGCTGACTCGCAGCAGCTAATGAGCCGTGAGTAACCTCGGAAAGTCAGCCGGTTCAACGGTCACATCATCAAAGTCCCTTCGGATCGTGACCCACGTCCATGAGCAACCGCGTCAACAGGTACACGCGTGGCACCAAGGTTGCCATGTCGGCGTAGTCGTCCACGGAGTGAGCACCCCCTCCCTCGATTCCAAAACCATCGACGGCAGGCGTTCCTGTCTGGGCTGCGTAGCTGACGTCGGCCGATGAGCCCACCTCGGTCGCCGTAACCTTGCGGCCGATCTCGGCATAGAGGCGGTTCGCGCGCTCGATCACGTGATCCGTGTGCTCGCTGGGTGGCCAGGGCGGAAAACTCCGTCGCAGTGAAGTATTGATCGTGACTCCGTCGATGCTGGGGCTTGCCGCCAGCATCGTGGCGGCCTGTTCCACGCGATCGAACTCCTGGTTCGTGAATGCGCGCACGTCAGCTTTCAGCTGCGCGTAGGCCGGAACGACGTTGGTCTTGTCGCCCCCATTGAGGATATCCACGGTTACCGTGGTCTTGGTGGCGGAATCGCTCAGTTTCTCCAGGGCGAGGGCGAAGTGCGCGGCTTCAATCACCGCGTTGCGTCCCTTTTCAGGCTCCAGGCCGGAGTGCGCCGCCCGGCCGGTAAACTGCGCCGTGAGAGTCGCGCTCCCCTTGCGCGCCTTCAGGACCTGGTCCGTCGGAACCCCGCGCTCGAGGTTGATGACCAGATCGCTCGCCCTGGCGAGACTTTGAATGAGGTCGCGCGTACCGATCGAGCCGGTCTCCTCGTTCGAATTCAAGAGCACATCGATGCGCGCGAAGTCTGCAAAACCCGTTCCCGTAAGCGCCTTGAGCGCGCAGACGGCGGTAACGCCCCCAGCCTTGTCGTCGCCGGATCCCGGACCGATGTAATGTTGCCCCTCCCAGCGCGGCGTCCGCTTGGCCACGTCGCCGCGATTGAAAACCGTGTCCATGTGGGCGATCAGAACGATGCGCCCCTTGCCGGTTCCGGTGAAGGTCGCGACGACATTGTTGCCGACGGCCGGCGGGGTTGGCGCAACTGACTTCACGGTCGCGCCGAGCGCCTTCAGCTGCGCGGCATAGATAGCCCCCACCGCAGTCAGGCCGTCGACATCGCCGGTCCCGCTATCGATGGCAACGACGCGCTCGAGCAACTCGCGGCCGCCTTGCTCACAGGCTTTGACCGCCGCCAGCACCTTGGTGTCCGGATGCGGCGCGGCGCCAGCAGCGCAAGCAGCGCGCTTATTCGTGTCACGAGCCGTGCACGGTCTTCATCAGCTTCGCTCACGGAACCAGGTCGCGAACCATGCGCAAGGCGATGTTGTTAAGTTCTGCCGCGTGTGTCGATTCGGGCGTGTACAGCATCTTCAGAAACGCCTGGTCCCAGTCGGTCATTTTATCCGGGGCTGACTTGGGGTCACCATCGAAGAGCCCGAGAATCGACTGAGTGTCGCCGGTGTGTGCCGTGCCCTTGATTTGAGCCAGTCCTACCATCGCCGCGTAATCGGCAAATTGCCGCAGCGAAACCCCGGCCAGCCGAGCCTGATCCGCCACGACGAAGACCGGTCCAATGCCCCAAATAGACGAGTCGCCGCTGCGAAGGATCGAGGTCGCCCCATAGTTGGATATTTTGCGAGCGTTGTACCAGACCTTTACAGCTCCCGGCAGGTCTATGAATTGGTCGATCCGAGAACGTGTGGCAGTGCCAAACACTTTGGCGACGGAATGGTTCTTCCAGTCGCGAAGCAGCTCGCTGGGCTTCGTACTCACGAAAACGAGGAGGTTGGCGCGACACAGGCGGCCACCACGCGGCAACTCGGCCGCAATCGCGATTTCGATTATCCGATTGCGGACAAACTCATTCTGATCCGAGCTCAGTCCAGTCACCAGTGGGCACACGCCAGCGTGCCAGCGTGCCAGAGTTTCATAGTCAACGGCCGCAATTCCGTCGACATACCCGGTCGTCTTCTGCACAAGCTCATTGCGCTGTGTCCAATCAAGATGTGGTCGTTTTGCCGTGACCTCGACTTCCGGCAAATTCACACCGTCGTCCGCCGCCGCGGCGCCCGCGGATGCGACCAGATTGATGACTCCAATGAGCAAGGCAAGTCGGCTAAGCATGACGGTGACATGGTAGCACCATGAGGCTCACGGATTTATTCAAGGACCATCGCTTCGACGCCTGAGGGGTCGTTCAATGACAGGCAAGCTTGCCGTCGTTGAGGGTGCAGTCATCTGGCGGACCGTATTGCCGCCAGTACTCCATGAAGCCGAGGCGAGCCGCGAGCGCGGCGAAACGCGGGTCCTGACGCACCTTGCTGAGCTCCGGCTGCCACAGACCAATGTAGCTCACTGAATTGATGGCGCCCGGCGCCGCGGCGTCCAGGCACTGATTGGCAAGATCGAACACCGTATCCAATTCGCCCAGCAATCCATACGCGTAGCTGCTTTGCAGGCAGGATGTGACATCGGTGCTGGTTGGTCCGCGGTCAGCCGCAGGAACGGTCTTCGGATAGAGGCGGTCGCGCGCCGCCATGGCCGCCGCTTTCTTGCCCGGATCGGCCAGCGCGGCAAACACCAGTCGGGTGACTTCCGTCGTTCGCCTCTGATCCGGGATGGTCGGGTCCACAATGCCCCCGGCCAGCGCCGCCGCGTCTGCATAGTGCCCGGTGCGCAGCGCCGCCATGGCCGAAACGTACGCGAGCGTGACCCCCATGTCGCCAAGGTGCGCTCCGAGATGCGCGGATCTCAGAGCCTCCGCATCGCGCCCGAGCAACGAGTACGCGATTGATCGAAAACCGATGCTCTGCAGGTGGGTGGGATTCAGCTGAACCGCCGTTTCCAGTTCGCCGAGCGCTTCGCGCAGATGCCCGGTGAAGAGCCAGTTGATGCCGTGCGAAAAGTGCTCCGTGGCACCCCGCGGTCCAAGTCTCAATGCCTCGCGCAGCTCCGGTTCGGCATCCAGCCAGCGTCCCTGGGTGAAGGCCACGTTGGCGAGCAGGCTGTGCGCCGTTGACAGACTTGGATCCAGCTGCAACGCCTGATCCGCGAAGCGTCTTGCCGCCGCGAGGTTCTCGACCGGTGGCCCTTGGGAGATGCCCAGCAAGAACTTGGCGAGCCCGGCTCCCACGTAGGCGCGCGCGAACTTCGGGTCGAGTGCTATGGCGCGCTGGTAGCGCTCCAGCGCGCGCTCAAGTCCGTGGTCAGCGACGAACATCATCGCGTCGCCCTGCAGGTAAAGATCGTAAGCCTCCACATTCTGGGTCGGCGGGGCCTGCGCTGTTAAGGCCGGAACCGACCCATTGAGATTGACCCGCAAGGCCTTGATGATCGCTGCAGCCAGATCGTCCTGGAGTTTGAAGATGTCCCCGGAGTCACGGTCGTAGCTCTGCGACCAGAGCTGGTAGCCACTCTGTGCGTCGATCAGCTGCGCGGTGATCCTGATGCGTGATCCGGCGCTACGCACACTGCCCTCCAATACCGTGCTCACCCCAAGATCCTGGCCAATTCTGCGAATGTCCAAGTTCCGGCCCTTGTAGGCAAAGGATGAGCTGCGGGCCGGCACCTTCAGCCCCGGCACCTGCCCCAGAGCGTTGATCATCTCCTCGGCCATTCCGTCGCCGAAGTACTCCTTGGCCGGATCTCCCGTCATATTGGCAAAGGGCATGACAGCAACCGATTCGCTTGGGAGCACCGCAGCTGCCGTCATCAGGGGTGGCTGCCGCTGATCCGACCGGCGATCCAGGGCCCACCAGGCACCACCGGCCAACAGGATCAGCACTGCCGCGAGCAGCGGCCACCAGCGATGCGCTGCCCCAGCAGCGGCGCCTGGAGGTACCGCCGCCAGATCTGCCTCCGGGGCCGCTAGAGGCGCTGCCGCAGCCGCGAGCTCAGGCTCTGGCGCGGCAGCTGCCGCCATGGGCATCCGATAGCCGTGTCCCCGTACGGCAAGAATGTAACGAGGGCTGTCCGCGCTGTCGCCCAGGGCCTGGCGCAACAGTTTGACCCGCTGCGTGATGGTTTCCGGGCTGATCACCAATCCCGTCCAGACCTGCTCCATGAGGTCATCGAATGACACCAGATGAGGCGCGACACGCACGAGCGCCCACAGCAGATCAAATGAGAGGCTGGTGATCGCAAGATCTGCCCCGTCACGGGTGACCAGGCGCACCCGCGTATCGATGACCAGGTCCTCGACCTGGTAGCGGCCGGCGGCGAGGGGTGGCGCCGAGCCCGATCCTGCGGTCATGTCCTGCATCGCCAAAACAATACCTTAGGCGGGTCACTAAATCTTTAGCGGGCCTGCATCGAATCTTCACCGCAACTGCACGGCTGCTTCACACACGCCCGCGGCCCACCGATTCAACTGGGCGCTCCAAACTCTCGAGGAGGAGCCATTCGATGAACGCAGTGCAGCAGATTGTAGGCGCGACGGCCCTGTTCGTCGCGGCGCCCTGTCTGGCGCATCACTCCATGGCAATGTTCGATGCGACGAAAACCATTGCCTTGCGTGGGACGGTAAAGGAATTTCAGTGGACGAACCCTCACTGTTTCATCCAATTGCTCGTGCCCGAGGCCGGCAAGGCCGCCGCCGCCGGGCAGGTCATCGAGTGGAGCATCGAGCTGAATTCTCCCTTGGCCAGTTATCGTCTGGGGTTCAAGCCCGGAACCTTCAAGACCGGCGACAACGTGACCATCGTCATCAATCCCGTGAAGGACGGTACGGCCGGTGGCCAGTTTCGGTCCGCGACGGATTCTGCCGGTCGGCCATTGCCGGCCGGGAAGGAGCCCGTATGAGGCGGCTAGTACTCCTGATGTTGTGCGCCGCCATGGCCGTCGCACAGGCCTTCGCGGCCCCGCCCCATTGGACGGGTCTTTGGGAAACCGAGTCGGCCGAAAGGCTGCTCAAGTCCGGCGCTCCGGACTTCGAGCCGCCGAAACTGTGGGGTAAGCCGCCCTACAACGCCGAATGGGCACAGAAGGTGGCGGCGGCGCACCCGCCCGGTGCGCCGCCAGCAGCGGCTGAACTTCAGCTGCCACCGACCACCAAGGTCTGCGCACCCACCGGATTTCCGGCGATCATGGAGTACGGCGTGCCCGACTTCCTGTTCGAGATCCTGATAACGCCTGCGGAAACATTGCTCCTGGCCACAGACGGTGCGGCCCGCCACATCTACACCGATGGGCGACCGCACCCGGCACCGGCTGACCTCTGGCCCACCAGCCTGGGCGACTCCATCGGCCATTGGGAAGGACGCACGCTCGTCATCGACACGATTGCGCGCATAGCCGGCCCGGTAGGCCCCGTACCCTGGGCGGCCAATCTCAGTGATCGGGCACACTTCACCGAGCGGCTGCATCTCATCGACGTCGATACGCTGCGGGATGATATGACGATCGATGATCCCGCGCGCTTCTCACACCCCTGGCGACTGACGATGCGCTACCAGCGTGTCAAGGACATCTCCAGGATGATCGCCATCAACTGCGCGGAGAACGATCGAAATCCGGTCGTGAACGGAAAGATCGTCATCGCGCCGCCCGAACATTAATTGATCAGCACTGCTCGATAGCGTAAGTCGTTCCTGCGCAAGCGATCCAGCGCCCGATTGGCCTCCTGCATGGGAAATTGCTCGATCTGCGGCTTGATCTGATGCCGAGCCGCGAAGTCGAGCATCTTCAGGATTTCCGATCGCGAGCCGACGCAACCGCTAACGAGACTCTTCTGGCCGATAATGAACGGCAGGGCCGGAATCCTCACTTCGTGCTCGGGGACGCCCACGATGCAAAGCTTGCCGCCGGGCCGGAGCACCTGCATGTAGTCCCCCCAGGCGATGTCGGCGGTCACGGTGGACATAAGGAAGTCGCACGCACTTGCGTAGGCGCTCAAGGCGCCAGGTTTCGACGTATCCACGAAGTCATTGGCTCCGAACCGTTCTGCCTCGGAAGCCTTCGCCGCCGAAGTGGAGAACGCAATGACGTGGCACCCGAGCGCGCGCCCGAACTGCAGAGCCAGGTGGCCGAGACCGCCGATCCCGATGACGCCCAACCGGCACGGTCCTGCAATCCCATGCCGCAGGAGCGGACCGAACACGGTAATTCCGGCACAAAACATGGGCGCGGCGAATTCCGAGGCCAGGTTGTCGGGGAGCGCGAAAGCGAAGCGCGAATCGACGCGTATGTGCGTGGCATAACCGCCTTCGCGCCCCACACACGTCGGTTGCCACTGAGGGCAAAGGTTGTCATGCCCCGCGACACATTGCTCGCAGTTGAGGCACGCGCCGGCCAACCAGCCGACGCCAACGCGCTGTCCAGGCCGTAAGCCCGTGACTCCCGCACCGACCTGCGACACGACTCCGGCGATCTCATGGCCGGGCACGAACGGATACGACGAGATGCCGAAGTCATTATTGATCAGATGCAGATCCGTATGGCACATCCCGCAGTGAGTGATCCGAATCTCGCAGCCCATGGCATCCAGCGGATTGGGCACATATTCGTAGGGTTGCAGCGCGTGGCCCCGCTGCATTGCTGCGAAAGCCTGGATCGCATTACCCGCATGATCGGCAGTCTTCGTGGTCACCGCAATGCTCCTGTGGATCGACTGGGTTTCTTACAGCACCGGCGTTGTCAGCGGCTTGCCTTTCTCGGTGATGAACGTTACGAGGGCTCTGATGGGGACACTGCCTTTGTTGATTCCTTCGTGCACTTTCCCCGGCTCGATGAACACCGATTCACCCGCCTTGAATACTTTCGTTGGCTGGCCTTCCTGCTCGAGCGTAAGGTCGCCCGCAAGTATGTAACCCACGAGCGTGCCAGCGTGGCTGTGCTTGCCTTCGCGGCCACCAACGGCGATGGTGACTTCCACGAGCACTACTTCAAAGCCCGGAATTGCCAGATCCCGTTTGAGCAGTACCTTCCGTTCGAGGCCGGTCTGCGCGGCCGAGGGCAGCGCCATGGCGATGACACACGCCGCTATCACTGCAGTGATGGCGCGCGTGACGGAAGTCTGCCGTGTCAAGTCCGTTGGCTTGTGGAACAAGGCCATTTGGCGGCGCAGCCCGTGATCGTGATTGAACCGACCGATGCCGGCGAGCATATCAAGGTTCGCGGTGCCCAATAGATATAGCTGTGGATGACGCTCGCGTTGAACTCCTGGGCGATCGGTTGATGCGCGTCGCGCCGCAGCACGTTTCGCTGGCGTTCACGGGAGAAAGGCCGGGCTAATGGGAAGATGACGCTGCGTTGCAGCCAATACACGAGCCGATCAGCCGCAGGAGGCCTGCTTCCACCTGGCGCCGTGCGGCTGGCGCTGACAATCGGATTGCCGTAGGTGATTGCAGTTATCGTTTTGCTGTTCTTATTGAGCGGACCGGTTTACGACTGGGTGCGCCACCGACGCGTGTACGGCGTCTATATTTGGGGGCAGCTAGCCGCATTTGGCACGAAGTCGCCTGGTGGCTCATCAACGTTCGATGTACCCGCATTCTTCGGCACGAGCCCAGCGGGCCGAAGTCGCGGCACTGAGCTGCCTCGAATTGGGTCGTGATGCTTGATTACGACGAGAGGTACAGGGCGCTACGCCGCTCCGCGAATCGCAACAACCCTGGTCTTGGAATGGTCGCGGGAGGCAACGTAGCACACGTGGCCTTTCGGAGAGTCTTGAAGTAGCCTTTTCCGCGGGCGGGGGACCAAATGCGCTGCTCCGCGTCTGAACCCGGCCATGAATTGCTTGGCTAAACATCGGCCCCACGGTGCACTTCAGGAGACCACGACATGTACCGCAGCAATCCTTTCTCGAGGATCAAACTGGTAGCCGTGAAGGTACGACGTCCCGCGATTGGGCTGATTGCTGCCGGAATATTGGCGGCGAGTGTAGGCCATGCCCAGACCCTCAGCGCCCCGGACGAGGCGGCGATTCGCGCGACGGTGAGGGCGGTACCCGAGGCGCTGAATCACAAGGATATGAAGGCGTACGCGGAGCTGTTCGATGACGACGCCGACTGGATCAATGTCGTTGGCATGCATTGGCGCGGCAAGGCCAATGTCGTGAAAGCCCACACAATCTACCTGAAGACATTGTTCAGCAAAGGGGGCATGACCACGGCCGACATGAGTGTCCGGGCGGTGACACCTGATGTGGCGATAGCCGTGGTTACTGAAAACGACCAAGGTGGCGTCCTGCCAGATGGAAGCAATGCGCCTCCGGGATCTGGAAGGCTCACTTACGTACTCGTCAAGCGGAATGGGAAATGGAAAATTGTGCACGGGCACAACACTGGCATCAATTTCGCCGCCCAGCGATTTGATCCTATCAATGCAGCCGGTAACGGTCAGAATCCCAAGTAGCTAGACGGCGGTCACTGCGCCGCCAGCTCGCTTCCGGGTCAGGACGCTACATTGCTCGCCGTCCCCGCGTGTGGCACTGCGCCGAGCAGGCCTACTTCCAGAGCGGCAGAATCGGGCGCAATCTGTCCGTGGATCGGCCGAGTGCAAAGGAATGAATATGACTAACGGTGCGCTCCGCACGGGAGCCATGTTGCTGTGCAAGCTATGGCTGGCTGCTGCCGTGGTCGTAGCCGTACCGAGTGCCGGCGCTGCGGAAGGCAGTGCGCCACCGCCGACCGCGACGGATCAAACCGTCGATACGATTCATGGGGTACGCATCGCCGATCCCTACCGATGGCTCGAGAATTCCAAGGACCCTGCAGTCCAGACGTGGAGCGACCGGCAGAACCTCTACACACGTGATTACCTTAACGGGCTGGCGGTTCACGCCAAGCTCAAAGCTGAGCTCGGTAGACTGATCAAGGCCACCTCACCGTCCTTCGCCGCGTTGCAGGTTTGTGGCGACCACGTCTTTGCCCTGTATGAGGATCCGAAACGCCAGCAGCCCGCGCTGGTCATGCTGACCGCCGCACTCGATCCCAAGGTGCGACGGACGGTAATAGATCCCAATGCTCTCGACCCGACAGGATTGACGGCCATCGACTGGTACGTCGCGTCGCCGGACGGCTCGAAGGTGGCGGCGTCCCTGTCAAAGAACGGCAGTGAGGACGGTACGCTCCATGTATTCGATACCACCACCGGCAAAGAGATCGAAGCCCCGATCCCGCGTGTGCAGTACCCGACGGCGGGTGGCAGCGCGGCCTGGAGCGCCGACGGTCGGGCGTTCTGGTATACGCGCTACCCCGGTCCCGAAGCGCCAGTCTCTGATCAGCAGTTCAACATGCAGGTGTACTTCCACAAGCTGGGTACTGCCGCCAGCGGCGACGCACTGGCGCTGGGAAGTCGCGACGGGCTCGAGCGGGTGTCCGAGGTCTTCCTCGACAATCGATCCGGCCTGCCGGTAATAACGGCCATGGTTCAGCGCGGCGACGGCAATGTCTGGGCCATGTACAGCCTGCAGGCGGGAAGTCCGCCGGTGCGCCTCGCGGGTTATGCGGACGGCCTTGTGTACGCGACCATCGGTCCGGATGGCGCAATCTACGGCATTTCGCGGCGCCATTCGTCAAACGGAGAAGTCGTCAGGGCGTCGTCGCCGTTGGTCGCGGGCGCTCTCGCCGCGGCAGCGACCATAGTGCCGGCGGGCGCGAAGGCGATCGTTTCCGGTGGCGCTGAATCCTTCCAACCGGACCTGAGCTTCGGAAAAGATCGTCTGTACGTGCGCTACATTGACGGTGGACCCAACAGCATTCGCGTGTTCGATCTTCACGGCAAGGACCGTGGGTCGCTGGCGCTGCCGAAGATTGCCGGCAACGCCGAGATAGTCTCATTGGCGAATGGCGATGCAATCTTCGATGTCACGAGCTATCTGCGGCCGCGCTATTACGCCGCGTGGCGCGCCCGCAGTGGCCGCATCGAGGAAACGGCGGTGCGGGACACCGCGCCCTATTCCTACGAGGGCTATCAGGTCGTACGCGAATTCGCTGTGTCAAAGGACGGCACCAAGGTGCCGGTCATGATCATCCGCAGGGATGGTGTGAAACTCGATGGCAGCAATCCGGTGCTGTTGTACGGGTATGGCGGCTACGGCATCAATACGTCTCCGCGCTTTCTCACGCCGATGATCAAGGTGTGGCTTGACGGCGGTGGGATCTACTGCGACGCCGTCATCCGCGGCGGATCAGAATACGGGGAGCGTTGGCATCAACAAGGCATGTTGACTCGCAAGCAGAACGTCTTTGACGACTACTACGCCATCGCCCAGCACCTCATCGAGCGCGGCTACACCTCGTCGCGCAAGCTCGCACTGCTTGGCGGTTCAAACGGTGGACTGCTGATGGGCGCGGAGATCACTCAGCATCCGCAACTGGCACGGGCCGTGGTCTCGATTGCCGGTGTCTACGACATGATTCGGTCCGAACTCGACCCGAACGGTGCCTTCAATGTCACTGAATACGGTTCGGTCAAGGATGCGGAGCAATTCAAGGCGCTCATCGCTTACTCACCCTACCACCACGTCGTCAAGGGCACGAAATACCCGGCTGTTCTGCTGATGTCCGGCGCCCATGACGGCCGGGTCAATCCGATGCAGTCGCGCAAGTTCGCGGCTGCTCTGCAGGGGGCAACGTCGTCGGGCCTGCCGGTACTGCTGTGGACCGATGCAAATTCCGGTCACGGATTTGGCTCCTCTCTTGATGAGCGGATCGAGGAGCAGGCGGATTTCATGAGCTTCTTGGTCGCGCAACTCGCTGTTCACCAATCCCCAACACTTCAATAGAGTGTTGCAGCGCGTCGTTCCCTGCCGCCGCATGGCGGGCGCAAACCTCAAATTGCTTCGCATTTCAGATTACGACGCTTAGTTTGACGACAACCTCAGCGATCGGCGAGACTCGCTGCCAACTGATAACGAAATCACTTTGGGCCGAGAGAGAACAGGCCAGTCGGGGGAAACTGCAGCGCGCAATGCCGGCGGAAGACGGGTCTGATCCGGGATTCACGGTGAGCGTGCTGCACCTGCATAAAAATATTCTCGTTCGAATCATCAGCGACTGCTCATGGCACACAGTATTAGGCCGGGCCCACTCGGCCAGCGCGACCTGCTGCCCAGCTCCAGCGGTTTGGTCGCGCGCGTGGCACCTTCCCTTCCGGGTCCGGCCGGCGTCCAAACGGTAACGCCACCCGGTGGCAGCGCAGCTCCGGGGCGCCTGGCGATTATCTCCGGACGATGGCGTTCGCTGGAAATGTCCGGCACGGGAGCCACGCGTCCTGGCCTGCACGGTGGCGGTTCATCAGGCAGTCTCCTCGGTACATCACGGAGCGTGAATCAGGCCCTGCGGATCGTGACAGCGGTAGTGGGCGCAGCCGGTGCCACTTCTGCTCGCATTGACACCGCGGAGGCCGGTATTCCGGATCTGGCTGAGGCTATCGCTCGTGTGCGCACGCCGAATGACGCGGTGGCGTTTGAGAATACCGTCCTCGAACCTGTCGTGCGCCGCTATCTCTCCGCCGGGCAGAACGCTTCGATGCGCTCAGACCTGAATTCAAATGTCTTGAACGAGATCCAGGCGCTCGTGAGCGCCGTCCCGCACGAAGCGCGCGGCCAGGATCGACCAATTGTGATCCATGTAGATCCGAAGTCGATACGCGATGTGGCGGGTTTCGTGGCCGCCTCGCGCAGACGGCCGGAAATCACGGCTCTTCTTGGTCCGCCGCTGCTGCCCTTTTTCCATGTGGAGATCCGGTTCAAACCGGCAGTCAGCCCACGCCCACCTCAGCAGCCGGCTTCCGGCCGTCCGCCTTCGAAGATCGCCAAGCCTGCGAAGACTTGGATTGCGGTCCAGATCCTGGATGACCGCACCGGGGACCCCATCGCGGATCTCAAACTGAAGCTCGCAGCGACCGACGGCGTCGAGCGCTCCGTGACCACCGGGGCCGATGGAATCGTGCGAGTGGACAACATCGATCCGGGTATGTGCAACGTGCGTTGCCCGCTTGCCGGCGCCACGCTCGTCAACGCCCTGAGATTCATGGGCACGGGAGCGCAATCCGCCGGCAGCAGCCCGACGGGTGCGGCTGGCGAGCCTGCTGCGGCGCCTCGCGTCATCGTCGAGGTTGACGAGCACAGGGTCTCGACCGGAGAGAGCCTGGACAGCGTCGCGGCCGCCGCCGGCCTTACCCGACAGGACCTGACGAGATTCAACTGGGGCACCACCGATTCCAAGGAGATCAATCAGCGCCTGTACGATGAGGTTGGCTGTACCAAGACCACGCTCGATGGCAAGAACTACATCTTCGACGACCTGGACGAACCAGGCGTGGTCTACGTGCCGACGGAGTGGAAACAGGAATACCTGGAAACGACGAGGACGCACGTGTTCACCGTGGCGCCGATCGAGCGTTTCCTAATCGTGCTTGAGAGCGAGCAGGGCCTGCGAATCCCCGACGCGGCTTATGAGGTAACGCTGGCGGATCAAAGTGTCCGCACCGGATGGCTCGGGCGCAGCGGAATCGGCGTGCTGCGGGGAGTCCCTGCGGGCGCCGTCTCGGTCGTCTACACCGACTTTGACGATGTGGCCGCGAAGTCGATGGCGGCATCGGTGCATGCCGCGTTCGCGCGGCGCAAACTTCCGGACCTTTATCGCGTGCTCGAGCATTCAGCGCAGATCATCGGGCAGGTGGCCGCGGCGTACGAGACCTACTACAACGATCGGACGGGCGAAGGATTCGTCTCGGATATCTACCAGGAGGTCACCGATCCGGCGGCGCTGGACGCCGTCGTGGGGCTCATGGCCCGCGCAGGCCTGCCCACGCGCGAGAACGCGGAGTTCGTCGCGTGGCGGCCGGAGGAGATTGACTGACATGTCCAATCCCAACTACTACAGGATTTTCGCGCAGCCGCAGTTGCGGACAGTCACTCCGGGCGCAAAAGTCACCTATTGCTGCGCTCAGACATACGACACGTATTCAGCGACCGACGGACCCAGGGACAAGATCAAATGGTACTGCTACAACGACCGGGAAATGGCGAAGAGCTACAACCAGCCCTTTATTGTCGAGGGGCCTTCCTCCTTTCGCTGGAAGGACGCGCAGTGGGACTTTCCTGGGCGTCACACCATCAAATGTCGTGTCGATTTCGTCGATGGCCGGGTGGTCTATTACGAGTATCCGCAATGGGTTGATGGCGTCGACATTGTCGTGGCCAAGGAGCTGTACTGGTCCCGAAAGGCCGGGTATAGCGACCCGCGTCGGGTACTGACCAGCCTCGAGCGCTATATCAAAGCGGTCAAGGCCATCGAGCAACACTCCCCAATCACCGATCCTGATCAGAAGCGCAAACACGACGATCAGATGAAGGCCCACGAGGAGTACCGTGACAAGCTCGGATCGCGCCTGAAGTCGACGGAGGCGTCACTACGCTGTCCCATCAACGCCGTTCATCTGGAGATTCAAAGCCAAACGCAGAGCAAGTTGAACGTTTTCATCGCCTGCCTCAGCCATTCGCCGACCGAACAGAAGTGGCTGCTGGTTGACTGGACAAACCCGGTCGACCAGCACCGTGCGGGCGAGTACGAGGGATCCGGTGCAACTGCCGAGGAAGCCATACGCGAGGCGGTTCGCAGTTGGCATTCGGGCAACTCGTATTACGATGGCTTGATCAGCTGGGAGGTGGACAAGCGGATTTGTGGCCAGCCCCTATATGGCAAGTTCCCGACGACCGGCGCGTCGACCTGGGACAAGGTGTCGACGTTCTTTACGTGGGTCGCCGTCGGTGCAGCCGTGATTGCCGGCATCGTGACGCTGATATTGCCCGTTCCGGGCTCGCAGATCATTTCCGCGATGATTTGGACGTCGATATTCTCAAGTACCGCGGCCGCCGTCATCAATATCAGGGAGCGGCACGAACACGGCTTCGGCAGCTGGAAGGCTGATGCCATCGATGGTTTGACCATCGTCGCCAACCTGTTCGGCGGCGCCGGCATGTGGGCGCGTGGTTGCACGGTTGTCGCCCGCAACGCCGAGGGCGCAATCGTCAAATACATCCTCGTCGGTCAGATAGCCGCCGATGGCGCGCAAGGGATGCTGTTGGCGGTCGACAAATTCGACGAGTTCAACCAGATCATGTCCGATGCCTCATTGTTGCCGGAAGAGCGAGCCAAGAAACTGCTGGTGCTGTTCAGTGAATTTTCGGTCGCCGCAGTGATGACCTACTTCAGCATCAAGGGCACGCACGCCGACCTTGAGAATATTGCCAAGAAACCCAAGTACGTCGCCAACACTGACGGCACCGGACCGGGACAGAAGCGACTGTCCGATCTGAAGAAGGAGGATTACGTACTCGACACGACCAAATCTCCAACTGCTGAGGGCCATACCAGCCAAGGGCGGCAAAAGACCACCATACAAGAAGAGCAACTGCGTAGTCACAGCCGCAAACAGAGCGAACCGGTGAGTTTCCCGGATCCGCCTCCGCCCAAGAAGCGCGGTATGCTTGCCAGTCACGACCGCGCTCTCGCCAAACTTGCCGAAGAGCAGAAGGTCATCATTCTGGTGCGGGATTCAAACGAGAACGCCACGAAGTGGATTGGACAGGAAGGGTACGAGCCAAAACCCGAAACCGTTAAGGCCAAAACCATCAAGCAGGGCGAGTACGCGGGTCTGGCCGCGGCCGATCCGAACGACCCCAAAATGCAGCAATTGCTGGCTGCCGAAGGGCAAACTTATGACGAGTACGTCAAGGACATGAACGACATGGGATATGCCATCCAGGAACATTCCCCATACCTGGTCTCGAACCAGGGGGATGGCACGTTGTACTACAGCGACTACGACCTGCATGGTGTGTACCAGGACGGAACGGGAACGAATATGTATTCGCCGGCCTTCAAGGATCAGATGAATACGGAGTGCTTCGGTGGCCAGGAGATGGTGCAGCACGACCCACACGATATGTGGGGCAGTCGAAACGAGGACGTGGCAGGTCCGAACAGAGGGCCACAGCCGCCTGCCACCGCGTACTTACCTGACGGCACGAAGGTGCACTTGGATGACATTGCCGCTATGAAGAAATTCTATGGCGAGCACGGCATCTCGTGGTCGGACAAGTACCCGACAGACTTCAATCCCGATACCTACCCGGCGAAACAGTGAGACCCTCATGGACGAGCGTCTAACCGCGGCTGAGCGAACCCTGATACTGGGGCGCTACCGCGCAGCGCAGGATGCTCGCTTGCTCGCGGATTCCGGCGGCAACGACGAGGCTGCCGATCGGGCCACGGCGGAGCTGCGCCGCTGGAAGACCGCCTACTTCGACAGTCTGCCGCGCGTGGCGATGAGCTGCTGCCCGTTCGACGGCAAACCGTTGATTCGCAGCTTCGATCCTTTCGGTTATGACGGCCTGTGGTGGGATCGGGGTGCAGCTCCTGAAGAGTTGGCGCCATGCACGCATTTCTGCCTGGTGCGAGGCGCCGTGAACAATCACGGAATCAAGCCGATTGGCGGCAACTTCGAGGTGCGACCCGGTCCTGAAGTACCGTACGTCATTCCGCGGATCCTGCAGATGCCTGGGATGCAAGCCGTCATCGGCGAACTGCCTATGGCCAGCGGCCTCACGGCTTATCCAGTCGCTTACTTCGCCGCACGCCGCCCTCCGGTGCAGACGTTGACCGCGGACTGGCCGCGCAAGCTCTTCACTTTCACGACTGATCTTGGCGTGGCCGGCTATCAAATCCCCAATGACACCTGGGATTTCGAGCTGCGCCCATGGCTCGAGGCCGGGAAGCTGCGCTGGTGCAAGCCGCGCTCGGACAACCTGCTGCTCGATGAGGCACCTTGGGGAAAATGTCCCTACCTCCACCTGCAGGGCTTGCGGCGGCAATTCGTCATCAAGCGGGACAAGAACTGGACCATCGGTTTGCCGACGGGCAAGGAGATCCACCCCAGCCACATGGATTGACTACCGTCCCGCGTGCTGAACTGAACCGCCGTTTCGATGAAAGCCGAGCCTGAGTCAACGAGCCTGCTCTCGACCAGTTTCAGACCGCGCCCGGCAGAGGCTGAAAAAATGGGCTTTCGGGTCAGCTGAGCGCGTGGCAAACAATCTCGACGCGGCGTTGCGGTTCGTTTAATGACACGTGAGCTCGCCACCCTTGAGGTCGCACTCATCCGGGGGGCCATATTCCTGCCAGTACTCGATCATCTTCAGGCGTTCTACCAGCGCGCGGAAGCGCGGGTCCTGGCGAAAGGGCCGCATCTCCGGGAACCAAAGACTAGTCCAGTGCCCGCTCCCTGGAGATTCACGGGTCTGATCGAGAAATTGCTGTGCCAGTGTGTAGGCCGGATTGAGGGCGTCCAGCATTACCAATAAGTTCACAAAATAGACTTTCGTTTGTCCATCGATTCGCGCCGCGAGAAGCGCTGGCTCGAACGCCTGTAGAGCCTGAACGGCGGAGAGCCGCTTCGTCGGATCGGCCAGAGCGCCATAGAAGGCTCTGATTGCCGCTGCTCCCCCGGAATTGCGCAATATTATCGGCAGCGTGTTCACCGCACGCTCGCTCACTGTCTGATATTGCCCACTTTGCCTGGCAGCACGTGTATACAAAAGGACCGTCTCCCAATCTGGCGGCCCACCACCGCCTAGTTCTTGATTGAGTTTGACGAGCTTCATTGCCTCGGCATCTTCACCCGTCAAGGTGTCGGCAAGGCCAAGTTCGTGAATGGCATATCCGCTGGCCGGTGCCAGGGCGTAGGACGTCCTGAGTTGTGCCGTTGCCTCCTGGAGTCGTCCCGTCGGCAGCAAGACCAAGATGGCGTAAGAAACCCGGCTCCACGGATCGGCGGGATTGGCGGCGATCGCAGCGCGGAAATGCGTCTCCGCGTCGGTCCAATTGCCCAGAATTTCGTCGGCCGCCCCGAGCGCCACGTGGGCGTCTGCGAGACCCGGCTGAAGCTCAAGAGCATGCTGTGCATCGCGCTGCGCGCCGCCAAGCGCGCTCAGTGGAACGAGGTCGTAGAGATACAGATTCGACCATGTGAATGCACGGAAGGCCAAGGCGTCCGCGAAATTCGGATCCCGAACAAGCGATTGATTGATGAGATCGTAGGATGCCTGCAGTGTGGTCGGATTGCCGCGGGAAACCTCGCGCGCTTGCAGATACAATTGGTATGCCTGCAGATCGGGCGTCGGTTGCGGACGCGCGCCGAGCGCCGGGAGTGTGATATTGAAACGGCCGCTCAGTGCCTGGATGATCTGCCTCGCAAGATCGTCCTGCAGCTTGAACAGATCGGAGAAAGCACGGTCGTACGTTTGTGACCAGATCTGAGAACCCTGCGCGTCCAGGAGTCGGGCGCTAATGCGAAGGCGCTCACCGGCGCTGTGCACACCGCCTTCTAAAACTGTAGCCACGCCCAAATCACGTGCAATTCGCCGGACGTCAGTGTCGTGACTCCCATAGGCAAATGAGGAGATTCGCGCGGCGACCTTCAATCCGGTCACGCCAGACAAGGAATTGATCAGTCCTTCGGCCATCCCGCCTGCCAGGTATTCCTTACCGGCGTCGCCGGTCAGATTGGCAAAAGGCATCACGGCAATGGAGCCGGGTGCGGCAACCGCAGGATTGTTGCGGTGCAACTCCTGAACCGGCCCTCCCTTCATTGGGCGCAGCGCCCACCAGATGCCACCAGCTGCCGTCACCAGGACGGCCGCGACGAGAGCCAGATGCCAATCGCGACGCAGAGGCGTGCGTCGCGAGGCGGGAGGGTCGAGCGGCACATTCTCGGCCGGCTGAATGTCGGGTTGAGCTTCTCGAGCCGGCGCGTCGATTGGTAATGCACTGGCCAACATTCGGTACCCGTGACCCCGAAGGACGGCTATGTAACGCGGCGCATCGGCCTTGTCCCCCAAGGCTTTGCGCAGCATCTTGACTCGCTGCGTCACGGTCTCAGGACTGACGACGACCCCTTTCCAGACCCCGGCCATCAGAGCGTCGGTGGATACAAGGTTTGGCGCAGCGCGCGCCAAGGTGAGCAGCAAATCAAACGATAGGCCGGTGATCCCAAGATCAACGCCGTTGCGGATGACCTGTCGCAAGCGGGTATCGATCAACAGATCGATTACCTGATAGCCATTCAGGGGCTGCACGTAGCTGGCTGGTGGTTCGGCATTCACACCGGATCCAGAGTAGCCGTTCTAATCGGGTTGGTTGGCGGGATTTTATCCTTCTTTCATCCGATTTCAGGGAAGTTTCACTCATCTTGCGTCGGGCCACTCCACCATTCGCGGCTCAAGCCGGCAAACAGCAACCGGCCTTGGACGAGCGAGGGGAAGGATGATGGTAATCATGAACAAGCGGGCCGCACTGCTGGGGATTGCAGGTTTCGTGCTGGTCCAGCCAGCTCTGGCGCATCACTCGATAGCCATGTTCGACGCCGCCAAGACGGTAACGCTTTCGGGCACGGTGAGGATTTTTCAGTGGACCAATCCCCACAGTTTCATCCAGCTAATGGTGCCCGGTGCGACGGGACCCCTCGAATGGAGCATCGAGATGGGCTCGCCAGGCCTTTTGTATCGCGGTGGCTGGAGGCCGGGTACCTTGAAACCAGGCGACAAAATCACGGTGGTGATTAACCCAAATCTCGATCGAAGCAGTGGCGGACTGTTGTCGTCCGCCATTGCGGCAGATGGCCATCAGCTCGGCAACAAGAAATTGGCGAAGCCTGCCAGGGAGTGACCATGTTTCGACGCGGTGTCTTCATCATTGCAGTGCTGTCCTGCTTCGCGGCTGTGCACGCCGCCGGGAATTCCCCACGACGCGTAAAGGCATTTGCTGCGCTGCCGGATTGGACAGGCTTCTGGGGATGGAATGCGATAGATGTCGATCCTGTATCAGGAGAACCGGACCTGACAAAGTTCAGGACGGTCATTTCCGATGCGACTCTGTATGGGCATCCTCCTTACAACGCGGCATGGGATGCGAAGTACCGGGCGGACACCGCCGCAATGTTCGCAAGCGGCAAGGCAACGCCAGACTTCAAGAACTGCGGCGCCTTTGGGTTTCCGGCACAGATGTCGGTATGGGGCGGTGCTCTGCAGCTGCTGGTGACGCCGGAGCAGACGGTGATTCTCTCCGAACGACTCGAAGCACGATTCATCTATACGGATGGGCGCAAGCACCCAGACAAAGATGACCTATGGCCCACCGCCGAAGGCGACTCCATTGGTCATTGGGAAGGCGGAACGCTGGTCGTAGACACGGTCGCTCGCAAAGCAGGCCCCATCGGCTTTCTGGCGCTGCTATCGTTACTAAGCGAGCAGGCCCATTTCACCGAGCGGATA
>DASZCK010000105.1:0-24141 GCA_035943195.1 Steroidobacteraceae bacterium
CCATTGTCATAGAGCATCTTCTCGAAATGCGGGATCATCCAGTATTCATCGACCGAGTAGCGGCAGAAACCGCCCGCCAGCTGATCGTTGATGCCGCCGTCGCCCATGCGCCGCAGTGTCAGTCCCGACATGTAGAGCGCATGCAGGTCCGGGGTGTCGCTGTCGGCGCCGGCACGCCACTCGCGCAGCAGCAGCTGCAGCGAGTTCGGATGCGGAAACTTCGGCGCGCCGCCGAAGCCGCCATACTCGCCATCAAAGCTCGCGGCCATATCGCGTCGCGCGGCCGCAAGCGGCGCTTCTGACAGTTTCTCATCGGCTCCCACCGGCGGCGGTACCAGTTCATTCAGCACCCGCACCAGCGAGTTGCCCTGGGTGCGCAGCTCATCGAGGTGGTCACGGTAGTACTCCATGACGCGGTTGAGCACATGGGCGAAGGGCGGCACGCCATAGCGCGGCTCGCGCGGAAAGTAGGTACCGCCGAAGAAGGGACGCTGGTCGTCGTGGCACAGGAACATGGTCAGCGGCCAGCCGCCGCTGCGCTGGGTGAGCAGCTGTTGGGCGATCTGGTAGATCCGGTCCACGTCGGGGCGTTCCTCGCGATCCACCTTGATGTTGATGAAGTTTTCGTTGAGCAGTCGCGCGCTGGCCTCATCTTCGAAGCTCTCCTCGGCCATCACATGGCACCAGTGGCAGGCTGAGTAGCCCACCGACAGGTGCACCGGCCGCCCGCTGCTGCGGGCCGCCGCAAAGGCCTCTGGTCCCCAGGCATACCAGTCCACCGGGTTGTGCGCGTGCTGGCGCAGGTAAGGGCTGGTCTCGCGACTTAACCGATTCGTGTAACGGGGCGTACCGTCGGGGTTCAAATGTCGGGTTCGGGTCATGCGGCAAAGGATACACCGGGGCATCCGCTATAATTCGTTGCGGCTTAAGTCGCTTGAGTTCGTCCAAGGCAACATTGACCACATCAGTGCCCGAGCTGCGTCTGAAGCACGGTGAGGACCGGCGCATCAACGCCGGCCATCCGTGGGTCTTCAGCAATGAAGTCGACATCATGCGAACCCCGCTGGTGGCGCTGCCGAGCGGGGCCCAGGTGCGCCTGGTCTCCGACCGTGAGCGGTTCTTAGGGTTTGCCTATGTCAATCCGCATTCCCTGATCTGCGCGCGGGTCATGAGCCGGGATCCCTCGGCTCCCATCGATGAGCCACTGATTGTGCAGCGGCTGACTGCGGCGCTGGCGCTGCGGCAGCGGCTGGCGGACGAGCCCTACGGGCGTCTGGTATTTGGCGAATCGGATAATCTGCCGGGATTGGTTCTGGACCGGTTCGACGATGTGGTAGTGGGACAGATCGCGACCGCCGGCATGGAGGCGCTGCGGCCGATGGTCGAAGCGGCCGTCCGCCGGGTGCTCGGGCCGCGCCTGCTGTATTGGAAAAACGACTCCGGCGCGCGCGAGCTCGAACAGCTGCCGGCATTCTCCGGGCCGGCCTTTGGGGAGCCAGTGGCGCAGCTGCGGATCCGCGAAGCCGGTATCGAATTTGTCGCCCCGCTGGCGGAAGGACAGAAGACCGGCTGGTTCTACGACCAGGCGGCGAACCGCGCCCTGCTGGGTCGGTTTCTGCCGCGCGGCGCCCGGGTGCTGGATGTCTGCAGTTACGTCGGCGCCTGGGCCGTCACCGCGCTGAAACACGGCGCCGGCGCCGCCACCTGCGTCGACGCTTCGGCGGGCGCCCTGGAATTCGCGCAGCGCAATGCGGCGGCGGCGGGCCTCACGCTGCAGACGCAGCGCGGGGACGCCTTCGAGGTGCTGAAGAACCTGCATGAGGCGGGTGAGCGATTCGATGCGGTGATCCTGGATCCGCCGGCCTTCATCAAACGTCGCAAGGACATTCCGCACGGCCAGGCGGCCTACCGCAAGCTCAACCAGCTGGCGATGAACCTCATTGAGCGTGAGGGGCTGCTGGTGTCCTGCTCCTGTTCCTACCATCTCGAGGAGCAGCAGCTGGTGACCGCGGTTCAGACGGCGGCCCGGCACAGCATGCGATTCGCCCAGATCCTGGCCTTTGGCGGCCAGTCACCCGATCACCCGGTGCACCCGGCCATCCCCGAAACCCGCTATCTCAAAGCACTGTTCTGTCGCGTATCGCGCGAGTGACAGTCGAAACCGATACAATTTCACCATGTTGCACTATCCAGGGTTCAATCCCGTCGCCGTAGAGCTTGGGCCGATCAAGGTCCACTGGTACGGCATCATGTACCTGATCGGGTTCGCCGCCGCCTGGTGGCTGGGCCGGGTCCGCGCCAAGAGCCCGAACTCCAGCTGGAAACCCCTGGACGTCGATGACCTGGTGTTCTTCGGCATGATGGGGGTGATCTTCGGCGGCCGCACCGGCTACGTGCTGTTCTACGGCATGACCTATTGGATGCAGGATCCCTGGTATCCGCTGAAGGTGTGGGAAGGCGGCATGTCGTTCCATGGCGCACTCATCGGGACCATCGTCGCCATGGCGGTTTTCGCCTGGCGTCGCAAACGCCGTATCTCCGATGTCTTCGACTTCTCGGCGCCGCTGCCCGAGATCGGCCTGTTCTTCGGGCGCATCGGCAATTTCATCAATGGCGAGCTGTGGGGCAAGCCGACGAGCGAGCCATGGGGTTTTACCGTGGATCCCGCGAAGCTTTCTGCCTCGCAGGCGGACAATGCCCTCTCGTACTGCCGCCGCTTCAATCTCAACCCCTGCATCCTGCATGTGCACGCCTCGCAACTCTACGAGGCCGTCCTCGAGGGCCTGGTTACCTTCGCCATCCTGTGGATCTTCACGCGCAAGCCGCGCCCCCGGCTGGCACCCTCAGGCCTGTTCCTGCTGCTGTATGGGGTGGCGCGTTTTGCCGTCGAATTCGTGCGTGTCCCCGACGCGGATCTTGGCTACCGGGCCCTGGGCTGGGTGACGATGGGCCAGATCCTCTCGGCGCCCATGATCCTGGGCGGCGTAGTCCTGCTCGCCATTGCGTATCGCCGACGTGCACCGTCCGGTAATTTCGTGACCGTGACTTAGAGGTTCAGCGCCGCGTGTACCAGTATCTGGACCTCATGCGCCGAATCCGCGAGCACGGCGCGCCCAAGCAGGACCGTACCGGCACCGGCACGCTGTCGCTGTTCGGACAGCAGATGCGGTTTGACCTCGGCGCCGGATTTCCGCTGGTGACCACCAAGAAGGTGCATCTGCGCTCGGTGGTGTATGAACTGCTGTGGTTCCTGCGCGGCGACACCAACGTGGCCTGGCTGCGCGAGCACGGAGTCAGCATCTGGGACGAGTGGGCCGGGCCCGACGGCGAGCTCGGTCCGGTGTATGGCCGCCAATGGCGCGCGTGGCCGGCGCCCGATGGCCGCACCATCGATCAGATCAGCGTGGTAATGCAGCAGTTGCGGCGCTCGCCGGATTCGCGGCGCATCATCGTCAGTGCGTGGAACGTCGGCGAGCTGGAGCGGATGCAGCTGCAGCCCTGTCATGCGATGTTCCAGTTCTACGTGGCCGCAGGGCGCCTCTCCTGTCACCTGTATCAGCGCAGCGCCGATTTTTTCCTGGGCGTGCCTTTCAACATCGCCTCCTACGCTTTGCTGACGCACATGATGGCGCAGCAGAGTGATCTGGAACCCGGCGAGCTGGTGTGGACCGGCGGCGACTGCCACCTGTACCTGAATCACCTGGCACAGGCCGACGAGCAGCTGTCGCGCGCGCCGTTGGCGCTGCCGAAACTGCGCATCACGCGCCGTCCGACCGACATCTTCAGTTATGAATACGAGGACTTTGAATTCGTGAACTACCAACATCATCCGGCCATCAAAGCGCCGGTGGCGGTCTGAACATGGCCGCCAGGAAGGCTGCGCGCAAGAGCGCCCGCACCGCGCTGGTCAAGGTGCGCCGCTCGCGGGTGCATGGCCAGGGCGTGTTCGCCCTGCGTCGCATCCGCAAAGGCACCCGCATCATCGAGTACGTGGGAGATCGCATCTCGCATGCGCGCGCCAATCGCCGCTACGATGATCATGACGAGAACGACAACCACACCTTTCTGTTTGCCGTGGATCGTAACGTCGTCATCGACGCCACCGTCGATGGCAATGACTCGCGCTTCATCAACCACAGCTGCGAGCCGAACTGTGAGTCCAACATCGAGAACCGTCGGGTCTTCATCGATGCCATCCGAACCATCGAGATGGGCGAGGAGCTCAACTACGACTACCAGATCGGCCGCGAGCGCAATGACCCGGCGAATGTGGATGTGATCTATGCCTGTCGTTGCGGCGCCGCGAGCTGTCGCGGCACCATGCTGTGGCCGGCCAAGCGTGCCGCGGTCCGCAAGAAGAAGAAAAGGGCTGCCGCCCGCAAGACCTCCGCGCGACGCGCGAGTCCCCGGCGCCGCCCGTGAGCCAGGGACACGCCGACCCTGATCGCAAGCCGGCCTTCGGCGCCGTCATCGGCGCCCTGGGAATCGTCTATGGCGACATCGGCACCAGTCCCCTGTACGCCTTCGATCAGTCGTTGAAGATCTCGGGCGCGTCGAGCGCCGAGGCGATTCTCGGTGTCCTGTCGCTGATCTTCTGGGCGCTCGCCATATCGGTCACGCTCAAATACGTGATCGTGATGATGCGTGCCGACAACGAAGGCGAGGGTGGCATCCTGGCGCTGCTGGCCCTGGCGCAGCGCCGTCTCAACCAGATCGGGCTGTGGCCGCGGATAGCCATCAATCTGGCGCTGATCGGCACCGCGCTGTTCTTCTGTGACGCGCTCATCACGCCCGCGATGTCGGTGCTCAGCGCCGTCGAGGGGTTGGAGCTGCTGGATCCGACCTTCAGCCGGGCCGTGATTCCAGTGACTCTGGGGGTCATCGTGGCACTGTTCTGGATGCAGCGCAGCGGCACCGCGAAGGTGGGCCGCGCCTTTGGCCCCATCATGGTCGTGTGGTTTCTGGCGCTGGCCGTGTCCGGCGTCGCGTCCATCATCACGGCGCCGGTGGTGTTGAAGGCCGTCAATCCGATTTATGCGGTCAAGGTCCTGCTCAACAGCCCCGGTACGGCCCTGGCGCTCATCGGCGCCGCCTTTCTGGCGGTGACCGGTGGCGAGGCGTTGTATGCCGACATGGGGCACTTCGGCAAGCAGCCGGTGCGGGTGGCCTGGTTCTCGCTGGTGTGGCCCGCCCTGCTGCTCAACTACATGGGGCAGGGGGCGCTGCGGCTGCATGGCGGTGGCGCCGACCACGCCATGTACGCGCTGGTGCCGCAGACCCTGCTGCCCCTGATGGTGGTGCTGGCAACCGCGGCCTCCGTCATCGCCTCGCAGGCGGTGATCTCCGGCGCCTTCTCGGTGGCGCGTCAGGCGATCCAGCTGGATCTGCTGCCACGGATGCGCATTCTGCAGACATCGGCGCACGAGCAGGGCCAGATCTATGTGCCGGTCGTGAACCTCATGCTGTTCGTGCTGGTGTGCATGTTCGTGCTGGGCTTCGGTTCCTCGGAGGCCCTGGGCGGGGCGTACGGCGCGGCGGTGGTGGGCACCATGTTCATCACCACCATCCTGGGCGCGTTCGTCGCGGCCACCCAGTGGGGCTGGTCGCCGTTTGCAGTGGGCGCAGTGTTCGGCGGTCTGCTGTGTGTTGATTCGGTCTATGTCGCGGGCAATATGACGAAAATTCCCGCCGGCGGCTGGGTGCCGCTGACGCTGGCCATGGGGGTGTACGCCATATTCTCGACCTGGCGCGCGGGCCGCGTGGATCTCAGGCGCGCCTTGGCCGCGCTCGCACAGCCACTCGCCAGCCTGCCGAAGATGTTGGAGGATGCCTACAGGGTCCCCGGCACCGGCGTGTTCCTCGCCAGTCATCCGGCCTACATCCCATCGGCGCTGATCCGAAATTTTGAGCATAACAAGGTCATCCACGAGCGCATCCTGGTCCTGAATTTCCAGATCGTGGACACGCCGCGGCAGAGCCAGACCGACCGGGCACGGGTGCAGGAACTGGGCCCCGGCGTCTTTTCCATTACGGCGCGCTTCGGATTCATGGAAACGCCCGACGTCCGGGAGGCGTTGCGCGCCTGCCGCTCGCGCGGGCTGCGCGTGTACCTGGAGGACTGCTCTTTCTTCATCGGGCAGCACGTCGTCGTCGCCCGGCCGCGGCCGGGCTGGCAGGGGCTGAAGCGACGCCTGTTCGCGCGCCTGCAGCGGCGCAGCGGCCAGGCCACCGAGTTCTTCCGCATGCCGGTGCGGGACACGGTCATCCTGAACACCTCGGTCGAGATCTGATGCCGGCCAGCGGGCCGCTGATCTCGCTGCTGGTGGCGGCAACCGAGAATGGCGTGATCGGCCGCGACCGCGGCATGCCCTGGCATCTGCCGGATGATCTGAAGCATTTCAAGGCCCTGACGCTGGGCAAGCCGGTGCTCATGGGTCGCAGGACCTATGACTCAATCGGCCGGCCGCTGCCGGGCAGGACCAACCTGGTGCTGACGCGTTCCGCGAACTGGTCGGTTCCGGGGGTGACGGTGGTTGCGGACCTACCGGCCGCGATTCGCGCGGCCGGAGCTGCGCCGGAACTGGTGGTTGCCGGCGGTGCGCAGGTGTATGCCCTGGCCTTACCCCAGGCGACTCGGATTTATCTGACACGCATCCACGCCGTTATCGACGGGGATACCCGGCTGCCGGAACTGGATCTGAGCGCCTGGCATGAGGTATCCAGACAGCTGCATCCTGTCGATGCGCGTCATCCATATGCCATGAGCTTCGTTACCCTGGAAAGAGACTGACGGGTCGCAGGTTCAGGGAGGTTCTCGGGCCATGCAGGTGTTGTTCGTCCACGGCATGGGGCGTTCGCCGCTCTCCGGCTGGCCGCTGCTGCGGCGCCTGCGGCGCGCCGGCTTGCACACCCACAATTTTGGCCACTGGGTGTGCAGCGAAAGCTTCGGCTCCATTGTCGCCCGCCTGGGTGAAAGACTGACCCAAATGGCGAGCGCCGGCGACTATGTCCTGGTGGGGCATTCCCTGGGCGGGGTACTGCTGCGCCAGGCCCTGCGGACCCTGCCGCATTCGGTGCGTCAGCCCAGGCATCTGTTCCTGCTCGGATCGCCGGTACAGGTGTCCAGCATTGCCGCGCGCATGGGCGCCAATCCGCTGTACCGGCTGCTCACGGGTGACTGCGGCGTGATGCTCGGCTCAACTGAGCGTATGGCCGCCATCGGCACGCCCGCGGTGCCGGTGACCGCCGTCGTCGGCGTGAAGAGCTGGTCGCTCATGGCCGGGATGCTGCCGCCGGAGTCCAATGATGGTGTCGTCACCCTGTCCGAAGCCAGTGCGCCCTGGCTCACGGACGTGGTGAGGTTGCCCGTGACCCACACTTTTCTGCCAACGGATGCGCGGGTGAGCGCGGTAATATTGGAGCGATTGCGGGCTTAAAGGCTTCTGCGGCGCATGAAACGCATCCTGGCGCTGGGGGGTGGCGGCTTCCTGATGGAAAACCGTCATTCGCCGGTCGATGAATACATCGTGCGGCTCACCGCCAAGGTGCGGCCGCGGGTGTGCTTCATTTCCACGCCCAGTGGCGACCTTCCTGAAATGATCGACAAATTCTACGAAGCCTATGGCTCGCTCGAGTGTGAGCCCTGCCACCTGGCTTTCTTCCGTAAGCCCATGCCCGGCGCCGTCCCCCTTGCCGGCATCGAGGACACGCTGCTCGGCATGGACGCCATTTTCGTCGGCGGCGGCAACACCAAATCCGCGTTGGGGGTCTGGCAGGAATGGGGCCTGAAGAGCGTTTTCCAGCGGGCCTTGGCTGCGGGCGTGCTGCTGTCGGGAATGAGCGCCGGTGCCATCTGCTGGTTTGACGGCGGCCTCACCGACTCGATCTGGGGCGCCGGATTCCAACCCATGCGCGGGCTGGGATTTCTGCCCGGCGCCTGCAGTGTGCACTACCACTCCGAAAACGCCCGCCGGGAGCGGCTGCATGAGCAGGTGGAGGCGCGGGTGTTCCCTGAGGCCATCGGTATCGATGACTATGCGGGCGTTCTGTACGAGGACGGCCGCATTGCGCGGGTGGTGAACTGGCGGCGCGGCGCCACGGCCTACCGCGTCGGATATCGCGACGGGCGGGTGGTGGAGGAAGTGCTCGGCAGTGAAAACATCCGGGGCCGACGCGTATAATCGCGTTCATGCAGCTGACCACCTTCCTCATGTTCAGCGTGCCTATGGTTTCAGCCAGCGGTTCGCCCGGCTACAGGACCGCTTTGGCGTCTCGTGGCAATTCAACCTGAAGTGAATGCTACGGCCCTGCTGATCATCGACATGCAGCAGGGCATGCGGTCGCCGGCGGCGGGCAGCCGTAATAATCCGCGTGCCGAGTCGGTGATCGCCACGCTGCTGCGCGCCTGGCGCGCTCAGGCCGCGCCCCTGGTCCACGTCCGGCACATATCCCGAACCCCCGGCTCACCCTTCTGGCCGGGCCAGAGCGGCGTCGAGTTTCAACCGGATCTCGCACCGCTCGACAGCGAACACGTAGTCGAGAAGAATGTGCCGGATGCGTTCATCAATACCGGTTTGGAACGCTGGCTGCGCGTTCGCGGCATTGGCTCGGTGGCCATTGTTGGTGTCAGTACCAACAATTCGGTCGAGGCCACGGCGCGAACGGCCGGCAATTTGGGATTCCGCACCCTGGTGGTCAGTGATGCGACCTTTGCGTTCGCCAAGACCGATTTTGACGGTGTCCAGCGCAGCGCCGCCGAAGTGCATGCCATGGCGCTGGCCAATCTGCAGGGCGAATACGCGACGGTGGTGACGGCGCAGGAACTGCTTACCTGAGGCTAATATAGCTGGCGTGCCCCGGTATCTCGCCAATCCCATGACGCTCGTCATCCGCACCTTCCGGCCCGAGGATTGGGTGCAGCTTTGGCCCATTCTGCGCACCACCATTGCCAGCGGCGATGCCTACGCATTTCCTCCGGACAGCACCGAAGGGGAAATCAGGAGTCTGTGGATTGAGGCGCCGCTGGCCACCTACGTCGCCTGCTCCGAGGAGACCGTCATCGGCAGCTACAAGATCCAGCCGAACCAGCCGGGCTTGGGTTCACATGTCTGCAACTGCTCCTATGTGGTCTCGCCTGCGGCACGCGGGCGCGGCGTGGCGGCGAGCATGTGTGCGCATTCCCAGGCGGAGGCGGTGCGCCTGGGGTTTCTGGCCATGCAGTTCAACCTCGTCGTCGTCACCAATGTGGATGCGGTGCATCTGTGGAAGAAGCTCGGCTTCCAGATCGTCGGCACGTTGCCCAATGCCTTCCGCCATCGGCAGCTCGGCTACGTGGACGCCCATGTGATGTACAAGAAGCTGCCGCCGCGTGGCGCGTCCTGACCGATGCGCTCGCCCTGGCTGGATATTCCGCTGGCGGATTACGAAGGGCACATGGCACTGCCCAGTGTCGGTCAGGGCGACCTGCTCGCGACGCAGTTCGACGAGCTGCTGACGAGCTTGCTGCCTGAATCCGCTGCCGTGATCGGCTGTGCCGGGGGCAACGGCTTTGACCGCGTGCGAATCGCCATCACCAAACGCCTGGTCGGCATTGATATCAACCCGCACTACATCCAGGAACTCGCCTACCGCCATGCGGCGACCATCCCCGGACTCGAGCTGTACGTGCGTGACATACAGGAGCCGCTCGCCGGGATCAGGCCGGTGCAGTTCATCTACGCGGCACTGGTCATGGAGTATGTGGAGCCGGCCGCAGCGCTCGGCAACCTGGTAGCGCTGTGTGGCCCCGAGACCATCCTCGCGACCGTGCTGCAATTGCCGGGCTCTCATGCTCCGCCGGTTACGGAGTCACCTTTCATCCGTCTGCAGGAGCTGGCTCCGGTGCTGCGCCTGGTGCCACCGGAAAAGCTCGCGGCCTGCGCCTCCGAGCAGGGTTTTGTGCTCCTGGCCACGCGCTATCTCACCGCGGCTTCGGGTAAGCAGTTTGCGCTGCAGTTGTTTCGGCGATCAGCGCCGCCGCGTACCTGAGTTCCGCGGCGTTCAGTTCCGGACCGCTGCCGGCGCCATCCTGCTGCCGTCGCGCATCCAGCAGATCCAGGATCTGCTGCTGCGCGGCGCCGCGACGCAACGCCTGCGCGTACGAGATCTCCGGATGGAACATCACCATGGCGTAGCGCGGAATGAACGCTTCCGGATGCAGACGCTCGAGCTGCAGCGCCCAGTTCTTGTGCCTTAGGAAGCGTTCGTCGAGTACCGATGAGCGCATTTCCGCATAGTTCTCGAGTGCCATGCGGCCGATGGCCTCGGCATCCTCGCGGCGGCTGCGGTCAAAACGAGTGAACAGCGCGGGCCAGTCAGGGGCGCCGGCGTCCTCATCCAGCATCGCATCCAGCAGTGCGCAATCTTCGAACGCGGCGTTCATGCCCTGGCCATGAAAGGGCACGATGGCATGAGCCGCATCGCCCATGAGCAGCACGGAGCCGCAGGCCCAGGGCTGCGCATGGATGCTGCCCAGCTGCCCCTGCGGGTGCTCGCGGAACTGGGTGGCGAGATCCGGAATCAGGTCCGCGGCAGTGGCGAACTCGCGGGCAAAGAATGCCTGCACCGCCGCATCCGTGCGCAGCGTCTCGAAGCCGGGAGTCCCTGCGTGAGGCAGAAACAGCGTGGCGGTGAAACTGCGGTCCGGATTCGGTAGGGCGATGAGCATGAAGCCGTGCCGCGGCCAGACATGCAGCGCCTCCGGATTCAGGGCGTAGGCGCCAGCGCGCGGCGCCATGGTCAGCTCCTTGTAACCGTGCTCGAGGGGCTCATCGGCGACGGTGAGGTGACCGGCGCGTGCCAGGCTGCCGCGCAGGGTTGAGCCGGCGCCATCGGTTGCAATGGTGACGCTGTGAGCGAGCGTGCCGGGCACGCCGGAGCGAGCGTCGAGGAACTGCAAAGTGCCCAGCGCCGGATCAACGCCGGTGCAGGGCGTCTCAAAACGCAGCTGCACCAGCGGCAGGCGCGCAGCAGCTTCGATCAGCACGCGGTTCAACGCCGCACGGCCGACCGAGTAAATGACTTCGCTATCGCGCTGACCATAGGGCAGCAGGCGCGGCGCTGACTCGGCGCGGGGCTCGTGGATCATGCGGCCGCGCATCGGCAGCATCAGCGGGCGGATCTGCGGCATCAGGCCGGCGTGTTCCAGCGCCCGGATGCCGCGGGCGGCCAGGGCCAGGTTGATGGAGCGGCCGGCGTCCGCGCGGTGCACGCGCGGGTCAGGACGGCGCTCGAAGAGGTTCACACGGATGCCGCGGCGCGCCAGCAGCACCGCCATCAGGGCGCCGGCCAGGCCGCCACCGGCAATGTTCACCGCCGGTTGATCCATCTATGCCACTGCCTTGAGTGCCGCCTCCAGCGCCGCCGCGAAGCGGAATACGTCCTCGAAGCCGTTGTAGAGGGGCACGGGCGCGGCGCGAATGACATCCGGCTCGCGCCAGTCGCACACCATCCCGGCAGCGCGCAGCTGCTCGAATACGGCACGGCCGTGGCGGGCGTCGCCTCCCATGCGCAGCGACAGCTGGCAGCCGTGTGCGGCCGCGCCGGTCGGCGTCAGGAGCTGCACCGGGAGGGCATCGAGGAGGAAGGCCAGATAACCGGTCAAGGCCACCGACTTGGCGCGCAGGTGGGTGAGTCCGGCCTGGGTAAACAGTTCCAGCGAGGCCAACAGCGGCGCGGCCGACAGAATCGACGGATTGCTGATCTGCCAGCCGGCGGCGCCCGGGGCCGGCACGAAGTCCGGTCCCATCGCAAAGCGAGTGGCGGGATCGTGACCCCACCAACCGGCCAGACGCGGCAGGTTCTGCGCTTGCGCATGCCGCTCGTGCACGAAACAGCCACCGATGGCGCCGGGTCCGGCGTTCAGATACTTGTAGCTGCACCACACGGCAAAGTCGGCGCCGCTGTCGTGCAGGGCGAGCGGTACATTGCCGATGGAGTGCGCGAGGTCGAAGCCCACGGCGCAGCCGGCCTTGCTGGCCGCGGCGGCAATGCGCGCCAGATCGAACACCTGCCCGCTGAGATATTGTGTGCCGGGCCAAAGCACCAGCGCCACCTGCGAACCGCGCTGCTCGAGGAAGTACTCGATTTGCTCCGTCGTCACCGTACCGTTGCCATCTGCCGGCTGCAGCTCGAGCAACTCCGTGCGTGGATCCAGGCCATGCCAGCCGATCTGCGAGGCAAGCGCATGCCGGTCGGAAGGAAAAGCGTTGGCTTCGATGAGGATCCGGGTGCGGCGCCCGGAGGGTCGATAGAAGCTGGCCAGCATCAGGTGCAGGTTCACGGTCAGGGAGTTCATGGCGACCACTTCACCGTTGCGGGCACCGGTGAGGGCTGCGAGCTCCGCACTCATGAGTTCGTGATAGGGGATCCAGGCGCGCCGTGCCGCTTCGTGCCCCAGGACCCCGAGCGCCGCCCAGTCGTCGAGCTCCTCGTTGACCCGCTGTCGGGCGCTCAGCGGCTGCAGGCCCAGGGAATGGCCACACAGATAGACCAACGGTACGCCCTCGGCGCTGACCGGATGCGCGAACTGGTCGCGAAACCGCGCCAGGCTGTCGGCGCTGTCGCGGGCTCTGGCATAGGCCAGGGTACGTTCAAAAGACATGGGCGAAATGCTTGCGGTTAACGGGTCTGCACGGTCCCGCAGTGTCGGCAGGTGTACAGCTGTGGGTTGCCGAAGAAGCGTTCGAACACGGGCGGAAACTGCGTCTCGATATTGGTGAGCGCAAAGAACTCCTCGTACAGTTTGGTGCCGCAGTTTTCGCAGTACCACTGCAGGCCGTCCTGTTCCCCGGGGCGCCGGTCGCGTTCGAGTACCAGGCCGACGGTGTTGGCGCCACGCCGCGGGGAGTGCGGAACCCCGGCCGGCAGCAGGAACAGGTCGCCCTCCCGGATGTGGACATCCACGACCCTTTCATCCTGCACGGTCTTGAGCAGCAGGTCGCCCTCGGCCTGGTAGAAAAACTCCTCTCCCGGGTCCACGTGGTAGTCCTTGCGCGAATTGGGGCCGCCGACCGCCATGACGATGAACTGGCTATCGCGGAATATCAGCCGATTGCCCACCGGCGGCTTGAGCAGGTGGCGGTTTTCTTCGATCCAGCGCTTGAAATTCAACGGACTGGGGACTGGCATGGGTTCGGCTCCTCGCCGCCATTGTAAGCCGGCGGCAGCATTGCGGCCCGGCTGGTACGCTTAGGCCATGGACACCAGAAAATCCGGTTCTGCCACCATCGCGGCCAGCGGCCTCGTTGCCGCCCTGCTCAGCCTTGCCGGCTGCGCCTCCCTGTCGGCGCATCTGCCCTGGAGACACCGGGCGCCGCCGCCACCTGAGGTCTCGACGGCACTGACGGTGGCCGCGACCGATGGGACCGCGCTGTCCTGGCCGCAGGTGTGGCAGCGCAACGATGTGGTCCTGGACCTGTCGGCGGTTGCCGGTACGGGCTCCGCGGTGCTGATGCCGCGTGCCGGATTGGCCTGGCCGGTGCGGGTGGCGCTGCGCGTCACCCCCGGCAGCATCGGGGCCATCGATATACGGGGCGCGCAGCGACTGGTGCTGCCCGTGCCGGCAGGCGGCAAGGGTCCGGTGGACCTGGAGCTGCCACCGGGTGTCTATGTTGCTGCCACACGGCAGATCACGCTGAACTGGGGTCCGGCCAACGTTCCCGCGGAATAGCAAGGAGTACCCGTGTATTACAGCCACAGTCTGGCCGGCCTTTTGATCCTGATCGCCGATGTCTGGGCCATCGTTAACATCTTTCAAAGCTCCGCGGACACCGGCCGCAAGGTGCTGTGGACCGTGCTGGTCGTCATCCTGCCCATCGTGGGCTTCATTCTGTGGTTCTTTTTCGGACCCAGGACCGGACGCCGCTAGTTTTCGGGCGACTGATAGCCCTGACAGGCGACGTTCACGGGCCGGATCGGCGCGTCGAGATTCACTGCCGTGAGCGTGCCGCCCCAGACGCAGCCGGTGTCCAGGCCGATGACCCCATGCGCATTCACGAATCCCAGCGTGGACCAATGGCCAAAGATGATGCGAGTGTCACGACTGGCGCGCCCGGGTACTTCGAACCAGGGCAGCAGGGCGCCCGCCACCGCACCTTTCGCGGCTTTGGGCGGCGGACCCTTGGCCTTGAGTGCCACGCGACCCTCCGCGGTGCACACCCGTAGCCGCGTGAGGATATTGACGATGAAGCGCAGGCGGTCCTGGCCCTGCAGCTGCTCCGTCCACTGATCGGGTTTGTCCCCGTACATGTGATCGAAGAAATCCTCGGGTGCGGCCCGCAGCGCATCGTGGACCTCCTGTGCCAGAGACAGCGTACGGGACGCCGTCCATTGCGGCACTACGCCTGCGTGGATCAAGAGATCACCGTGCAACGGGTCGTGGTGCGCCAGCGGCCGCTCCAGCAGCCACTGCAGCAGCGCGGCGCGATCGGGTGCACGCAGCAGTTCGTGCAGCGTGTCGCCGGGTTTGTCCTGCAACCTGGAACCGAACGCCAGCGCCAGCAGGTGCAGGTCGTGATTGCCCAGGACCACGACGGCATTGTCACCCAGTGCGCGAATCAGCCGCAGGCACGCCAGCGACTCCGGTCCGCGGTTGACCAGATCCCCGACGAACCACAGTTGATCACGGTCGGCCGAAAACCTCAGCAGCGCGAGCAGCGCACGCAGCTCGGTGGCGCAACCCTGTACATCGCCGATGGCAAAGCGCGCCATGGCCGCAGGCGGTTACTGGAGTACGCCCGGCATGGCCAGGCGGAACGGGGCGATGGGCGCATCGAACGCCTGTCCGTCGTCCGCAACCATCTGGTAGCTGCCCTGCATCACGCCCACCGGCGTTTCGATGATTGCAGCGCTGGAATAGCGGAAGCCCTGCCCGGGTTTCAGGTGCGGCTGTTCGCCGACCACGCCATCGCCGCGCACCTCCTGCACCTTGCCGTTCGCGTCGGTGATCAACCAGTGCCGGCGCATCAGCCGTGCAGGGAAATCACCATCGTTGCGGATGGTGATGGTGTAGGAGAAGACGAAGCGCGGTTCGTCCGGATCCGACTGCTCGGACAGATAGCTGGTCTGCACGTCGACCGTGATCCTGTGTGCGGCTTCCTGCATCAGTTCACTCAAGCTCGATATCAAGGTACCTGGTCACCGCTGACGCGCACCGCGAGCACGTCGCACGGCGCCGCATGCAGCACGGTGTCTTCGGTGAGGTTTACGAAAATCGACAGGCCGTGGCGCTCGCGCGCGCCCAGCACGATGAGATCACATTGCATGGCGCGCGCGACGCGCACGATTTCGGCCTTGACGCTGCCCACTTCCACCCGCTGATGGCTGGCGTCGACGCCGATGTCGGTGCACAGGGCGAGCAGGCGCTGGCGCGCGACCGCGGCAAACTCGTCGAGCATCTGCACCGGCGGCACCATGGCTTCGCCCACCGGCTCGACCGGCATGAATTCCACCACGTGCAGCACGGTGAGCTCGGCGCCCATCAGCTCGGCAAACTCGCGCGCCCGCCTGCCGATGCTGATGCTGTCGGAATTCAGGTCGACGGCGAGCAGGATTCTGCTGTAGATGGACATGGCTGCATTCCGGTGTGGCTACCAGCCTCAAGGGTAACCGATTGGATGGCTCAGGCGCATGGCCAGACGATTGAAGTCCTCCGGGGCCAGGGTTTCGGCCCGTACCTGCGGGTCCACGCCGCACGCCTCGATGTCCCGCACCTCGAGCAGGCTGCGCAACGCATTGCGCAAGGTCTTGCGCCGCTGTGAAAATGCCGCTGTTACCACCTGGGCAAACTGTGGCGCAACCGCAAAGGCGGGCTGCGCCCGAATGGTGAGTCGTGCCACGGCCGACCAGACGCGGGGCGGCGGTTTGAACGCGCCGGGGCCGATCTCAAACAGCTGCTCGACGCTCACCCAGGGGGCCAGCATCACCGTCAGTCGGCCATAGTCGCCGCTGCCGGGCGCGGCCGCCATGCGCGCCACGACTTCCCGCTGCAGCATCACATGGAGGTCGATGATGGCAGCGGCGGCGCCGATCAGCCGGAACAGCAGCGGGGTCGAGATGTTGTAGGGGAGATTGCCGATCACCCGCAGCCTACCGCCGCGGTTCCTGGCCAGCGCCGCGAAGTCGAAATCGAGCGCATCGCACTCGTGCAGTACCGCGGCGCGAGCCAGCGCCATGGTGGAACGCAGGACCGCGGCCAGATCCCGATCGATTTCCACGGCGTCGAAACTCGCATGGGGACCCGCCAGCAACAGCCGGGTGAGGGCGCCGCGGCCCGGGCCGATCTCCAGCAGGTGGTCCTCGGGACCCGGGTTGACGGCGTGCGCGATGCGCTCGATGACACCGGGATCGTGGAGGAAATGTTGGCCGAAGCGCTTGCGGGCCTGGATCACGCCGCGTGCGCCGCCATGGTGGACGCCATGCGCACCGCGGCCGCGAGGCTCGCGACATCGGCGTGGCCGGTGCCCGCCAGGTCCAGCGCCGTACCGTGGTCCACCGAGGTGCGGATGATGGGCAGACCGAGGGTCACATTCACGGCCTGGTCGAAGTGCGCATGTTTGATCACCGGCAGCCCCTGGTCGTGGTACATCGCCAGCACCGCATCGTAGCCGGCCATCAGGCGCGGCACGAAGATGGTGTCGGCCGGGAAGGGACCACTCACGTCCAAGCCGCGTTCGCGCATCAGGCGCACGGCAGGCTGGATGATGTTGAGTTCCTCACTGCCGAGGTGACCGCTCTCCCCGGCGTGCGGGTTCAGCCCGCACACCGCGATGCGCGGGTCGGGCAGGCCCCACCAGCGCCTAAGGTCGGTGGCCAGTATCGCCAGCACCTGTTCGATCAGTGCGCCGGTGATGGCCGCGGCGACACTGGCCAGTGGCAGGTGGGTGGTGGCCAATGCCACGCGCATATGGCCCGAAGCCAGCATCATCACGGGCAGCGGCGCGCCGGTGCGCTGCGCCAGGTATTCGGTATGTCCGGTAAAGGCAAAGCCGGCCTCGATGATGGTACTTTTCTGGACCGGAGCGGTGACCATCGCCGCGAACTCGCCGGCCACGCAACCGTGTGCGGCGCGATCGAGCATGGCGAGCACCGCCGCGGCGTTGCGCGTATCCAGCTTGCCGGACTCGGCCGCCGTGGCCAGCGGCGAGTTCAGCACGGCAAGTGTTCCGGCGGTGTGCGGACGGACCGGCTGCCCGGGTTCATATTCCCAGAGATTGAGTTTGAGGCCGAGCTGCCGGGCGCGCGCCGCCAGGAGGTCACGATCCCCGAGACAAACCAGCTCGCAGGGCAGCGGACCGGTCGCGAGTTTCAGGCATAGATCGGGTCCGACGCCGGCCGGCTCTCCGGAGGTGACTGCGATTCGCGCCTGAGGCGCCATCGGTCAGGACTTCAGGTCGACGTAGGCATCGTCGCGCAGCCGCCGCAACCACAGCTCGGTCTCCTCATCGACCTTGCTGGCGCGGATCTGGTCGGCCGCGTCCTTGCGCTGGATTTCCTTGGTATCGTCGAACTTGCGGCGCCCCAGCAGCTGCACGATGTGCCAGCCATACTGGGTATGGAAGGGCTCGGAAATCTCATTGATCTGCAGGGCCGCAACGGCCTTGGCGAAGTCCGGAACGAAGGTGTCGGGCGTGGTCCAGTCCAGGTCGCCGCCATCGGACGCCGAGCCCGGGTCCTGCGAGCTGACCTGGGCAACCGCCGCGAAATCTTCGCCGGCGAGAATGCGCTTGCGAATATTTTCGAGCTTCAGTTTTACGGTGGCGTCATCCTGCAGTTCATTGGTGTGCATCAGGATGTGGCGCACGTGGATCTGCTCCACGACATCCTTCTTCTCGACGTTGCGCACCTCGTTGAGGCGCACGATGTGAAAGCCGGTGGCCGCACGGATCGGGGCCGCGACCTCGCCGGCTTTGAGCTTCAGCACCGTGTCGGCCAGCACGGTGGGCAGCTCGGTGCCCTTGCGCCAGCCCAGCGCACCACCATCCAGCGCCGTCTGGGAGTTGGAGTTGGCGATGGCGAGCTTGGCGAAATCCTCGCCAGCCTTGGCACGCTGGTAAACGTCGTCGGCCTTTTTCTGTGCCGCATCCAGCTGGGCGGTGGTGGCCTCCTGCGGCACGGCGATCAGGATGTGCGAGACATTGTACTCGGCATTCGCGGACGGATGATGCGCCTGACGATCCAGGTACTGGTCGATTTCGCGCGGGGTGATGGTGATGCGCGCCACGACATCGCGCTGCTGCAGCAGGCGCAGGGTGAGCTCGCGCCGCATCGAATCACGATAGGAGCCATAGTCGATACCCTGGCCCGCCAGCGCCTGCGGCAGCTGCTGCAGTGAAATGCCATTGCGCTGCGCGACTTCGGTCAGGGCGTTGTTCAACGTCTCATCGGATATCTTGAGGCCGGCGCGATCGGCGCGCTGCATTTCGGCCTCCTCTACGATCAGATGCTCGACGATCTGCTGGCGCATGACGGCGTCCGGGGGCATCTGCTGGCCCTGGGAGTGCAGGCGATCCTTGAGGCTGGCCAGCTGGTCGTCGACCTCGGACTCCAGAACCACGCCGTCATTGACCACGGCGGCGACCCGGTCGAGAAGCTGACCCTGACCCTGAAATTCGCGGGTCTGGGCACGGGCCTGCAGGCTCAGCCCGACGCTGGCGGTGAGTGCAAGGGCGGCGGCAAGGGTCGGAATGGTTTTGAAATAATTCATGATCTTCAGGGGCTTACAGAGGTTGGGGAGTATCCCCGAATGGCGCTGCCAAGGAAAGTGCCGGCTTCGGATCCGACACTCGCCAGGCCGTTGAGTTCCAGCTGCACGAATATACCCGTGTCCTGGCGTCCGGTGCTGTTGCTCAAGGCGCGGCGCGCCAGGATCCTGATGCCCCAGCAGCAGCCGCGGTACTCGAAGCCGGCGAAACGCTCCAGCATCTGGTGTTGGTCCAGCGCATATACCACCCGCCCGTAGGCATTCCAGTTGCGCAGGATGGGCCAGGCCGTCGAGGCTTCAACCTGGTCCAGGCTGTCGGGCGTCAGACGATAGGCCTGGGTCATGACCGTGGCCTGCATCTGGGCCTGCAGGGGGGTGAGGCCCTGGGCTATCTCCGAGGCGTAGACCTGCCCATAGAGCAGGGAAATGGCCTGTAGCTGGGCCTGCTGCTCGGCCGGGTCGTTGCGCTGGAACCGGTAGGCCAGGTTCACGACCGCATCATCGGCAGGTTTGAACTGCAGCTCCACGATGGTGCGATCGCTGCCCCGCGTCTGCGGATCCCACTGCTCGCCCAGGTTGACGCTCCAGTCCTTGTAGGCCGTGAGCGCCACCTCGGCAACCATGTCGGAGCGCAATCCGGTGGTGGGTTCCAGGGGGATCTGCACCCGCGGCGGCTGGAAATAATAGGTCTGGCCGAGCGTGGCGGAGAGAAACTGCTGGCCGCTGGCGGTGTCGAGCAGGCGAGTGGTGAGCGCAGTGGTCACCTGATTGGCATCGCCGGTCCGGTCGCTGCCCACGAAGCGGTTGGTACGGAACAGTTCGACCAGGTTCAGATCCGGCAGCGCCGTATCGAACAGCGGCAGCTGATCCTGATTGCGGTAGGGGGTGTACACGTACTCGACGCGCGGCTCCAGGGTGAGGGTTCGCCGGCCGTCATGCCCGGCGGGACGTTCGAACAGCAGCCCGGTGTCGAGACTGGCGGTCGGCAAGGAGCGACGCGGATTGCGGGCCTGGCCGGGTGCCGTGTCATGGAGCGAGTACTGGGTGAATTCGTACGCGAGACCGGGCCGCACGAAATAACCCGGCCCTTCGAAATGCAGCGTGGCATCGGGGCGCAGGTCGATCCGCCAGCCGGTCACGCCGAAGTCGCGGTCGAAATTCACCACCTCGGAGTCAAAGCCGTAGTGCAGGATGCCGGCTGGCCCGGCCACGAAGTCGCTATCGGCCACGATCTGCGGTACGCGTGCATACGGCCGCTGGGTGGGGTCCAGCAGTTGCTCGATGGCATCCAGCGTCTGGTACTGCTGGAATTGGGCCGAGAGGCGCCAGTTCTGATCACGATACGACAGGCCCGCCGAGCGATTCAGGTAGGCGACGCTGGTGCCTTCCGGGCCGGTGCCAAAGTCCTGGAAATAAAGCGGGTCACCCACATTGGCGGCATCGATGTTCAGTCGGAAGTTATCCGGCAGGTCCGTGGTCTGAGTCAGATGCACGAACGAGCGGTCGTGATCGGCCAGGCCCTCGCCGGCGGCCTGGGCGTCATAGGGCAGGAAGTGCCAGATGAGCTCTCCGTGCTGAGTGTCCGTCAGGTAGCGCGCGTCACCGCCGATGTCGATGCCGCGGCGCGTGTAATAGGTGGGCGTGAGTACCAGGTCCTCCTGCGGCGCGATGTTCCAGTACCAGGGCGCCTCGAGGTACAGGCCGCTGCGGCTGTTGGTACCGAGGCTGGGAAACAGAAAGCCGGTCTTGCGCTCATCATCCAGCGGGAACGACAGCCAGGGCAGGTACAGGATGGGAACGCCCTTGAAGTCGACGCTGGTATCGCGGGCGACGCCGGTGTGCTCGCCGCTGTCGAGCGTCAGGGTCGCAGCGCGGATCTGCCACACTTCCTCGGTCGGTGGACAGGTGCTGAAGACCACATCCTGCAGTCGCAGGATGCCTGCGGGTGTCAGGTCCACCAGTTGCGCCGATCCGTGGGCATCGCGCTGTAGAAGTTCGAACTGTGCCTGACCAAAGCTGGCCCCGCCCGTGGACGAGTAGTGGCCATCGAAGCCGGTGAGATGGATCAGCGGATCCTCGTACTCCAGCTTGCCGGGTACCCGCACGGTGCCATTGGTCAGGTCATAGTCGGCGCTGTCCGACTGCATCACACGCTCGCCCTGCTTGGCCGTGACGTGGCCCGTTCCCGTGACGTGGCCGTTCGCGGCGCGGCTGATTTTGGTGGCGAAGAAGTCAATCGCGCCGCCCGCCGCAAAACTGGGCTGATGCACCGGTTCGGTCTTCTGGCGCGCCGCCGACCGTGGCGCCGGGCAGGAGAAGACACTGTCCGCGCGCGCCGCGGGGCCGGCCAGGAACGCCATCAGAACGCCGCTCACGCCGCCCAGCGCTCCCCACCTTCGGATGATCCTCAAAGTGTGGAGTCGATGCGGGTGCGCGAACAGGCTGCGCACTATAATTGCTGCGCGCCATAGCCGTAAGTACTTGTTATTCAAAGTTTATTTATCGGACGTCCCAGAGACATGGCATTGATGGCCTCAATACCACTGACTGCCGAGGAAAAACAACGGGCCCGGTTGCGGCGAAATCATATTGAATCGCGGCGCCGGCTGCAGGCCGATATCACCTCCGCGGTACGTAAGGGTGACTGGGAGCAGGCCCTGATGCTCGCCGGCAGCACCAGCCGTCCCACCGTCCTCAAGCGCCTCTGGCCGCGCCTGAATCTGGACCAGAAGGCCCTGGCCATGGAGCTTGCCGTGGCCAACGGGGATCTGCTGCATCGCCAGCGCGCCTTCCTCGTGGCCGCTCTGGCCGAACTGAAGGCGGCGGGCCGGCGCGTCTATGACAGCGACATGGCACGCCGCGCCTTCCGGGAGTTGCCGGAACGGCTGCGCATCTTCCGCGGCACCGTGAAACAAGAGGCGGAGGGGCGACAGTACGGCGTGTGCTGGACCCTCAAATCCGAGACCGCCCGGTGGTTCGCCTCACAGCAGGAGCGATTTCGGCATCGCGAGGCACAGCCCGCGATCCTCACCGCAACCATCGCCCGCGAGGACATCTGCGGCCTGCTCATTGAACGGCAGGAAAGTGAAGTCGTGGTCTGTCCCGCCGATTGCAGCGACATCACCGACGGCAGCTCGCTGTTGCAGGACGTGGTCTACCCGGTTTGCATGCCTTGATGACCGGTGATCCTCGGGGCCTGTCTATAATCGGTCACATGTCTGAAGTCGATGAACGCTTAAACCTGGTCACCGACTGGGTCACCCGGGAACTGCGCCTGTCGCCGCTGCGGCTCGAACCGGCCTCCAGCGATGCCAGCTTTCGCCGCTACTTCCGCGTCTTCACCGAGATGGGCACCCATATCGTCATGGATGCGCCGCCGGAGCGCGAGGACGTGCGCCCGTACCTGAATATCACGGTGATGCTGGAAACCGCCGGCGTCCACGTGCCGCGGGTCTACGAGTGGGACACGGTGCGGGGCCTGTTGCTGCTCGAGGACCTGGGAACGCGGCCTTACCTGCCGGCGCTCAAGGCGGGTCGGGAGGTCGATCCGCTGTACCGCGATGCGCTCACGGCCCTGGCGGATATCCAGGTGCGCGCGCGTGAATCGGCCTTTGAATTGCCGCCATATGATCGGGCAGTCCTGGTGCGGGAGATGGCGCTGATGCCGGAGTGGTTCTGCGCCCGGCATCTGCAGCTGGAACTGACCCGCGCGCAGGGCGAGATGCTCACTGCGGCCTTCGAGTTCCTGGTTGCGGAGGCGCTGGCGCAGCCCCAGGTATTTGTCCATCGCGACTACCATTCGCGCAATCTCATGATCACGCGCGAGCGCAACCCCGGCGTCATCGACTTCCAGGACGCCCTGCGCGGACCGGTCGGTTATGACCTGGTCTCGCTGCTGAAGGACTGCTACATCAGCTGGCCGCGTACCCGCGTGGAAGGCTGGGTGCGTGACTATCGGCTGATGATGCATGAGCGCGCCTCGCGCAGTGTCGGAACGAATGACAAGGAAATGCTGCGTTGGTTTGATGTCATCGGTGTGCAGCGCCACCTGAAGGTGCTCGGCATCTTCGCCCGGCTGTGGTACCGCGACGGCAAGTCCGGTTACCTGGATGACCTGCCGCTCACCCTGCGTTACGTGATCGACACCTGCGCCCGCTTCCCGCAGCTGGCGCCGCTGCGTCAGTTTCTCATCGAACACACCGTGTCGGCGCTGGCCGGCGCCAATGAGCGCCAGGCGCAGGAAGCCGCCCGGGCATGAAGGCCATGCTGCTCGCCGCCGGTCGCGGCGAACGCATGCGACCCCTGACGGACCACACGCCCAAGCCGCTGCTGGTCGCCGGCGGCAAGCCGCTCATCGCGTGGCACCTGGAAGCGCTGGCGCGCGCGGGCGTGCGCGATGTCATCATCAATCTGTCGTGGCTGGGGCCGCAGATCCGCGCTGCCGTGGGTGATGGCCGCGGCTTCGGCGTCCGCGTCCACTACAGCGAGGAAGGCAGCCCGCCGTTGGAAACCGGCGGCGGCATTTTCCAGGCACTGCCACTGCTGGGGCCCGCTCCCTTCCTGGTCGTCAACGGCGACACCTTCACCGACTTCGATGTGAGCGCGCTGCGGCTGTCCGCGGCCGCCGATGCGCGCCTGGTGCTGGTGCCCAATCCGCCCCAGCACCCGCGGGGCGACTTTGATCTGGAAGGGGAGCGGATCATCGACCGCGAGCCGCGGCCCTTGACCTACAGCGGCATCGGTATTTTCAGTCCGGCGCTGTTTGCCGGCTGCAGCGCGGGTCGCTTTGCACTGCTGCCGCTGCTGCAGCGCGCCGCGGCCGCCGGCCGGCTGCAGGGTCAGCGCCACGACGGTGTCTGGCGCGATATCGGCACGCCCGAGCGCCTGGCCGCACTGGATCGGGACCTGGCGAAGCAGGGCTGTTGAACCCCCGTAGTACAATACGATGATGTCTGACGTGAAAAGTGGTGAAAAGTACCGCACGGCACAGGGTTTCACGGCCATCCGCGACGGCGTCAAGGCGCCCGGCGGCGCCGATCCGATCGCCCGCCGCCCGCTGCCGAAACCGGCCTGGCTGCGCGCCAAGGCACCCACCGGTGAAGGCTTCGACACGGTCCGGGGACTGGTGCGCGAGCACCGTCTGGCGACGGTGTGCGAAGAGGCCAAGTGCCCCAACATCGGCGAATGCTGGAATGCGGGAACCGCGACCATCATGCTCATGGGCGCGGTGTGCACGCGTGCCTGCCGTTTCTGCTCGGTCGATACCGGCAATCCGCACGGCTGGCTCGACCAGGATGAACCGGCGAATGCCGCGCGCACCGTTGAGCTGATGAAGCTGCGGTACGTGGTGCTGACATCGGTCAACCGTGATGACCTCGCCGATGGCGGCGCGGGACACTATG
>DASZCK010000106.1:0-9553 GCA_035943195.1 Steroidobacteraceae bacterium
CTGCAAACACCGTGCTCTGCGTGATCGTCGCCGTTTGCGCGGCCTGGGTCGCCGCGACGGCGCCGATGGCCTTCATGGGCTGGACCGGGAAAGGCGTCTTGTAGTAGGCGCCACAAATGACCATCGCCGCGCCAAAGGAAAACAAGACACCAAAGGGGCTCATTTTGAGCACGGCAAGATAGGCAACTACAAACGGGATCAGGGTGCCGAGATCGCCGAAAGCGCCCGCCCACTCCATGCGATCGAAGCGGTTGGCGCGGACTACGGATGCCCCCGACGGCGTCGGAATCCCGGGCGACTTTTGGATTTGATCAGCCAACCGGGACTTGACTCTTGAGGCGGGACGCTTTCATGGGAAAAATCTATGCTTACTGGATGGGCACGGAATTGTGCCTCGAAGCGCTATATTTCAGGGGAGCTAACCGATCATACGATGGCTCGTCCCCGTTCGAGCAGGTAGCCGCCATGGCGGGGCCGGGCGGAACTGATCCGATTCGGACGTCACAGATAGTCCCGCCCGCGTTCCCCGCCACAAACGAGAGAAGCAGACCTAGAAGGCGGTTGGACCAACCGAGCCGATCCAGCGCTTTACCTTGGCCGGATCCTTTTCGTGCGCCGTGCTCATGAAGGAGACTTAGCAAACAATCGGGACACGGCTCGAAATCATGGCCCCGGCCCGGGACCCGCGGCCGCCGGCGCTGCAGTATTCGCTGTAGTGGAGCTCGCTGAGGCAAAGCGCTCGCCGATCCCGCGACACACGACGTAGAAGATTGGTGTGAACAGCAGGCCGAACGCGGTTACGCCAAGCATGCCGAAGAACACCGCAATACCCAGCGCCTGGCGCATCTCCGCGCCTGCGCCGGAGCCGAATGCGAGGGGCGCGACCCCGGCGACAAATGCGACCGACGTCATCAATATGGGCCGCAGTCGCGTACGCGCCGCGTGCGCCGCGGCCTTGGCCGGTGTCAGACCCAGCCGCTCCTCGGCCTGGCGCGCAAACTCGACGATGAGGATGGCGTTCTTGGCCGCCAGCCCGATCAGCACGACCATGCCGATCTGGGTGAGAATGTTGTTGTCCGTGCCGCGCAGATTTACGCCCAGCAAGGCCGCGAGCAGGCACATGGGCACGATGAGAATGACCGCCAGCGGCAGGGTCAGGCTTTCGTAGAGAGCGGCAAGAAAAATGAATACGAACACCACGGCCAGCACGAAACTCTCGGCGGAGGAGTTGCCGGCGAGCTGCTGCTGGTACGCCAGGTCGGTCCACTCATAAGTGAATCCGGCCGGCAGGCGAGCACTGGCAATACGCTCCATGGCGCTCATCGCCTGCCCGGTCGAGGCGCCGACCCTGGTGTCGCCCTGGATGTCGACGGCGGGATACAGGTTGTAGCGCATCACCTTGTAGGGCCCCACCGCGGGTGTGAAGTTGACCACCGAGCTCAGCGGCACCATGGCGCCCGACACCGAACGTGTTTTGAGCGTGCCCACCCAGCTATCGTCCTGGCGATATGAAGAGTCGGCCATGGCAATGACCTGGAAGGTGTGCCCCAGGAGATTGATGTTGTTGACGTAGGTGCCGGCCAGGTAAGTCTGCAGTGTCGCGTACACATTGGCCGCGGGCACCCCGAGCATTTCGGCCTTATCGCGGTCCACTTCGGCGCCCAAGCGCGGGCTGCTGCTGGTGAAGCTGACGTAGGTGTTGGTGATGGCGGGATCCCTGCCCGCCGCCTCCGCCACGTCCCGTGCCGCCGCTTCCAGCGCGGCATAGCCGAATCCGGCCCGATCCTCGATGATCATGCGGAAACCACCGGCGGAGCCCAGGCCCAGCACCGGAGCGGGCTGGCTGATACGGATATCCGCGGCGGTGATGACCGACAACCGCCGGCGCAGGTCGGCCGTGAGCCGGGCGGCGGTCAGGCCCTTGGGCAGCCGGGTCGCGAACGGTTCGAAAATGGCCCACATCTGACCGGAGCTCGACTGGTTGTTGAAGCCATTGCCATCGATGCCGGCGTACACCGATGCGGAGGATACGCCCGGGGTGCCCAGCACGATGTCGATGGCCTGCTGCACGACTGCATCCGTGCGCGCCAGGGTTGCGCCGGCCGGCAGCTGTAGCGAAATGGCGACGTCGCCCTGGTCCTGCTGGGGAATGAAGCCGCGTGGTGTGGCGATGATTCCCCACGCGGTGAGTACCAGCAGTACCGCATAAAGCGCCAGGATCGGGCGGCCCACGCCTATGACCCGTAGCGTGAATTCGCCATACGCGTGACTGAACCGCTCGAAGCCGCGATTGAAGGCCCGGCCCGCGGCGCCAAGTTGCCGCAGTCCGCGAGGCGCCTGGGCCGCAGCTGCCTCAGCCATGGCCGAATGGGGCTTGAGTATCAGGGCCGCGAGCGCCGGCGACAGGGTCAGCGATACCACCAGCGAAATAAGGGTGGCCGTGGCAATGGTGATGGCGAATTGCTTGTAGAACTGGCCGGCGATGCCACCCATGAAGGCCGTGGGGACGAATACGGCGACCAGCACCAGCGCAATTCCCAGCAGCGCGCCGCCGACTTCGTTCATGGTCAGGTGCGCCGCCTCGCGCGGACTCAGGCCCGCGCTGATGTGCCGCTCGACGTTTTCGATCACTACGATGGCGTCATCTACCACTATGCCGATCGAGAGCACCAGGCCGAACATCGAGAGGTTGTTCAGTGAAAAGCCGAAGGCCTGCAGCATGATACCGGTGCCGATCAGGGCGATGGGGATGGCGAGCAGTGGAATCACGGCGGTGCGCCAGCGCTGCAGAAACAGGATGACGACGATCACCACCAGGACGATGGCGATGAGCAAAGTTCGCGCCACTTCGTCGACGGAGGCACGAATATAAGTGCTGGGGTTGTAGATGATCTCGTAGGCGATGCCCGGCGGGAAATCCCGTTTCAGATCGACCATCGTGGTCTGCACCGCGTCGGCGACTGCAAGGGCGTTGCTGCCCGGGGACTGGGTGACGCTGAGCGCAACCGCCCGCTCGCGGCTCTTGTAGGCATTGACGCCGTAGTTTTGGGCGCCAAGCTCGACGCGCCCGATATCAGAAATGCGTGTCACCCGCCCCTGGGCATCGCGCTTGATGATGACCTGGGCGAATTCATCGGCGGTCGACAGCTTGCCCTGAGTTTGAACGATCAGCTGCTGGGCAGCCGGATTATTGGTAAAGGGGGGTGCACCCACGGAACCGGCGGCGACCTGCACGTTATTGTTGCGCAGGGCGTCCACGATTTCCTGCACGGTCAGGTCGCGCGCCGCGGCCTTGTCGGGGTCGATCCAGACACGCATAGCGTAGTCGCGGGCGGCGTTGACGCCGACATCGCCAACGCCCGGAACGCGCAACAGCCGGTCGCGGATCTGCAGGCTCGCGTAGTTGGCGAGAAATTTGCGATCCAGCGTGGGATCCGAGGCATACACGTGCACGATCAGCAGCGTGTCGCCGCTGCCCTTGCGCACCGTCACTCCGAGGTCCTGGACCTCCTGCGGCAGTTGCGGCAGTGCCGTCTGCACCCGGTTCTGGACCTTCACCTGCGCCATGTCGACATCGGTGCCGAGCTTGAAGGTCACGGTGATGCTGACCCGTCCTTCGCCGATGGATTGCGAGGACATGTAGAGCATGTCATCGACGCCGTTGATCTGCTGTTCCAGAGGGGCCGCGACGTTGTCGGCCATGACTTCAGCCGAGGCGCCTGGATAGCTGGCGGAAACGGATACCGTGGGCGGTGCGATCTTCGGGTACTGATCGACGGCCAGGCGCGGGAAGGCGATGGCCCCGAGCAGGGTGATGATGACCGAAACCGCGGCGGCGAAGATGGGCCGGTCGATGAAAAAGTGTGCGATCTTCACGACAGGATTTGCCGGCTGCTCACCTGGCGCCCCCCGGCGGTAATTGCATGCGCCCGTTTTCGCCGCGCGAGATGCCCGACGGGAATGCGCTCATGGGAGCCAATGTGGCGTGAACCTTGCGGCCGGGCCGCGCACGCTGCACCCCACTGATGATCACCTGGTCCGTCAGTGCGAGGCCCGACACAATCTCGCGCATGCCCTGGAACAACTGGCCCACTTCAACCGTGCGCTGCTCGACGATGCCGCCGGCGCCGACGATATAGGCAATCTGGCGGGTCTGATCGTTGACCACTGCCTGATCGGGAATCAGCATCGCCTCGCTGGCGCGTGCAGCGAAACGGCGCATGTGACCGAACATGCCCGGCGTGAGGAAGCCGTGCGGATTATCCACCAAGGCCCGTCCGCGAATGGTGCCTGAGCTGGTGTCCAGGGCATTGTCGATGAATTCCATGTGGCCCTTCCAGCGATAATCAGTCTCATCCTGCAAACGGATATCCACGGCATTGCCGTCCGGCAGGTCACTTTGCTCGCGCTTATAGCGCAGCAGCGCGGACTCCGGAGCGTCGAAAACGAAGCGGATGGGGTCCAGGGTCACGATCGTGGTCAGCACGGTCGTTTCCGCGGTGACCAGATTGCCGGCGGCCAGCCTGTGGTACGAGATCTGTCCAGACAGGGCTGCGATGACGCGTGTGAATTCGAGGTTCAGGGCGCTGGACTCGATCGCCGCCTGGGCCGCTGCAACATCGGCTGTCGCCTGCAGCGCGGTGGCGCGCAGGGTTTCCAGATCCGCCTCGCTGAGGACGTGACTGGCGATCAGGCGCTCACCGCGTTTCAGTTGCGCCGCCGCGTTCACCTGCGCGGCCTGCGCCCGGGCAAGTTGTGCCTTGGATTCCCCGAGCAGCGCGGCGAAGGGCCGCGGATCGATTACGAACAGCACCTGGCCCTTGGTCACCGTCTGGCCGTCGCGGAAATTGACCGATTGCAGAAGGCCGGAGATTCTGGGGCGAACCTCCACTGATGCCACCGCCTCGAAGCGACCCGCATAATCGTCCCAGTTGGTGACCTTCTCGCGCAACGGGGGTGACACGATCACCGTGGGCGCAGCTTCCGCCGTCGGCGGGGCCCTGCCGCATCCGGTGAGCGTTCCCGCCAACAGGATCAACACGATCGGACAGGTTCTATACAACATGCGCAGACAGCCGTGCCGTTATTTGAGCGGACCGTGCATTCGGCATTGACGTTATAAGGCACGGAATCCGAAATGACGATATCGGAACTTCAGGTCATGCGCAACGCAGCAAATCCCGCGCGCTTGCAAGCGGGCAGCCGGCAGCCCGTGGGTGTCTGACGTCCAAGCTGAACTGCGCGTCGCCGCAGCATGATCTGCACTTTAGTGCTAGGCGCGGATTCGATGGCGTGTGCTTGAGGTCACCACCTGCTTCCGGGCCACGTGGAAAAAATCACTCAAGCGGGCGGGGATTAACTCCTTGATTATATTAAGTGACTGACTTTCGTCAATCTTGGGCGGGCGGCCGTTGCAACCCCTTGAGGTATCGGCGTCGCGCCGCCAGTTGGATACCGCTTGGGTGTGATGCCTGCGCCGTCACCCAGGATGCCGCGTCTCCAGACGTGCCGGCCAAATCCGACTTTCGATCCTGAAGTCATGCCAATGTTTCATGGCCGCGCAGTGAGGCACGCTACCCCCGTAGCCTGCAGTTCGATTGGAGGGTGGGATTGCGTGGATGGCCCGGTGGGCGAATTTCGCATCCAAAGCGGTACCGACGTCGTTCGACTTCGGCGACTCATTTTTGCATTGGCCGCCGAAAACGGTTTCTCGGTTCTGAAACAAACCAAGCTGGTAACTGCTGCCAGCGAACTTGCCAGGAACGTGGTGAAGTACGGCGGAGGAGGCATTCTGCGGTGGGAAGTTATGACTTCGCCGGTTACCCTCGGTTTGCGACTGATTTTCGTGGATCACGGTCCGGGAATCGACGACCTTGACTTGGCCCTGACCGACGGCCGGTCCTCCGGCGGCGGCCTCGGGCTTGGATTGCCGGGCGCTCGGCGTTTAGTGGACGAGTTTTCCATAGCGTCGACCAGTGGAGGGGGGACGCGGATCGAGGTGGTGTTGTGGCGATGACAGCAGTGCACCTACCGGCGATTCCCGCGAAATTGACTTCAGGTGCGGAGGCTGCCGCCTCCCCCAGGGGCTAGTCAATCCGTTTTTTCTGGACCTCCCAGGCAGGATCATCGCATAGGCCGCAATCCTTGCCGAGAAACTGGCGCGCAGCGCGCGCGTCTCCGCGAAGCTGCCAGTTGAGCCAGGCCACCACCACGGCAGCCGCCTTACCGCCGTTCGGCTCCCAATAGGAACCGCCATGGCCGGCTCCGCGCAGATTGGCAAAAAACACTGGCACATTGTCGATGCGCTTCACATCGTCGCTGCCGTTGGGGTAAGCAATGTCCGTCGCACCGCCCAGTAAATAGAGCGTCGGAGTGTGCAGGGACTTCAGCGCCTCCTTCGGTATATTCATCTCTGGCATATTGGTAGCGCCCGCGTTGAACAGCCCACTGTTCATCACTACCATCGTCTTAATGCGCGGATCGGCCGCGATGTGCAACGCCTGAACGCCGCCGCAACTGTATCCCGACACCGCGATGGCCTTCGCATCGATTCGTCGGTAATACGGACTCATCGGATCGGTGTTTTGCGCCAGCGCCCAGTCGAGTGCGGAGAGCAAATCCTTGTAGCTGGTGCGTGCCTCCAACACTGGCGGCGCACCGTTCTGTGTCGGGGGCGGTGTTGCAGGCGGCGGCGCGGTGCCCGGTCCACTCAAGATACGCCCAGGCGCAATGACCAGGTAGCCATGGGAGGCGATTTCGAGGAGGTGCAAACGCGAACTGGCCCCGTCATCGGAGCAGCCGCCATTGCCGAACACATAGACGCCCAGTTTCGTAGTGCCCAGTGACGCAAGGCGCGCCGGCCGGTAGACCACGTGATTCGGGAGCGAAGCCACTTCTTCCTTCAGCGCGGGAAAGGCACCCGTCCCTGGCGTGTCGGGTAGGTTCTGCTGCCGTGCACGCATTTTAGCCAGCTGTGCGCGTCCCGCCTCATCGGGAGGCGGCACTTGTGCAATAGATACTGCCGAATGCCCCATGGCACAGCACATCAGAATCCAGGCTGCGGTCAGATTGCGCATAGAGATTCCCCCTAGTTATCTTTGACCATTACTTCTCAGGCGGAATAGATGGTGTTAGCGAGATGCGGCTCGGCGGCAGCGCCGGCAGCGTGCAGATCGACTGTCTCGCAAAATGCCGCCAAAGAAACACTGCAGCAGCCCAATCGCTCGCACGCCAGATCAGTCTCGGCAACTGAAGTTTGCGGCGGACTCAGTGTCGCCCTGCCCGTTATATTGAGCGTGTTTCGGATATGGACACAATGGGCGGCTGCGCCCTGGGAATGCGCTGCCCGTGGCAATGACCTGATCCGGCGCGCGGCCCTGCTCCACCCAGGCGACGATGGCCGAGAGCATATCGAAGCGATCGAGTGTCGCTTCCCCTCCTCCGCAGTGCCCCATGCCCGGCACGACGAACAGCCGGCTCCAATCGGTAATCGGGCCCGGTCCGGCACTCGGGTCGGCGCCCAGCGCCCCGTAGTAGCGAATGGTCTCCAATGCCGAGAACCATGGATCACTCATCCCGTGATAGAAAATCAGCTTGCCGCCGTGGGCCGTAAAGGAGGACAGGTTCGTCCACGCATCGGTGTCACCCATCATTTCACGCCCATCGTGCGCGATTGCAGCCTCGGCTTCGACATTCATGGTCGTACCCGCGGGTGTTCCGCCCTCGGGCGGCAAGCCGCCACTGAGCAATCCGGGGATGCCCCGACCCTTGGCGCCAATACCGGTGTCAAAGGCAAATCCGGGATAGACCTGGATGCCCGATGCCGTCTTCGGTCCGCCAAAGGCGCGCTCGATGGCCGCCACCTGGACGGCGCTCAAGCAGCCGTCGGTCTTGGCAGCCTTGCACTCCAGCACCTTGGGATCAAAGTCGCAGCCCTTGGTATCGAAAATCATTCCATCGCGAACTCCATCAAGCGCATCGCAGGCCTTCAGGAGTCCATCGACCACAAGCTTGCGATCCGAGTCCGATAAGGCCTGTGTGGTAAGAAAATGGCCCTGTGCATCCTTCGGAGCTGACGCATTTAACGATGTATTGACCCATCGCAGGGCAAGATTTGAATAGTTGGTGCGCATCGCCGGTGAACCAGCGACGATGCCGTCGAATTGCTTGGGGTAGCGCTGAGCGGAAATCATGGCTTCACGGCCGCCGGTCGAGCACCCCACGAAGTAGCTGTGACTCGGCCCGCTTCCGTAATGCGCCATCACCAGCGGTCGCGCCACGGCCATGACCTTGCCGATTGACTGATACAGAAAGTCGAGGGCGGCCTGCTGATCACCCAGGAAGCTGGCATCGAAGCCGCTCGCCTCGTGTCCCGAATCGCTGCTCACGACCGCAAATCCGCGCTGTAAAGCCGGCGCATCGCCCGCCGCGGTCGCCCCGACCGGCGCCTGAACCGAGCCATTCAGTCCCCCGCCGCCCTGATACAGCAATCGGCCATTCCACTGGTTCGGCAGGGCCACGGCGAATCGAATGCCGTAGGCCTTGCCGTCCTTCCCGGTGTGAGCGCCGATCACACCGTCCACTCGGCAGTGCGCGGGACTCTCCCGGGAAAGGGCCGGCGCACCCGGTGGTGCAGGCAGTGGACCCGCCGGCACCTCCTGAGCTTTCTCCACTGAGCCGTCGGGGATCACAAATTTAAGCAGATCCGAACACAGTCCCGCCGCCCGGGCAGCAGGCATCTGAAGGAGCAATGCCGCCAACAAGGCGGCGCAGCCGCGAATCGGGTGTTTCATTGTCACTCCCCTTAAGGATGCTTGGCGGACCGATCGCCCAGCATAGTAAGCCCCCGTTACAGCATGGTAACGGGGTGCATACCGAATTGGCAATTCCTCAGCCAAGCCGCAGGGGTTTTGCCGCACAGCAGCGCCCCTTCCGCTCCTCAGCGACGCACCCCCACTCTGGCTAGGACTCTTGCCTCCCTGGGTTAGAATGCAAGGTTCCCAGATGAGGACGAGAGAGGCTTGTGACAGGGACTCGAACCAGACCGGGGAAGAAGCGACAACCGGGGACTGCAGTCAAGCTGAGTGCGGAAACGACCGAGACATCCAGGCCGCGATCACCTACAGGGATGATCGAGGTCGAGTTGAGTCCGGAACCGGTGCTCGGTCTGTATTTGCATGTGGCCTACATGACCATCATGTCAACCTTCGACCGAGACGTAGGTAAGGGGGAGATCACGCCCAACATGATTGGCGCGCTCAGTGTCTTGAAGCAGCACCCGGGCATCAGCCAGGCGGATCTGGCGCGCATGATCGGGATAGAGCGGGTGACGGTAGGCGTTACCGTCTCCCGCGCCGTTGCTGCCGGGTTTGTGCGCCGCGAGCATGCTTCCCACGATGCACGAAGCTACGCCCTTCACTTGACCGCGCGCGGGCAGGAGATGCTCAAAGCGTTGCGGCGGCGCATTCCATTGCACGAAAGAGCCTTCAGTTGGCGACTGAGCGCCGAGGAACGAATCCAGTTGCGGACGCTGTTGAACAAGCTCGTATTCGGC
>DASZCK010000107.1:0-1595 GCA_035943195.1 Steroidobacteraceae bacterium
GCCGAATACCGCCTGATCCAGCTCCAGCTCGATCTCATAGCGCAGGTCCGCGCCGCGAAACACCTGCGAGCGGCCTCCGCCACGGCGCCCGCCGCCGAAGATATCGCCGAACACATCCCCGAAGATGTCGTTGAAGGCATCAGCGCCGCGCTGGCCGGCGCCGCGCTGCGCGGCCGCATCCAGCCCGGCATGACCGTGCTGGTCGTAGATGGCGCGCTTTTGCGCATCGCCGAGCACTTCGGCGGCTTCCTTGCATTCCTTGAATTTATCTTCGGCCTCGTGATTGCCGGGATTGCGATCCGGATGGAACTTCATCGCCAGGCGGCGATACGCCTTCTTGATATCGGCCTCGGATGCCGTCCTGGCGACATCCAGAATCTTGTAGTAATCGCGCTTAGCCATGCCCACCCTGCCGACCCCTTAAACACGTCAAAGCCGCCGTACCCTGGCTCTCCGTGTGGCGGATGAGCCCGAGCGCGGCGGCATTTGATTCGCCTGCCCGCTTACGAGGCGCGGCGATCCTTGTCTTTGACCTCTTCAAACTCGGCGTCGACCACATCGTCCTTGGCTCCGCCGGGGCCGGCGCTCGCGCCCCCCGCTGCGCCCGCGCCACCGGGCTGGGCGCCCGCTGCGCCCGCGGCGCCCTGAGCGTCGCCATAGGCCCGCTGGGCAACCTTTGCGGAAGCCTGCGCCAGCGCCTCGGTCTTGCGCGTGATCACGTCCTTGTCATCACCCTTGAGCGCGGTGCGCAGATCCGACAGTGCAGATTCCGCCGCTGCCCGCTCGCTGGCCTCGACCTTGTCGCCGAGCTCCTTCAAGGAACTCTCGACGCTGTGGATCAGGCCATCGGCCTTGTTGCGCGTCTCCACCAGCTCACGGAACTTACGATCCTCCTCGGCATGCGCCTCGGCGTCGCGCACCATGCGCTTGATCTCATCCTCGTTCAGGCCGCTCGAGGCCTTGATGATGATCTTCTGTTCCTTGCCGGTCGCCTTGTCCTTGGCGGAGACATTGAGGATGCCGTTGGCGTCGATGTCGAAGGAGACCTCGATCTGCGGCATGCCACGCGGCGCCGCCGGGATGTCGGTGAGGTCGAACTTGCCCAGGGACTTGTTGTCCCCGGCCCGGTCGCGCTCGCCCTGCAGCACATGGATGGTCACCGCCGTCTGACTGTCATCCGCGGTGGAGAAGGTCTGTGCGGCCCGCGTCGGGATGGTGGTGTTCTTCTCGATCAGCTTGGTCATCACCCCGCCCAGGGTCTCGATACCCAGCGACAGCGGCGTGACATCCAGCAGCAGCACGTCCTTGACGTCACCCGCCAGCACACCACCCTGGATGGCAGCGCCCACGGCCACCGCCTCATCCGGGTTCACGTCCTTACGCGGCTCCTTGCCGAAGAAGTCACGCACGTACTTCTGCACCAGTGGCATGCGCGTCTGGCCGCCGACCAGGATGACCTCGGCCACATCGCTGGCCGCCAGGCCCGCGTCCTTGAGCGCCACCCGGCACGGATCCACGGTCTTCTTGACCAGATCCTCCACCAGTGACTCGAGTTTGGCGCGCGTGAGCTTGATGTTCAGGTGCTTGGGACCTGC
>DASZCK010000108.1:0-3397 GCA_035943195.1 Steroidobacteraceae bacterium
ATTTCGGGCAGCGCCCATGATCTGCCGTTCGGCCTGCCGCGCACGCTGGATGGGGCGCTGCGCGAACTGCGGGCATGCGAGCCGCTGGTGGAGCTGCTCGGGCCGACCTTTGTAGAGGCCTTCGCGCTGGTCAAGGAAGCCGAGTACGAGGTGTTCCTGCAGGTCATCAGTTCCTGGGAGCGTGAGCACCTGCTGCTGAATGTCTGAGGGCCTAAGGCGGATCGGGCGGCGGTACTATAGGTCAATGGGAAATCCCCGCATCCTCCTCGCGGTGTGCGCACTGCCGCTGTGCCTTGCAGCCTGCAGCGGCCACAGCGTCGCCGACCAGTCGGTGCTGAACGTCTACCAGTGGTCGGACTATGTCGCGCCCGGGGTCATCGAGGACTTCGAGCACGAATACGGCATCAAGGTCAACTACGACGTCTTCGACTCCAACGAAGTACTGGAGACGAAGATGCTCATGGGACATTCAAACTTCGACGTGGTGGTTCCATCGGGACCCTTCCTGCAACGTCAGATCAGCGCCGGCGTCTATCAGAAGCTCGATAAGGCCCTGCTGCCGAATCTCAAATACGTGGATCCGGAAGTGGCGCGCGAGTCGGCGGTCTACAATCCGGGCAACGACTACGGCGTCGACTACATGTGGATCACCTCCGGCCCCGGCTACAACGTGGCCAAGATCCGCGAACGGATGCCCGATGCGCCGGTGGACTCGTTGCGCATGATCTTCGACCCATCGGTGGTGTCGAAATTCCAGGACTGTGGCGTGTCGATGCTGGACACGCCCACGGAAATGCTGGGCGCCGTGCTGCTATATCTGGGCCGCAATCCCAACAGCGAGTCGCTGGACGACCTCAAGGCCGGGGAAAAGGCGTTGCTGGCGATACGCCCCTACATCCGTTACGTCCACTCATCGCGGTACATCGACGACCTTGCAAACGGCGAGATCTGCCTGGCGATGGGCTGGTCCGGTGACGTGAAGCAGGCGCATGACCGGGCAGTGGAGGCCGGACGCGGCATTGAACTGGCGTACCGCATCCCCAAGGAGGGTGCGATGCGCAATTTCGACATGGTGGCGATCCCGGCTGATGCTCCGCATGTGAAGAACGCGCATCTGTTCATCAACTTTCTGCTGCGCCCGCAGATCGCCGCGCGCAACAGCAACTACCTCAAATACGCCAACGGCGACGACCCGGCCTCCGAGGCCCTGCAGAGCGCGGTCCGCAACGACCCGGGCATCTATCCGCCCCCGCAGGTGCGCGCGAAACTGGTACCGGAACTGGCCAAGACTCCACAGTTCACACGGTTGCTGAACCGCATGTGGACGCGATTCAAAACCGGCGAATAGGGCGCATGTTGAACCAACAGCAAGCAGCAGACTCCGCGGCGCAGCCGGCCTATTTGCGCATCGAAAACGTGACCAAGCGTTTCGATGACTGCGCGGCGGTGGACGATGTCAGCCTGGATGTCCAGCAAGGTGAGATCTTCTGCCTGCTGGGCGGATCCGGATCGGGCAAGACGACACTGCTGCGCATGCTGGCCGGCTTCGAGACCCCCAGCGCCGGCCGGATCCTGGTCGACGGACGTGATATGAGCAACGTGCCACCGTATGAGCGGCCCGTGAACATGATGTTCCAGTCGTACGCGCTCTTTCCGCACATGAGCGTGGAAAAGAACATCGCCTTCGGCCTGGAGCAGGAGGGGCTGCGGCGCGATGAGATCAGGCGCCGCGTCGGGGAAATCCTCGACATCGTGAAGATGGGTGGTTTCGGCCACCGCAAGCCGCACCAGCTCTCCGGTGGCCAGCGGCAACGTATCGCGCTGGCGCGCTCGCTGGTCAAGCGGCCCAAGCTGCTGCTGCTCGATGAGCCACTGGCTGCCCTGGACCGCAAGCTGCGCGAGCATACCCAGTTCGAGCTCATCAATATCCAAAAGGCCCTCGGTGTCACCTTCATCGTCGTAACCCACGATCAGGAGGAGGCCATGACGCTTTCCACCCGCATGGGCGTCATGAACCATGGCCGGATCGTGCAGGTGGGCACGCCGACGCAGATCTACGAGTCTCCCGGCACACGTTTCATCGCCGACTTCATCGGCTCGGTCAATCTTTTCGAAGGCGAGGTACTGGAGGCGTCCGGGGAGCGGCAGCGGATCCGCTGCAACGAAATTGGCTGCGTGATCCACGTCGACCGCCCGCTGCCTGCGCGCGGCGGCGCCACGGTCTGGGCGGCGGTGCGACCGGAGAAAATCTCCATGACGCGGCACCCCCCGGAAGGGGGCGCGGGGAGTGCGGATACGCCGAACCTGGCGCGTGGGCGGGTTCGCGGCATCGCCTACCTGGGCGATGCGTCGGTGTACCTGGTGGCACTGGAATCGGGACGCGAGGTACGGGTCACGCTGCCGAATTCGGCGCGTGACACCGGGCAGCGGATCGCCCGGGACGAACCGGTGTTTCTGTCCTGGCAGGCCAGCAGCCCCGTGGTCCTGGTGGAATAACGCCGTGCTGCCGAACCTCAAGAGCGTGAACCAGGGCGGGCGCCGGCTGGTGTTGGGCGTACCCATGGTATGGCTGATTCTGCTGTTCCTGCTGCCCTTCCTCATTGTCCTGAAGCTGTCCTTTTCGCAGGAGCGGTTGACGATCCCGCCCTATGCCCCCTTGCTCGAATGGATCAACGGACTGCCGCACCCTTCGCTGCACTTCAGCAACTACGCCTTTCTGTTCACCGATCCGCTGTACGTCAGCGCCTACCTTTATTCGCTGAAGGTGGCGGTGGTATCGACGCTGCTGTGCCTGCTGCTGGGCTATCCCATGGCCTATGTCATCGCCCGCGCCCGCGGCGCCTGGCGCAGCGCACTGCTGATGCTCATCGTGCTGCCGTTCTGGACCTCTTTTCTGCTGCGCGTTTATGCCTGGATCGGCCTGCTCAAGCACAATGGTGTGATCAACAACATCCTGCTGTATCTCGGGATCATCCATCAGCCGCTGACCATGCTGCAGACGGATTTCGCCGTGTACGTGGGAATTGTGTACTCGTACCTGCCCTTCATGATCCTGCCGCTGTATGCGAATCTGGAGAAACTCGACGTGGCGCTGCTGGAGGCGGCCGCGGACCTGGGTGCCCGGCCGTTCACGGCCTTTGTTCGCATCACCTTGCCGCAGTCGCTTCCCGGCATCATTGCCGGCTCACTGCTGGTGTTCATCCCGGCGGTGGGTGAGTACGTCGTACCCTCGCTCCTGGGTCGCACCGACCAGCTGATGATCGGACGGGTCCTGTCGGATGAGTTTTTCGAGAACCGCGACTGGCCCGTCGCCAGCGCGGTCGCTATTTTCATGCTGGTCCTGCTGGTGGTCCCCATCATGCTGTTCCAGCATTTCGAGCGGCGCACACTCGAGGCA
>DASZCK010000109.1:0-4050 GCA_035943195.1 Steroidobacteraceae bacterium
TTTGCGCCCTTGCTGGTGAACTCGGTCGTTGGCTTCATCGGTCCGGAATACCTCTACGACGGCAAGCAGATCACGCGCGCGGCGCTGGAAGATCACTTCTGCGGTAAATTACTGGGCGTGCCGATGGGCGTGGATGTCTGCTACACCAATCATAGCGAGGCGGACCAGGATGACATGGACAGCCTGCTGACGCTGCTCGGCGTCGCCGGGGTCAATTTCGTGATGGGCGTGCCGGGGGCCGATGATGTGATGCTCAACTATCAGAGCACCAGTTTTCACGATGCCCAGTATCTTCGCCGCACGCTCGGGCTGCGCCCCGCGCCCGAGTTCGAGCAATGGTTGATGGGCATGGGGATCAGCGACGAACGCGGCTGGATCCGCGAACCCACGGCGCTTGCCGACGCTTCACACCGACTGCTCGCCTTCAACCAGGCGTCGCGCGCATGAAACCGACCGTTCACAGGGGCCATGACCTAATGGCGACGCTGCGCAGCCGCACCCCGGCGCGGGTGGCGCTGGGGCATGTGGGCGCCGGACTGCCCACCGCTGCCCTCCTGGAGTTCCAGCTCGACCAGGCGCGGGCACGCGACGCCGTTCACGAGGCGCTGGATGTGCCGCGACTCACGGCCGGTCTGGCGCCCGCGCAGGTCCTTACAGTCCACAGCCACGCACCCGATCGCAACACCTACCTGCAGCGTCCCGACCTGGGCCGAGCTCTGGCAGCCGAATGCGACGCGACGCTCGCTGGTGGACCCTTCGATGTGGTGTTCGTCCTGGCTGACGGGCTGTCGGCCCGCGCCGTACAGCACCACGCCGCTCCAACGCTGCAGGCATTGCTGCGTGCCCTGCCCGATTGGAAGGTCGCGCCGCTGATCATTGCAACGCAGGCCAGGGTTGCGCTGGGTGACGACATCGGCGTGCGCCTGAAGGCGCAGCTTTGCGTCATGCTCATCGGCGAGAGGCCCGGGCTTAGCGCCCCCGACAGCCTTGGCATCTATCTCACCTGGAAGCCAGTACCGGGGCGCCGCGACCATGAGCGCAACTGCATTTCCAACATTCGCCCGCCTCAGGGCCTGTCTTACGATGAGGCCGCGGCGCGTGCCGCCTGGCTGATGCGCGCCGCGCGACGTGCCGGCTGCAGTGGTGTCGGCCTCAAGGATGACTCGGAAGTTCCACGCGCCTTGCTGCCCTCTTAGGCGGCCATGCGCAGCACCGGCTTGATGACCTCGCCCTGCTCCATGTCATGGAAGGCCTTGCCGATATCTTCGAAGGCGTAAAAGCGCAGCAGCCCGTCAAAGGGCAGCCGACCCTGCCGGTAGTAGTCAACCAGCATCGGAATGACGCTCTGAGGCGCCGCATCGCCCCCCAGAATGCCCTGCAGCCGTCGGCCTCCGGCCAGCATCGGAAACATGGCGGGCTGCCAATCCATGGCGGGAGCGGCGACGAAGCCCGCCACGCCCTGCATCGCCAGGCACTGCATCGCCGCCGTGAAGACCGCCGGCGCGCGCGTTGTATTCAAGCTGCGGTCGACGCCGCCGCGCGTGATCTCGATGATCTGCTGCACCACATCCGGTGCCCCCACATCAATGGTGTGAGTCGCTCCCAGTTGGCGCGCCAGTTCCAGCCGTGCCGCAATCTTGTCGATGGCGATGACTTCGCGCGCACCGACCAGGCGCGCCGCCATCACGGCGGACAATCCCACGCCACCGGCACCGAAGACGGCGACGGACTGGCCCGTCTTGACACCGAGTGAGAACAGAATGGCTCCCGCACCGGTGATGACCCCGCAACCCAAGGGACCGAGCAGCTCCAGGGGCAGGTCTGCCGGGACTCTGACGGCGGTGCGCTCAGTGGCAATGCAATGGCGCGCGAAGGAGGATTGTCCGAAGAAGTGTCCGCCCAGCCTTAGGCCGTTCTGACTCAAGGCGCTGCTGCCGTCCATGCGTTGGCCACCGAAATTGCGAGGCATGGCCTCGCGACAGTAGCTGGGATAGTTGCGCAGGCAGCTCGGGCAATGTCCGCAGGATGAGCCGCTCAGCACCACATGATCGCCGACCTTGAGCCCGGTGACCCCAGGTCCGGTATCGATGACCACACCTGCGCCCTCATGGCCCAACACAGCCGGCAGCGCAGTCCCCGGGCCGCGCCCCGCGTGCACGCCCAGGTCCGTGTGGCAGATGCCGCTGGCGATGACGCGGATCAGAAGCTCGCCGCTGCGCGGAGCTTCCAGGTCCACCGCCTCCAGTACCGGCACCGCCGCGCCGGATCGCGAAATCGCTGCTTCTGTGCGCATTTCATCAGTGTACCCTAGCGAGCAACGATGAGCGCCAACGACAGCCGTATGCAGCTCGATGAGGTCGCGCCAGAAGGCTCGTCGACGGCCGTCCCCGAGCATCTGCTCGCGGGGTGGCAGGCCGCCCTGGACTCCGCGGCGGAAATTCTCGAAGTGCCGGTCGCCCTGGTCATGCGCATCGTGGGGCGTCGAATCGAAGTCTTCATCAGCAGCAACACGCCCGCCAATCCTTACCGGCCGGGAGAGTCCGAACAGCTGCTGGACTCCGGGCTCTACTGCGAGTCGGTCACGCGCAACCGTGAGACGCTCGAGGTGCCCGATGCGCGTCTCAGTGCACGCTGGCGCAGCAACCCGGACATGAAATTCGGCCTGTTGGCCTACCTTGGCTACCCGGTCATGCTGCCCAATGGACGCGTCTTCGGTACGGTTTGTGTACTCGACCGCCAACCACGCACGTTCAGCGATGCCCAGCGGCGCCTGGTGGGCAATGTCCGCAAGCTCATCGAGGGCCAATTATCCCTGCTGCGGCCGGATGCTCAAGGTCCGAGCGGCGCGCTTGAGACGCGGGTCAGCGAGCGCGCCCAGCAGCTGCGTCGCTCAACCGAACTGCTCGAGGCAGTCGTCGACGGCGCCACTGACGCCATCTTCCTCAAGGACACCGAGGGCAACTTCCTGCTGTTCAATCGGGCTGCAGCGACCTTTACCAACCGCGATCCCGCCGAAGTCATCGGCAAAAACGCCGACGATGTTTTTGGTCCGGTACTCGGCAAGATGCTGCGCCAGCGCGAACTGGAGGTGCTCACGACCGGCATCGCAACCACACTCGAGGAAACGATCCCGGCCAACGGCGAGGAGCGTACCTTTCTGACGACCCGCAGTGCACACCGCGACGAGCATGGGAGGATCATTGGCCTGATCGGCATTGCCCGCAATATCACCGCCATGAAACTGGCCGAAGCGGCCCTGCGCGTGAGCGAGGCGCGCTGGCAATTCGCCGTCGACAGCGCGGGGGATGGCATCTGGGACTGGAACATCGGCAGCGGCGAAGTGTTTTATTCCCGGCACTGCAAGGTCAATCTCGGCTATGCCGACGAGGAGTTCGGGAACTCTATCAAGGACTGGACCGACAAGGTTCACCCCGAGGACCTGCCGGCGACCTGGCAAGGCATCCAGGACCATCTGCAGGGCAAGACCGCCGACTTCGCCGCGGAACAGCGCATGCGCGCACGGATGGGGTCGTGGCGCTGGATCCTGGTGCGCGGCAAGGTCATCGAGCGCAATGCCGACAGCGGTGCCGTGCGCGTCATCGCCACCCAGACCGATATCACCTCGCGCAAGCTCGCCGAAGAGGAACTCAAGCGCAGTTACGACGCCCTGCGGCAGGCCGCCGAGGCGCTGCGTACCGCGCGCGACGAGGCGGAGGCCGCGGAACGCGCCAAGGGTGATTTCCTGGCCGTCATGAGCCACGAGATCCGCACGCCGATGAACACGGTCATCGGCATGACGCGACTGGCGCTGAGCACCGACCTGACCGTGCGCCAGCGAAACTACCTGGACAAGATCGACTCCGCGGCACGCTCGCTGCTGAGCATCATCAATGACGTGCTGGACTTCTCCAAGATCGAGGCTGGCGGCCTGACGCTGGAGGACACCGAGTTCAATCTGGACACGGTGTTGGACTCGGTCAGCAATGTCACCGCCATGAAGGCCGAGGAAAAGGGGTTGGAGATCATCTACGCAGTGGCCGATGAGGTGCC
>DASZCK010000110.1:0-14179 GCA_035943195.1 Steroidobacteraceae bacterium
CGATAAAGGTGGCACCGGCAAGTCCGTTCCCGGACAGTGTTCCCGGCGAAGTGATCGCGGCACACGAACCGGGAGCAGGAAATGGACAGACGACTTGCGCTGCTGCTGGCCCTCGGCACCCTCGCCCTGGCGGGGTGCGAGACCCTCACCTGTCTGCCCAATTGCACGGGCCACGCGCACAACTCCTCGAGCCTGGTCGACTTCCTGTACCCGGACGGCCGGCTGCCACCGCCCAACACCGCGCAGCCGCAGTTGCGCATTCCGCTGCGCGTGGGACTGGCGTTTCTGCCATCCGCCAATGCCGGGTTCGCGGGGTTGGATGAGGCACACCAGGCACAACTGCTGGAACGCATCAAACAGCGGTTCGCCAGCCGCACGTTCGTCACCGACTTCGTGATCCTGCCGGATTACTATCTGGCCGGCCGTCGTGGCTTTGCGGGACTCGACGGACTGCAGCGCCTGTATGGACTGGATGTGGTCGCGTTGGTGTCGTTTGACCAGGAAACGCACCTGGACCGCAACCAATGGTCGCTGGCGTACCTGACCATCGTGGGCGCATATGCGGTGAAGGGCAGCCGCCACGACGTATCGACCCTGGTGGACCTCGCGGTCGTGGATCCGCACAGCCGGCAACTGATCATCCGGGCGGGCGGCACGGATGTCAGACACGGCAATACCACCCTGATCGAAGAAGCCCGTGGGACTCGCGAGGCAAATATTACCGGGTTCAGTGCCGCGACCGACCAGATGATCGAGCATTTTGACGCCGCATTGACTAAGTTTGAGGCGGATGTGCGCTCGGGTACCGCCCCCATCCGCATCGTCTCAAAGAATGAACGGGGCAGTGGCGGCGGTGGCGCGTTGGGCGCGGGCTTAATCGGCCTGCTGCTGCTCGCCGTGGCGCGCCGCGCGGCGTCGCAAGGTTGAGGGGGGACATCGTGGCCGGCACTGATTCATTTCGCTTCCGCGCCCTGCGCTGCTTATTGCGGGTGGTCCTGCGCATCCTGTTTCGGGTGCAGCTGAGCGGCGATCGCAACGTCTTCAATAACGAACGAACGCTGATCGTCGCGAACCACGAGTCGTTCCTCGATGGCGCGCTGCTTGGCAGCTTCCTGCCGGTGGGCGCGACCTTCGTGGTCCACAGCCAGGTGAAGGCCAAGTGGTACTTCCGCTGGCTCCTCAAGCTGGTGCCACACCTGGCGGTGGATTCCACCAGCCCGCTCACCATGAAACTGATCTGCCGCCTGGTGGAGACCGGAACTCCGGTGGTGATATTCCCGGAAGGGCGTTTGACCATCACCGGGTCGCTGATGAAGGTCTACGACGGTGCCGCCTTCGTGGCCGCGAAAACCGGTGCGACCGTGGTGCCGGTGCGAATCGATGGCGCCGGTCGCAGCTACTTCGGACGTCTCGCCGGGGTCTATCCGCTGCGACTGCTGCCGCAGATCCGCATCATGATCCAGCCCCGTCGCACCATTCCGATGCCGCAGCTGCCGTCGGCGAAGCTGCGACGCCGGCGGGCCGGTGAGATCATGCGGCACATCCTGCTCGACATGCTGGTGACCACGCGGCCGCGTCGCACCCTGTATCGCGCCTTCCTGGACGCCAAGGCGACTTTTGGTTCGCGCTACCGGCTGGTCGAGGACATCCGGCTGCAGGAGGAGTCGTATGGCACGCTGCTGCGCATGGCCCTGGGACTGGCTCGGGTGCTCAGTGCCGATACCCAGGCCGGCGAGATGGTCGGCATCCTCACGCCCAATGCAGCGCCCACCCTGGGCCTGGTGCTGGGACTTTCCGCGACCGGGCGCATACCGGCAATGCTCAACTACACCGCCGGACGCGATGGACTGCGGGCCGCCTGTCGCATTGCCGGCATCCGCAATATCGTCACCTCACGGAGCTTTCTCGAACGCGCGCGGCTGACCGCGCTGCTTGAAGGGTTGCCGGACATCACGGTGCACTATCTCGAGGACCTGCGTGCCCGGCTGCGGCTGGCTGACAGACTCTGGATTGGCTGGCACCGTCTGTTCCCGCACTCCCTTGGGACCGAGCAGCAGCCCGAGGATGCCGCCGTGGTGCTGTTCACCTCGGGGTCGGAAGGCCAGCCCAAGGGCGTCGTGCATTCCCACGGCTCACTATTGTCAAACGTGGCGCAGATCCGCGCCATCGCCGACTTCAATCCGCTGGATAAGTTCATGGTGGCACTGCCCGTGTTCCATTCCTTCGGGCTGGCCTGCGGCATCGTCATGCCGCTGGTCTCAGGCTGCAAGGCCTTCCTGTATCCCAGTCCACTGCACTACCGGATCATTCCGGAGCTGGTCTATGACCGCAATTGCACGGTGCTGTTTGGAACCTCGACCTTTCTGGGCAACTACGGAAAGTTCGCCCATCCCTACGACTTCGGGCGGCTGCGCTACGTGGTGGCCGGCGCCGAGAAGCTCTCCGAGGACGTGCGCCGCATGTGGATCGAAAAATTCGGCATCCGCGTGCTGGAGGGCTATGGCGTGACCGAGTGCGCCCCGGTCATTGCCGTCAACGTTCCCATGGCCTGTCGTATCGGCAGCGTTGGGCAGATCGTTCCGGGCATGCAGTATGAACTGGAGATGATAGCGGGAGTGTCCGGCGCGGGCGTGCTGCATGTCAGCGGACCGAATGTCATGAAGGGCTACCTGCTTCACGATCGCCCCGGCGTCATTCAGCCTCCGGCCTCGATCCGACCGGGCTGGTATTCAACCGGTGACATCGTCAGCGTCGATGAGGACGATTTCGTCCACATCCGCGGGCGCGTGAAGCGCTTCGCCAAGATTGCCGGCGAGATGATCTCCCTGGAAGTCGTGGAGCGGATCGCGGCGGCCGCTTCGGCCGGATTTGCGCATGCGGCGAGCACCCGCAGCGATGCCGCCAAGGGCGAGGCCATCGTGTTGTTCTCGACCGATCCGAAGCTCACGCGCGAGCAGCTGAGCGCGGCAGCCAGGAGCCTCGGTGCGCCGGATCTCGCCATTGCCCGAACCGTGAACGTCGTAGCCGAGATTCCGCTGCTGGGGACCGGCAAGACCGACTATGTGCGTTTGAAAGCCATGGCCGAGGCCACCGCGGCCTCCGCCGCTTAAGGACACCATGGATACCCGAGCCGAACCGCGTCGTGAAGTTACCGGACTGTGGTCACGCGGCATGCTTGCCGTACTGAGCGCGCAGTTCCTGTCCGCCATGGCCGACAACGCCCTGCTGTTCGGGGCACTGGCACTGCTGCGCATCGACCACTATCCCGACTGGACCGATCCGCTGCTGCAGGAGTTTTTTGTCGGGGCCTACATCCTGCTGGCACCGTTCGTGGGCCCCTTCGCCGATGCCCTGCCCAAGGGCCGCGTCATGCTGCTCGCCAATGGCCTGAAGCTGGTGGGCGCATTGGGCATGTGCGTCGGGCTCAACCCCTTTGTCGCCTATGGTCTGGTGGGCGCCGGTGCCGCGGCCTATTCGCCGGCCAAGTACGGCATTCTCTCGGAGCTGGTGCCGGCGCAGCTGCTGGTGAAAGCGAACGGCCTGCTCGAGTCCTCCACCATCGCCGCCATCCTGCTCGGGGCCGTGGCCGGCGGCGTGCTGGCCGACTGGAATGTCTGGGGCGGGCTCGCCATCGTCACGGGCTGCTATGCAACCGCCGTCGCGGCCAACCTGCTCATCCCGCGGCTCGCTGCGGCGCATCCGCTCGGCCGGCTGTCCCTGGGTGCCATCCTGCGCGACTTCGCGGCCGCACTGCGGGTACTCATCCGCACGCCGGATACGCGCTTTTCCATGACCGGCACCAGTTTGTTCTGGGGAACCGGCTCGACCATGAGGTTTCTGCTGGTGGCCTGGGTGCCGGTGGCGTTAGGCATCACCAGCAACCGCATGCCCGCCTATCTCAACGCCATGGTCGCCGTCGGCATTGTCATCGGCGCGGGTCTCGCCTCGAAATTCATTGCGCTGGACCGCGCCGACCGGGTATTACCCGCCGGCGTACTGATCGGCGTGGGCGTGCTGATTCTTGCCGCAACCACGCAGGTTCCGGCGGCCTTCGTGGTGATGACGCTGGTGGGCGCCTGCGGCGGCTACTTCATCGTGCCGTTGAACGCGCTGCTGCAGGATCGCGGGCACCGCAGTGTCGGCGCGGGCCACGCGATTGCCGTGCAGAATCTTGCGGAAAACGCGGCGATGCTGCTGATGATCGGACTGTATACGCTGGCCGCGCGGGCCGAGATTCCGGTGGTGCGCATCGCCGCCGTGTTTGGTGTCGCCCTGTCGTTGGCGATAAGCCTGCTGTGGCTCTCCCGGGTGCGCGGGCGCCTGGCCGGAGCACGCTCATGACCTGGATATTCATCGGCGGCGTGGCGCTGCTGTTCGTGCTGGTGCTGCTGTGCGAAGTCCAGCCTGGAACCGATGAAGCGTTGCGCCCGGCGGGACTGCTGCGCTGGCTGCTCTCCGGCAACTGGGCCGCGAAACTCGGTGCACTGCTGCTGACCATCGGCAGCGGCGCGCTGCTGCGATTCCTGATGGTGAACCTGGCCTATCCGCCGGCGCTGAAGATACTGACCGGGGCTGCGCTCTGCGCGCTATTCGGCAGCGCCGGGGCGATGCTGGCGGCGCGGCCGGCGCGGCGGGCGATCTCGCTTGCCCTGACGGGCGCCGCACTGGCGGTGGCCTACCTCACCGCCTACAGCGCCTATGGTTTCTTTCATTTTGTCGCCGATCCCCAGGCGCTTGGCCTGCTGTTCATGGTCGCGAGCATTGCCACCGTGGTCGCCATCACCCGACGCGCAGTCTCGCTGGCGGTACTCGCCATGGCCGGCGCCTACCTCGCGCCGGCCTTTGCGCTGCACAGCGCCGATCCTGTGCCGGTGTATGGCTATTACGCGGCGGCCAGTGTGGTGACGCTGCTCATGGTGTGGCTAAGGGGCTGGCGGCCCCTGATGCATTTGAGCTTCCTGTTCACCCTGGCCGGGGCTCTGTTCTTCGCCTGGACGCAGAAGTTCTACACTCCGGATCACTACGGCCAGATGCAGCCGCTGCTGTTGCTGCTGGTCGCCATCCATCTTGCAATGCCGCTGGTGGAAGCGCCGCGGCGCCTCGACCTGGCCTACTTCCTGGCACTGCCGCTGGTGGCTGCAATCCTCACCCTGGTGCTGGCGCCGCGCCTTGGACATGAGGGCGCCGTGGGCTTGGTGGGCCTCGCCGCCCTCTGGCTGCTCGCGACCGGATGGGAAGCCTGGCGTGGCGGCGCCGACACCACGCGCTACCTGGCCGTGTCGCTGGTGCTGCTGCTGGTCGCAGGATTGCTCGCCGTCACCGACGTGCCGGTGTTCCTCATCACATCAGTGATCGCCTGCCTCGCCATTGCCGCGGGCGGGCCTCTGAAGCTCAACCGCGCGGCTGAATGGCTGGTCGTGGCCACCGCGCTGATCGCGTCCTCCTGCTATGTGCTGCAGACGGCCTTCGCGCCGGTGAGTGGCATGATCGTACTGAACCTGCCCTTCGCTGAACACCTGCTGCTCGGTGGCGCGCTCCTGGCCGCCAGCATCACGCTGCATCGGCGCGGACATGCCCTGGCACCGATATTCGGGGTGTATTGCGGTACCTGGCTGCTGCTGACGCTGGCGCGCGAGCTGCTGCGGCTGCACTACCTGCACGGCGCCGAACTGCTGTATCTGGCGTTGCTCCTCGCCTGCGGGGTGTGCGTCATCCTGGCGCGCGCGTATCCCCGCGCGCCCAACCGCATGGTCATTGCCGCCTTCGTCCTGGGGCTGTTCCTCTCCGGCACCGCCAGCGCCGCACGCTTCCCGCCTGCTTTCCTGCTGCTGTTGTTCCTGGCCGGCCAGCTGCTGCTGTCATTGCTGGCGCTCGCCTGTGATCGCGATGACGTGCAGGACGAAGCCAGTGGGGCCATTGCGCGTAGCGCCCTGCCGATTATCGCCCTACCCTGGGCCATGGCCCTGGCCCGGCACTGGTCGGCGTCGAGTAACGATGTGACCCTGACCCTCCTCGCCGGCAGTGCCCTTTGCGCTTCGCTGCAGGCGCAGTGGCTGGTGCGCAACGCCCGGGTGTGGCCGAACTGGCTCTTGCCCATGGGCTTCACGCTCTTTGCCATCCTCCTGTTCCTGGAGACGCTGTTCCGAATTGAGCGCGATTCGTGGGCCGTGGCCTTCGAACTCATCACGCTGCTGTACCTGGTGGAGAGCGCGCGCTTCCTATGGGTTGGCCGACACCGCGATGCGGCCTTCTTCGGTTACAGCGCGATCGCCGCGGTAGCGACGGTGTCCGCCGCGATGCTGCTGCGCATGATCGGGCCACCCGGAACATTGACCATACTGGCCCTCAACCGGATGCTGCTGCCCGCCTTCGTGTCGCTGCTGTGGGCCGGGATCGGCGCGGTGCTGACCTTTTTGTCCACGCGCAAGCCCTCGCGGATGCTGTGGTCGCTGGGCGCGGTGCTGATGCTGGCGGCGGCGGTGAAACTCATCCTGTTCGACTTCGGCTCCCTGGGGCAGATCGCCAATATCCTGGCGATGATGGCTGCGGGCGGCGTGTTCCTGCTGGTGGCGTGGCTCGCGCCCTTTCCACCCAAGGGTGAACCCGAGGCGGCGCCGGCGCCCAGCGGCGATCCCGACGATGGTCATCGCATCTGGTTGTGGGTCGCGGCAGCCCTCCTCATCGCGCTGGCCTACGGCTACAATTCCCTGATGGCGCTGCTGTAGCCCCTGGGGATTTCATTGCTCAAACTCATCCGCACCATCAGCGCCAACGAGCACTTCCCCGACACCATATTGGTGCTACTGGTGGTCCTGGCCATGACCATGGGCGCGGAGGCCACCCCGGCGATGGCGGCGGATCATGGCGATGCCATTGCCACGATACTGACGATACTGCAGGTCGCCTTCGTCATCGAAATCCTGATTCGCGTGCTCGCCTACCTGCCACGCCCACAGGATTATTTCGGCAGATTCTGGAACAGTTTCGATTTCATCGTCGTGGCACTGTCGCTGGTGCCAGCCATCGGAGGCCTGGGGCTGCTCGCGCGCCTGCTGCGATTGACGCGCCTGGTCCGCTTCGTCTCGGTCTCGGGCGCGCTGCGCAGTTTCAGCAGCGGCCGTACGCATGGCGCGGCCGCGCTGATTGCCGGATTGATGATGCTGGGGCTGCTGTGGTACGTCATGGCACTGGCCGGGTTCTATCTGTTCGCCGCAGCCAGCGCGGGCCACTGGGGGTCGCTCGCCAGCGGCCTGACGAATGTCGGGAAGCTGCTGGCGATACAGCCCGTGCCGCTGGTTTTTTCAGGCATCGGCGCGCCGCTGTCGCGCTGCTACCAAGCGGTGCTGTACCTGGCCGAACTCGCAATCTTCATCGAAGTGGTGAGCCATCTGCTCAGGCCGCCGCTGCCGGCACGGGGGACCGTGCCATGAGCGCGGTCAAGAGCCCCGTGATGTTCTGGTGTTCCATGGCCTTGGCGCTGGTCGTGCTCGGTTTCGTCGCCGATCGCACGCTGTTTCTGCTGCGCGCCGTGCACACCACCGGGAATGTCGTGGAACTGCGCGGTGCGAACGGTAGCTGCAGTTGCGGTCGGCACTGCAGCTATTCGTGCACCAAGTTCCAGGCCCAGGTGAGTTTTCAGGCCGGCCAGGAACCCGCGACAGTATGGGTCAGCGCCGGCTCCGCGCACGGCTATGACTGCCCGGTGACGCAGGCTCGCTACACCATCGAGGACTCGGTGCCGGTGATCTTCAACCCGCACCATCCCGCGGAGGCCTACCGCGATACCGTCAGCGATGTCTGGGGCACGCCCCTCATGGTTCTGTTCTTTCAGATCGTCACGCTGGTGAGTAGCTTCACCAAGCGCACGTTGCACAGTTGAGATGGCCACGCTGGCATTCATGGGTCTGGGGCAGATGGGCAGCGCCATGGCCGCAAGGCTGCTCGAAGTCGGGCATGTCGTGCATGTCTTCAACCGCACGCCGGCGCGGGCGCAGCCGCTGGTGCAGCGAGGGGCCCTGCTGTTCGGCACCCCGGCCGCCGCCTGTTCCGGTGTCGATGCCGTCATCTCGATGCTCGCCGATGATCCGGCGTCGCGGGCCATCTGGTGCGGCGCCGCGGGCGTGCTGTCGGCCAACCTCAGGCCCGGGGTCCTCGCCATCGAGTGTTCGACGCTGTCGCAGGCATGGGTGCTGGAGCTTGCGGCCCGCGCGCGGGCCATCGGCCTGCGCTACCTCGACGCACCGGTGACCGGCCCGCCCGCCTCGGGGGCAGCCGGGACGCTCACCCTGCTGGTGGGTGCCAGTGCCGTGGACTTGGACGATGCGCGCCACGTGCTGGGCGCACTCGCCGAGCGCATCTTTCACTTCGGTGAGGTCGGTACCGGAACCGCCTACAAGTTGATCATCAACTTGCTCGGCGCCGTACAGATCGCCTCGCTGGCCGAGTCGATCGCGATTGCCGAACGTGCGGGCCTGAATCTGCAAACCGTGGCCGCTGCCATCGCGTGCGGCCAGGCCGCAAGCCCCCAGGTAGTACGCAACAGCCACCGCATGGTTGAAGGCGATCACGGCAAGGACATCATCTTCACCCCGCGACTGCGACTCAAGGACGTGACGTACGCATTGCAGCTGTCGCGGCAACTGGGGGTTGGCAGCCCGTTCGGATCCTTGGCTGAAGCCGCATTCGGCCAACTGTGCGATGCCGGGCTTCAGGACGCCAACGAAAGCGCCATCGTGGAGCTGGCCCGCCGCCAGCCTCCGTGAGCCGGTCGCCTACCAGCGCTTACCGATGATGCTGGCCCGCGTGATGGACCCGTAGTTGCGGCTGTCCTCGCTTTGCTCCCGGTAGTCGCCCATGACGAAGAAGCTGTCGGGGGGCACCCGGAACGCCCGCATCGAGCTGCCTGGGGAGCCGTCGGCGGCATGCAGGTAAGGCTCATCCTGGCGCGTGCCGTCGACGTAGACCGCCCCATCCTTGATTGCAATGGTGGATCCACCCACCGCGATGATGCGCTTGAGGTCGGCAATGCCGGGATCGCCGGGATAGGCAAAGGCCACGATGTCGCCGGCGCGCGGTGGGTCGAGCCAGTAGGACCACGCGGATATGAGCACGCGCTGACCCGCGGACACGGTCGGGTCCATCGCGGCACCTTGGGCCCGGAATAATTGCAGTCCCAGCGCCCGCGCCGGCAGGAACTTCGCGGGAACATGTAGGGGGTTGACCGCCCAGAGGGTGGCTTCGCCACCCAGGAGCAGCACTGCCAGCACCAGCGTCAGGATGTTGACCACGTCGCGGGCCTTCATCATTGCTCACTCACTTGTCCGACAACTCCGCCGCGCCGTCTGTGCGCGAGCATGACCTTGACTGCGGTGAAAGCGAAGAACTCTAGCACGCACGGGCGGCCCCATCGCTATGGGTGCCGGGCATCGATCCGCCATCGAATCGCAGTGCGCCATGCGTGTCCGCATCGCAATTACGTTGATTTGACTACTCAAGCGTCCTATACTGTGAGGAACAAAGGTAGCGCTACCATTGGCCGTATGCTCGCTGACGGTCATTCGGTAGAACAACAGCAAGGACCGGGGAGAGTGCTCATGAGCCGTTCGAATAATCGGATCCGTGGAGTCGTGCGCGCCATCCTGATGTGCGCGTCGACTGCTGCCATGGCTACGCCGCTGTTTGCGCAGACCGCGCCGGCGAACGATGCAGCGGCACCAGCCTCGAGCGATCAGATACAAGAGGTAGTCGTCACCGGTTACCGCGTGAGCCTCAAGGAGGCCACGGACGCCAAGAAGGCTGCAGTGGGCATCACCGATTCCATCTTCGCCGAAGACATCGGCAAGTTCCCGGACACCAATATTGCCGAGTCCTTCAATCGCATCCCCGGTATCACCATCAGTCGCGATATCAATGGGGAAGGCGTGGATATTTCGATTCGCGGCCTCGGCACCGATTTCACCAAGGTACTGCTCAACGGCGCCCCGATCGCCATCGCCTCGACCGGCCCGACGGATGCGCAGAACACCAATCGCGAAGTCGATCTCAATATGTTTCCGACGGAGCTGTTCAGTCAGCTGTCGGTGTACAAGACGTCCTCGCCGGATCTGATCGAGGGCGGAGCCGCGGGCACGGTGAGCATGCGTAGTGCGCGTGCCTTCGACACACCCGGAGCGCACGTCACGGCGGGCATTCAGGGAACCAAGAATCAGCAGGCGAGTAGCCCGGGCGAACGCGGTTACATGATCGCCAGCGACACATTTTCCAATGGTTTCGGCGCCCTGTTCGGCTTTGTCGGCATTCACAACAACGTCGACATTCCGGGTTTCGAGACCATCGGCTGGACCAACCCCCACCTGAGCGCCACGCAATGCACCGGCACCTGCAACACCACGGGCGGTGGTAACTGGAGCATTCCGGGAACCGTACCCACCAATGCGGGCAATGGCCTCACTCCGGGCGCAACCATCGACCAGGCCTTCCTGCTGGCGAACAATCCGGGCCTCACGATCGCGCAGATCAATAACGCGATCATTCCGCGTCTCGGCCGCAATTCGGACGAGTCCGGCCAGCGCGACCGGGACAATGCGGTGCTGAGCTTCGAATTCAAGCCCAACGACCAGATGCACGCCTATCTCGATTCGATGTGGGGCTGGGAACACAACGACGAGCAACGTATCGATATGGACTGGGTGGGTCGTAATGGCGCGGGCATCCCTCTCAACACGAAGGTCGACAACGCGACCCCGGGCTGTACGGCCGGCTGCGTGGTGACCAGCGCCACCTACGCCAATTCGCAATTCTTCCTGGAGTATCGCCCGTACGTCGAGAACACCTACTTCTGGAACACCAACCCCGGCTTCGAATGGACAATCAACGATAAGTTCTCCTTCGACGTTCAGGGCAACTACAGCCAAAGCCGCTTTCACCGTGAAAGTCCGACGGTGCTGCCCATTACCGCAGGCAATTCAGGCCTGACGGTCAGCTATACGAACACTGGGATAGATCCCTCGATCGCCAGCAATGTGGATCTGGACAATCCTGCCAACTTCATCTGGAACGGCGGACGCGTCAATATCCAGGACGAGCGCCGGATAACCTCGACCCGTGGCGCCCGCGCTAATTTCACCTGGAGCCAGAGCGATCTCCTCAACGTCAAGGTGGGTGCCGCCTTCGACCGCATTGCGCGCAACATCAACGCCTACGACAACAGCCAGGCCTGGCAGAACGCGGTCTGCGGCGACAATCCCAACGTGTCGCTACCGGGCCCGAACACGCAGCCGGCCTGCGCGGGGCTGAGCGTAACCGGTGCGGCACCGGCCGGCTATCCGACCTATCCTGGCCTGGGCACAGGCTATAGCTCCGGGATTGCCCCGGGCTCGCTCCTCTACAAGGGAAGTCTCATTCCCGTCGGCAACCTGGCTTCGTTCCTGAAGCCCGGCCCCAACGGCTTCATCACGGTCAACTGGCCGGCGTTCATGGCGGCCAGCAACTACGCGGCTTTTCACAACAGCGAAGCCTTCGCAGGTTCGTCGAACACCGGGGCCAGCGGCGGATACGTCAACGAAGACACGACCGGTGTATACCTGGAGCTCACCGGCTCCACCAACATTGCCGACCACCAGCTGCGTTACGTCGGCGGTGTGCGCTGGGTGGACACCGATCAGATGATCGGTGGCTTCATCTCGCTTCCGGATCCGCGCAACGCGGCGACTCCCGCCCCGCTGGATGGCGCCAAATATCCGAACATCACCGATTTCAATCTCACCGATCACAAATACAGCAATCTGCTGCCTTCGTTCGAAGCCGCCTACAACATCACCGATCAGTGGGTGTTCCGCGGCGCGGTATCGCGGACCTTGACGCGTCCCAATCCGAACGCAATGCTGCCCGGATTGAGCTTCACCGACCCATCGGCCGCGACCGGCAACATCGGCAATCCTGCGCTGCAGCCGTATCTGTCGGACAACATTGACCTGGGCCTCGACTTTTACACCGGCCAGGAGGGCTATCTGAGCTTGACCTGGTTCCGCAAGCACATCACCGGCTTCACCTCCAACGGCAACAGCACCGAACCGTTCTCCTTCCTCGCCCCCTACGGCATCACCTACGACACCTTGACGCCGACGCAGCAGACGGCGATCACCTCGCGCGGTGGCCCCAGCGCTGCCACAGTGGTGCTGACCGAGCAGGTGAACGCCTCGGGAGTGCTGACCGACAACGGACTGGAGTTCGGCTGGGTCCAACCGCTCGATTTCCTCATCGGCCGCTTTGGCCTCGAGGGCTTCGGCTACCAGTTCAACTACACCCTGGTTGATCAGATCGGCACCGGTGCCGCTCCTGCAATTGCGCTGGGCGTGCCGCCCCACACCTACAACCTGATGTTCTACTACGACCACAAAGGCGTGACGTTGCGCGTGTCCACGGTGTACAACGCGGCCAACCAGATCAGCACCGCCAACCAGAACGGCATCACCACCGCGGCGCTCTTCCAGGATACCTACCAGCAGTGGGACTTCTCGTCCATTTTCGATATGGGCAAGATTTTCAACTTGTCAGGGCCGGCCGGTAACGTGCAGCTGACTCTGGATTGCACCAACTTCACGGCGGAGAGACTGCGTCAGTACTTCGAATTCCCGAACGCGACGTTCACTGACTACAATCCCGGCAGGACCTATACCGTCGGGTTGCGCGCTCGCTTCTGATCCTTCATCGGGTGGCCGGCCGCCCGGTCACCGGGTTGGGATAGTGGAAAGGCAGTTCCTGGAAAGCCGGGAACGGCTGGTAGTTGGACGACGGCGGCCGATCCGGCGGAAGCGTCTTGCTGGGGCCCGGCGCGGGCAGTGCGCCGTGCGCCCACCCTTTTGAATAGTCCGCGAGGTAAGTCAGATACAGATGATCTGACTTGATTCGCCACACGCCATTTTCCTTGACGTATTCATTCTCGCGGGTGCCCCCGCCAATGTACGCGTCCACGCCGAAGCGGCCGAGAATCGCTAGCTCGCGGATCCGCGCCTTCGCACTGTGGCCGTCGTCGGCGATGTGGATGACCGGCTGATAGAACGCGTGATCGCTGACCTCTCCCTGGTGCAGGCCCTGCGCTCCGAAGGCGTCCTCGAGGCTGGCACGGATGCGGGCCCTGCCGACGTAGACGCCGCGCTGCGCCAGTTCCAGGGTCCCGGTCGGCGCGAACAGCGCCGTGGCCGAGTCCCACTGCCACTTGTCCAGGTAGAACCCGTAGGCGTTCTGCAGATTCTCGACCGCCTGAGTATCCTGAAGCCGCATCAGGCGCTTGCTTAAGGTGGTCAGCTCCGCATTGACATCGGACACGGGGACCACCGTCGCCGCCGGCAGCGGCGGATAGACCGGCTTGCCGGTCACGGGGTTCTGGTAGTGCAGCGGCGCGACCAGGGTGCCCGGATACATCTCGTACACGCTGGTGGGTGGCAGGTCCGGTGGCAGGGCCTTTTCGGGGTGGGTATTGGGGATCGCATATTGCGCCCAGCCCTGCTCTAGATCCGAATACATCTCGAAGTAGGCATGGAGTTTGGCGATCTTCCAGATGCCGTTCTCCTTGCGATAGTCATTCTCGTAGATGCAGTCGCCGATGATACTGGTGCCACCCAGGCCACCGCCGAACACCAGCGCCCGCCAGCGGCCCTTTGCGCTCAAGCCATCCGGTGCCACATCGATGATGGGTTGGATCTGCGTGTGGTCATAGAGCTTGCCATCCTCGGGTTTGCCCAGCCACTTCAGGTACTCCAGCACGCGCGCCCGACCCACGAACACCCCGCGACCGCCGATCTCCAGGGTGCCATCCTCGGTATACATGTCCGCGATCTGTTGCCACAGATTCTTGTCGACATAGTAGCCATAGGTGCGCTGCAGGATCTCGATCTGGCGCTGATCATCCAGCCGGTCAACCTGCCATTTGAGTTGCGCAATCCGGCGCGCCGCCGCGACGGCCGACACCTTGACCATGGCTACCGGCGCGGGCTTCAACGGCTGGATCGAAGCTGGTCCGGCGTAGTGGTACGGCGGCAAGGAGACCGCCGGCCACGGATCGTAGACGAAGGAGCTGGGCCGATCCGGCGCCGGCAGCTTGCGGTCCGCCACGTTGCTTTGGGTCATGCGGGTCTTCCAGCCGCCCTCCACCGGCACCGTGAAGGTCTCCACCCAATGC
>DASZCK010000111.1:0-40479 GCA_035943195.1 Steroidobacteraceae bacterium
GTCATGAAGCCCGACGGCGCCATCTACGCACAGGCCGAGAAAAAGTTCGCGCTGGCGCCGGCCACGACCGTCTTCATCGATGATCGTGGCGAGAATATCGAGGCGGCCAGGGCCCGCGGCTGGCACGGCATCATCCACCGGAATTTCCATGACACACGCGAGGCGCTGCTGCGCCTGGGCGTGGAGGCAGCCCGATGAAGAATGAAAAACCCGAACTGCAGACCGCGATTCATCAGCTGGTGGTCGCTGCCCGGGAGGGCAAGGAGCCGCGGGTCGCGGCACGCCTGACCTCCGGCTGGGTGCTGTTCGGCGAGCGTCAGTTCGTGCGCGGCTACGTGCTGCTGCTGCCGGATCCGGTGGTGCCCACGCTCAACGCGCTCGGCGCGCAGGAGCGCACCCAGTTTCTGTTGGACATGGCACGATTGGGTGATGCACTGCTGAAGGTCACCAATGCGCTGCGCATCAACTACGCCATCCTCGGCAATCAGGAGCCCGCGCTGCACGCCCACGTGATTCCCCGCTACGCCGAGGAGCCTGAAGAGCTGCGCACCGCGCATCCCTGGGCGCACGACTGGCAGGCGGCGCCATTGTTTGATCGGACCGAGTACGCGGCCCTAAGCGAATCCCTGCGCCGCGAGCTCACGCGCATGGGGGCCGCGCGGCCCATGCGTTACGATCCGGGTGCCAATGCCGCGTGCTGATTCTGGACTCGGTCAGCCGCAGTTTCGGCGCCGGTATTCATCGGCGCTGCGTGCTCGACCAGGTCAGCGTCAGCATCGCCGCAGGCAGCGAGACTGTCATCATCGGCAGGAGCGGCTCCGGTAAGTCCACGCTGCTCAATCTCATCAGCGGCATCGACCGTCCCGACGCCGGGCGTGTGATTTTCGACGGCCAGGACCTGAGCGCGCTGCGCGAACCACAGCGCACGCTGTTCCGACGTCGGCGGGTTGGCTTCGTCTACCAGTTCTTCAATCTCCTGCCCACGCTCAGCGTGGAAGAGAACGTGCGGCTGGTGCTGTCGCTGGATGGCGTGGGAAAGCTCGAGGCCCGGCGGCGCAGCCAGGCGATGCTGGCGCGCGTCGGTCTTGGCGACCGGCTGGAAGCGCCGGTGGATGTGCTGTCGGGCGGCGAGCAGCAGCGGGTGGCGCTGGCGCGGGCCCTGGTCCACGAGCCGGCCCTGGTGCTTGCCGATGAGCCCACCGGCAATCTCGATGAAGTGACGGCGGCGCAGCTCGGGCCGCTGCTGCGCGAACTGGCGCGCGAGCGCGGCGCGACGGTGATCCTGGTGACCCATGACCGGCAACTGGCCGCGGGCGCGGACCGCTGTCTGACGCTGCGCGAGGGACAACTGCGGTCCACGCCATGAGCATGCTGTGGTTGGCGAGTTTCCGTCATTTGCTGCGTCATCCGCTGCAGCTGCTGCTGGCGCTGGCGGGCCTGGCGCTGGGCGTCGCCACCATCGTTGCCGTGGATGTCGCCACCGGCAGCGCGGCGCGCGCCTTCGAACTGTCGGTCGCCGCCGTGCAGGGACCTGCGACCCACGAACTTGCCGGCGCTCCGGCGGGCATCGATGAAGCGCTGTATGTGAAGCTGTCCCGCACCCTGCATTACGTGCGCGCCAGACCGGTGGTCGACGGTTATGTGACGGTCAGCGATGAATCCCTGCAGCTGTTGGGAGTGGACCCGCTGGCGGCCGTGGATTTTGTCAGTGGTACTGATACGGATGATGCGCCGGCTGCTGCAGTTGCGGATTCAGGCACTGCGCTGGCACGGTGGCTCGCGAGTGACGGCGCCGTGCTGCTCGCCGCGGATACCGCGTCCCGCCTGCAGCTCAAACGCGGAGCAACTTTCCGCGCCGATGTCGGAGGTCACACGCGAGCGGGGTACCTGCTGGGGGTGCTCGGCGGCGGCGCCGGCCTGCAATCGGTGATGCTCACCGACATCGGCACGGCGCAGGCATGGCTGAGCCTCGCCGGCCGCCTGACGCGGATCGATCTGCGCGTACCGCCAGGGCCCGCCGCTGCGGCGGAACTGGCGCAGTTGCAGCGCGGATTGCCTGCCGGCGTGACCCTGGCGCCGGCGACCCAGCGTGCCCGCGCGGGCCTGAACATGACCCAGGCATTCGACACCAACCTGCGGGCGCTGAGTCTGCTCGCGCTCCTGGTCGGCCTGTTCCTGGTGTATGGCACCATCAGTTTCACCATCGTCCAGCGGCGTCGCAGTCTTGGCATCCTGCGTGCGCTCGGGGCAACGCGCGCACAGCTGCTGCGCATCATCCTGCTGGAGGCGACCGGTCTGGCACTGATCGGCGCCGTGCTTGGCCTTGCCGGCGGCGCACTCATCGGCCGGCAACTGGTCGGCCTGGTATCGCAAACCATCAATGACCTGTATTACGTGGTGGCCGTCAACAGCGTCACGCTGCCGGCCGGCGAACCACTGCTGGCACTGGGCGCGGCGCTGGCGGTGGCGCTGCTGGCGGCGACGGCACCGGCGGTGGAGGCCACCCACAGTGCACCGCAATTGACACTGCGCGCCTCGGTGCTCGAAGGGCGCGCGCGCCGCGTCACCAGGGCACTCGTGGGCGTGAGCGTGCTGCTGGGGCTTGCCTGCCTGGTCATCGCCGTGAGCTCACAGCGCAGCGTGCTGGCCGGGTTTGCGGCACTGGTGTTCGCGATGCTGAGCGTGGCTGCCGTCGCTCCCGCGCTGCTGTACGCCTGTGCCGGCGTGCTGGCGCGTACCCGCATCGCCGCCTCACCGCCGGTACGTCTGGCGCTGGGGGGCATTGCCGCGTCACTGAGCCGCACCGGCGTGGCCGTGGCGGCGTTGGCGATGGCGGTGGCGGCCATGATCGGGATCAGCATCATGGTGGACAGCTTTCGCGAATCGCTGCGTGACTGGCTCACTCAGGCGTTGCAGGCGGATATCTATGTGGGCGCGCCGGGGCCGGGATTTGCCCGTCCCGAACGCCGGCTCGACGCGGCCGTCGTTGCCGACCTGGTGCGCGTGCCGGGCATCGGCAGCTACAACGCCAGCCGGCGCGCGGTGGTCCAGTCGGATCGTGGTCCGCTGGTGCTGGATGCCATGGATCTCGCGCCCGACTGGACGCGCTTCGCCGATGACGCAGCGTTGGTGGCGCAGCCGCTGGCCTATCGATTGAATCTGGGTGTCGGGTCCACCTTGCAGCTGACGACGGTGCAGGGTCCGCGCACATTCAGGATTGCCGGCGTGTTTCGCGAATACGGCAGTGATCGCGGCAGCGTGCGCATCGCTCGTGGCGTCTATCGGCGCCTGTGGCAGGACGCTGCCATCAGCGGCCTGGCCCTGCGCGTCAACGCCGGTGCCGACGTGGCAGCCGTGGAGCGCGCCCTGTACCGGGCCGCAGCGGGGCGCCAGGCGCTGCAGATCGATACCCCGGCGCAGGTACGCGCGATTTCGCTTGCGATCTTCGACCGCACCTTCATCATCACCCGGGTGCTGAACTGGTTGGCCGCCGCGGTTGCGGCGTTGGGGCTGCTGAGCGCACTGCTGGCGTGGCAGCTGGGACGTACCCACGAATTGGCGCTGCTGCGGGCGTTGGGAATGACACCGGCAGGATCGGCCCTGATGATCCAGGCGCAGACCCTGTTCATGGGTGCCGTGGCGCTGCTGGCGGCCCTTCCGGCCGGGCTGCTCACGGCGCTGCTGCTGGTGCGGGTCATCAATCGTCGCGCCTTCGGCTGGGAAATCGATCTGCATCTGCATGCCGCACAGATCACCGGCGCCGTCATCCTGGCGTTCAGCGCCGCCTTGGTGGCCGGCATGTACCCGGCCTGGCGCACCGCGCATGCGCCGCTGTCCCAGGACCTGCGCGAGGAATGACGGTGGCACGCGCACCTGTGAACCTGGTTCTGATCGCGGTGCTGCTGCTGATACTCGGCGGCTGTCAGCGCCACGCGCCGCACAGTACCGCAGGCGCGCTGCAGCTCGACCGCCTGAGCGTGCTGCGCAACGCGGCAGAGCCGGGCTTCGCACTGGCCGACGGGCCGCATCGCTTCGAGTTTCCGCAGGACCATGGACCCCATCCGCAGTTCCGCCACGAATGGTGGTACCTCACCGGCCAGCTGCAGGATGCCACCGGTGGCATCTTCGGGTTCGAGCTCACGGTGTTCCGCCTGGCATTGCGACCGGCCGCTGCCGGCGTGTCCGCGCCGGATTCGGCGTGGCAGGCGCGACAGGTCTATGCGGCCCATTTCGCCATCAGCGATATCGGACGTGCACGCTTCTTCAATGCGACGCGCTACGCCCGCGATGCCCTGGGGCTTGCGGGTGCCCGCGCGCAACCGTTCGCGATCCAGGTTGCGGACTGGTCGGTGGTGCAGGCGCCGGGGGGCGCGGCGCTGCACTGGCAGTTGCAGGCCGCGGATGGCGACTATGAATTGCAGCTGCAGCTCAGTTCGGACCAGGCGCCGGTGTTGAACGGCGCTGCCGGCCTGAGCCGCAAGGCGGATGCACCCGGGGCGGCCACCTATTACTACTCCATGCCGCGCCTGACGGCCGTGGGCCGGATTGCGCGGCAGGGGGTCGAGATCCCGGTTTCCGGGCTGGCATGGCTGGACCGGGAATGGGGCAGCGGCGCGCTCGGCGCGAACCAGCAAGGTTGGGACTGGTTCGCGCTGAATCTGTCCGATGGCAGCGCGCTGATGTTCTACTCCCTGCGCGATCGCGATGGACGTCGCGATGTGCACAGCGCCGGCACTTTCATCGATGCCAGCGGCAGGACGACGCAGCTGACCAGCGACGCGGTGCAGATCCAAGTCACAAAGCAGTGGCTCAGCCCGCGCGGTGGCCGCTACCCGGCGCAATGGAACCTGCAGGTGCCCTCGCAGGACCTGCAGCTGCAGGTCTCACCGCTGCTCGCGGACCAGGAACTGGCGACCGAGCCGCGTTACTGGGAAGGTGCGGTGCGCGTTGCCGGCCGACATCGCAGCGCGACGGTGCGCGCACAGGGGTATGTGGAGCTGGTTGGCTATGCGCAGGCCCAGGCCAATGCCAGCATGCCCAGCGCCACCGCGCCGCCCGCCCACTGAGGCAGTCGTCGCCACAGCCGCTGCAGCCGCGCCCCCGCAATCAGCGCGCCCAAGCCGCCACCGACGCCGAAGCCCAGCAGATGCGCCATCACATCGGTGTGCTCACCCGAGGTGCCCAGCCACCCCAGCAGAATGATGCCGGCGAACAGCGGGCCATACTGCTGTGCCGGGCGCAGGGTCATCAGCCGCCGTTCGCGCCAGGAGTAGGCGGCCATCAGGCCCAGAGCGGTGAACACGGCGGTGGACGCGCCCACCGAACGGTGATCGGCGGGCGCCAGCACCGCTTCGAGCCAGTTGGCGGCGCCCGCACCGAGCACCACCAGCGCCCACGCAGTGCCGGGCCCGAGCAGGCGTCCTGCCAGATACCCGAACCAGGCGCCGGCACCCAGGTTGGCGGCGATATGCGCCGCATCCAGGTGCAGGGTGAGCGCCGTCCACGCGCGCCACCATTGGCCGTGGCGCACCAGGCCGGCGTTTAGCTCTCCGGCTTCAAAGGCGTCCAGTCGGCCCCAGCCATTGCTGAGGGCGATGGCCACCGCGAGCAGCACCAGCGCATAGAGCGCGCTGCCCACCCAGGCATGATCGTAAAGGCGCGCCGCCGGCGCCGCTATCGGCGCTGGCCGGCGACTCTCCTGTTGGTAGTGCAATAGATGGCTGCGGGCCTGCTCGAGGTCCGATGGTTCGACCCATAGGGAGAAGCCCTCCACGCTCTGCGACAGTTCGTAAGGAATGCCCACGGCCGTGAGCACGAAGGCGCGTTCCTCGCACGGCTTGCGGGTGGCGGAGCGATAGATCTCTATGGCATCGGCAACCATGAATGGCTGAATATTGTGGCGTATCTCCCGGATTCAATATCTGTAAAATGCCACCACGAATAACGGGAGTAAGACCAGTGGCTGCCAAAACCAGGGCGCGCAAGAAAAAGGGATCAGATCCGTGGACCGATGTCGGTGGCGGCAGCCATCTTCACATCGGCCACTTTCTCACCTTCCAGTTGATCCGGCTGGCCAATGCGGCCAAATCCAATGTGACGCGCCGGTACCTGGCGGATTTCGGACTGAGTGTGCCGGAGTGGCGCCTGCTCGCCATGACCACTCGCTTTCAGCCGGTGCGTTTCTCGGAGCTCGTGGCCAACAGCAGCATGGACAAGGGACAGGCCAGCCGCACGCTGCATGGCATGATCAAGCGTGGTTATATCGCGACCAAGACCCAGCCAGCGGGCAGCCGCAAGGCCGGTGATACCGCCGCCGTCCCCGTCATCCTCACCGTGCCCGCCAAGGGGCGTGCGCTCTACAAGGCGGTACTGCCGGTGGCCCAGCGTAACCAGGCGCGCTTGCTGCAGAAGCTGACCCGGGATGAGCGACGCACGCTGTACAGCGTGCTCAGCAAGTTGTTCAGCGTCATCGGCCAGGAGCGGGACGGCGAGGCTTGACTCAATGCCGCGCCAGCCGCAGGTAGCACCAGGCGAAACCGATCACCATCATGGTACAGATGCCGTATGCGCACACCAGGCCTGAGCCGGCCGCCATGAGCACAAAGAAGTCGAGTTGCCGAGCCACATTGGGGGCCAGGGCGTCATTGGCACAGATCGAGAGGCCGGCGATGGCGCAAACCACGAGCCAGCGCCCCAGGTAGCGCGGCAGAACTTCACTCATCCGGCGGTTGTGGGCGCTCGCGGCGGCGCGGGCGAACAGGTCGCCCTGGTTCACGTCCTTGAACAGCCAGAAGGGCCACAGCCCATGGCCCAGGGCGATTGCCCAGGATAGTAGGCGGCTCCTCAGCGTTGTCTGACTCATCGAGGTCTCCGCAGGGGCACGGTGCGAGGATTATTTTATGAGACCTGGCCGGCGCAGCTGCACAAAAGGGCCCCGGGTGGCCGTCGGACGGTGCCTACAGGTACAGGAACTGACTGTGGCTGCGCTCCCGTGTAGCATCGGCCCTAAGAGCGGTCGAACCGCCGGAAAGGAAAGGAGTCGGGAGTGAACGGCCTGGAGCAAAGCTTGTCGTCATCAGCAGATCGAGCGGGGACTGCTACAAGTTCGGTGCCGGGGGCGCCGGCCGGGGGTACCGATGCGCCCCAGCTGGGGACGGCCACGTCCGCCGCAGGCCGTGCGGTCACCAAGTTATTGAAAATGTTCGGAACTCCGCCCATTGAGTTCGTGCTTTGGAATGGCGAACACATCCCGCCGGAGGGCCGCAAGCCCATCGCCCGCGTCACCATTCGGGATGCCAGCGTGCTGTGGGGGCTGCTGCGCAATCCTGGAGTGCGTTTCGGCGACGGGTACAGCGACGGGCGGATCGAGATCGAAGGCGATCTCGTGCACTTCATGGAAGAGGTGTACCGGGGGTCGGCGCGGGCCGAAAAGCAGAAAACCCTGCTGGGGTTGATGGGCAAGCTGTTGAATCGTCCACGGGTCAATACCCTGGCCGGTTCCAAGGACAACATCCACCACCACTATGACATCGGCAACGATTTCTATGCCCTGTGGCTGGGCCAGACCATGGCCTACACCTGCGCCTACTACCCCACGCCGGCGACCACCCTGGATGAGGCGCAGGACGCCAAGATGCACCATGTGTGCCGCAAGCTGCGACTGCGGCCGGGTGAGCGGGTGGTCGAAGCCGGCTTCGGCTGGGGACGGCTGGCGGTGCACATGGCGCGTCACTATGGGGTGAAGGTCCGCGCCTTCAATATTTCCAAGGAGCAGGTGTCGTTCGCGCGCGCCTATGCCAAGGCCCAGGGCCTGGATTCGCAAATCGAGTACGTCGAGGATGACTATCGGAATATCGCCGGCTCCTTCGACGCCTTTGTCTCGGTAGGCATGCTCGAGCATGTCGGCGTCGAGAACTATCGGGAACTCGGGCGGGTGGCGCATGGCGTTCTGGGTGGCAACGGTCGCGGACTGATCCATTCAATCGGTCGCAACTACCCGGCGCAGCTGCACCCCTGGATCGAGCAGCGGATCTTCCCGGGCGCCTGCCCGCCGGCACTGAGCGAGATGACCCAGCTCTTCGAGCCCTGGGACCTGTCGGTGCTGGATGTGGAAAACCTGCGGCTGCACTACGCCCACACGCTGACCGACTGGCTGTCCTTGTTCGAATCCAATGTGGACCGCGTGCGCGGCATGTTCGATGACAAGTTCGTGCGCATGTGGCGGCTGTACCTGGCCGGATCGGTCGCGGCCTTCACGACCGGCACGCTGCAGCTGTTCCAGGTGTTGTTCGCGACTGCCGAGAACAACAATGTCGCGCTCACGCGCGACCATCTGTATCAACCGCTTGCCTGAACGCGCGTGATCCACAGCGACGTACTGATCATTGGCGGGGGACCCGCGGGGTCCTCGGCGGCACGCCGGCTGAAGCAGGGCGGAGCCGAGGTGCTGATCCTGGACAAGGAGGTCTTCCCGCGCCTGAAACTGTGCGCCGGTTGGATCACCCCGGACGTGGTGCGGGATCTGGATATGGATATCCCCGCCTATCCCTATCGTTTTCTGACCTTCGGTCGCATGCATGCCTACCTGCGTGGACTGCATCTGCCTCTGCCTTGCGTGCAGCATTCGATCCGCCGCTTCGAGTTCGACGCGTGGCTGCTGGAGCGCTCGGGCGTGCGCAGCGTGCAGCACACCGTGCGGCATATCGAGGCCGATCCCGCCGGAGGCTACACGGTCGACGGCGAATATCACTGCCAGTATCTGATCGGCGCAGGCGGCACCCGCTGCCCTGTGTATCGCACCCTGTTCCGAGAGGCCAATCCGCGCGCCACCGAACTGCAGACGGTGACGCTGGAACACGAATTCGCCTACGACTGGCGTGACCCGGACTGTCATCTGTGGTTTTTCGACAAGGGCATGCCGGGGTACTCCTGGTACGTGCCCAAGGCCAATGGCTATCTGAACGTCGGCATTGGCGGCATGGCCGAGCGCATCAAGAAGAGCGGCGTGGACATCCGCCAGCATTGGAACCATCTCATCGCCAAACTGGATCGCAAGCTCGCAAAGGGTGCGCAGTACGACCCGGTGGGCTACAGCTACTACCTGCGGGGCAACGTGCAGGTGGTGCGCATCGGCAACGCCTTCATCAGCGGAGATGCCGCGGGACTTGCCACCCGCGACATGTGCGAAGGCATCGGGCCCGCCATTCGCAGTGGCCACCGGGCCGCGGACGCCATTCTCAAGGGTGCAGCGTATACGCTGGGCGATGTGACCGGCGCCAGCCTTGGCGGCGGCATTGCCAGCCGTCTGCTCGACTGGGCCTTCACCCGCGGTGTGGGCGCATCGGTACCGGCCTGATGGCCATGAACTCGGACAAGCCGATCATCTGGGCCGCCGCGGCCGTGGTGGTTGCCGGTGCCATCGCGCTGTACTTGTACGCGCACCGTGCGCGACCCGCCGCCGCACCCACTGCCTCAGCCCCGCAGGCAATTACCGCACCGCAGAATCCGCCGGTGGCGAGCGCTCCGGTGATAGAACATCCCGTGCCGGCCGAGGCTGCGGGCAGTGGGCCCACGCCGCCGCTGGATCAAAGCGACCAGACCTTTCACGCGGCCCTGACCGGTCTACCGGGCGCCCAGGCGCTGGAGAAGCTGCTGGTGGGGGACAACATCATCCGCAACGTCGTCGTCACGGTGGACAATCTATCCAAGAAGAAGGTGGCACCGGACAAGCGGCCGATCAAGGCCACCAGCGGCCAGTTCATCACCCGTGGCACGGGCGATCAGTTGTTCATCAGCCCGGACAATTACGCCCGCTACCAGCCCTTCATCGATGTGGTGAAGACCGTCGACACCGCGCAGCTGGCGCAGCTGTACTACCGCTTCTACCCACTGTTCCAGACCGCGTTCGATGATCTGGGTTACCAGGACGCCTACTTCAACGATCGGCTGATCGCGCTCATCGATCATCTGCTCGCGACGCCGGATGTGACCGGCCCGATCGCGCTGGTGCAGCCCAATGTCATGTACCTGTACGCCGACCCGGCGCTCGAAGCGCTGTCGGCAGGACAGAAAACGCTGATCCGGATGGGGCCGAAGAATGAGGCACTCGTCAAGGAGCGGCTGAAGGACCTCAAGGCGAAGCTGCTGGCACACCAGCATCCCCATTCCTGAGGTCCCCATGCGCCTGATCGGCATGCTCGAGTCGCGTCACGGGCCAGATGCTGGCGGCGTGCGCAGCACTTGAAGTTGAAGTCACTCGCCGACCGCTGGCCGTGACCCACAGCGACATGGATCTGGCGGGAGTGACGAGCGCCATCACTCGGCGTGGTCAGAGTCGATGCCGATCTGGCGACGCTGCTGCGCACCGTGCTGATCCTGGTGCTGCTCGCAGAATTGGTCGCGGCGCCTCGTGGATATGTTACTTCCGTGCGCTGCAGATCGGCCGTCCGGCCAGGACTGGCTGGGCATCGGCCTGGTCACCGCAGGAGTGCTCGCCCTGACAATCAAGGCTCCGTAGGACGTCAGCTGCGCGCAATGTTGGTCGCTGCTGTATCTGGTGGTACGCAACGGTTAGATTGTTAACCATCACCGATGCTTTGCCGCAGCAAGTCGGAATTTCCTGAGGGAAGATGACATGTGCATCGCCTGAACGGGGTGCAATCTGGTACCTTATGCCGCCGAAAAAAGTTCATGGAGGAACTGAATGGCACAGACAAAACGTGGTGCAGCAGGTCGCAAGGCCGTCGTGGCAATGATCTCGGGAATCCGCGACAAGGCCGGGCTGTCGCAGTCCCAATTTGCCAATCTGCTGGGTGTGTCGGTGCGCACGCTGCAGGACTGGGAGCAGGGCCGTCGGGCGCCGTCGGGCGCGGCGCGCATGCTGCTGCTGATTGCTGCCAAGCGTCCCAAGACCCTGCTCGAGGTTGCGCGCTAGGTGTCGGAAATCAAGCGACTGCACGCCGGTGCGCGCTACAGTGAAGCCAGCATCCACGCGGGCACCGTTTACCTGGCCGGCCAGGTGGCGGTCGGCGGTGCCGGCACCATCGAGGCGCAGACCGCCGAAGTGCTGGCGAGCATCGACAGACTGCTGGCCGAGGCCGGCAGCAGCAAGTCCCGCATCCTGATGGTGCAGATCTATCTGGCTGACATGGCCGACTATGCCGGGCTGAACTCGGTGTGGGACAAGTGGGTCGCCCCAAGCGCGCCGTCCCGCGCCACCGTAGAGGCCAAACTGGCCAAGCCTGAATGGAAAGTAGAGATCGTGGTGACGGCGGCGGTTTAGACGCGGCGGCCGCCGCGCCGCTGCAGCCGCAGCGCTGTCCGCGGTGCGGACGGCCCAACGGTTGCGCGGTCGCGCTCAACGCAGACGCTCATTGCTGGTGCATGGACCAGCCGTTTCCGCCGCTGCCGCCGCGCGCGGGCGCAGCCTGCCTGTGCGCGGCCTGCGTGCGCGAGCTGGCAGCGGGCTAGACGTTGTAGCGGCCGGAGGTCAGGGTTTCTGCGGGAACCCACATGCCATGGAAGGTGGAGCGCACGCGGGTCGGCAGCCGCACCAGCGCCACCGGACCGGCTTGCAAATCCTGTGCGTCGAGAATCGCCAGGTCACTGCGCAGTTGTGCCAGCCTGTTCACCAGCACCAGCAGGTAGCCCTCACCTTCGGCGGCCCCCGGGCCGCGCGGCACGAATATCGGCTCCTGGACCCCGCTGTCAGGCCCCGGAGACCAGGTGGCGAGCGATCCGTTGTGGTGGTCAAAGCGGCCGATGGCACCCATGCCCACCGCGCCCGCCACCGCGTCCGGCGGACGGCAGATCACATAACCATAGCGATAGGGCTTGCCCATCCAGCGGTCATCGATCTTCGGCATCTCGCAGGCCGCGCCCATCAGGCGGCGCATCACGAGCTGTTCGGTGCCGAGATTGAAGCTCATTCGCGTCAGCAGCGGTGGCGCAGGCTTGAACGGCGAGCCGTCACGGCTGGGGAAGAAGTCGAAGCAGTTGCCCTCGTAGAGGCACAGATCCAGGTGCACCGTGTCGCCTTCGGTCACCGCATTCATCATATGCCCGGCGCTGACCGCGGGGCCCTTGAACCAGCGTGCCTCGCGCGCGCTGCCACGACGTGGCACCACGACGTAGTAGCTATTCTGGTCGGGGTGCCACTGGTAGTACGGTCCTCCGGCCTTGATGACCGTAAGATCGGTGATCAGCGGGAAGAAGGGCACGACGATGTGCGAGTCAGTGACCGCGAAGTCGTGAACCATCCCCGGGTACGGCATCTGCAGCGGCGTTTCGTGCACGATGCGGCCGTCGGCATCGGCGATGTAGATGACGCAGTCGAGCGTGGCATCGCCCTGGGCCTGGTACGAGAAGGCGATGAGCTCATTGCGATGCAGGTCGAGCTTTGGATGCGCCGTCAGGCTGACCGACTTCAGTGCTCCGCCGAAGTCGAACTCCCGCCGGGTCGCGAGCGTGTCCGGATCCACCTCGATCGGGCGCGAATCCTCCTTGAGCACCAGCAGCCGCCGCCCGTGCCACACGACGTTGGTATTGGCAGTGCCGTTGCTCTTGCCGGCCACGGCGGGGTCATTGGTGTAGCGATTGCGGTAGCGGCCGAACAGGGAACGGCGCGCGGCCTCCTGCAGCACGAAGCGCTCGTTGCGCACCCAACGATTGCGATAGTCGGCGCGGCCGTCGGCGATGCGGAACATGTGCACCATGCCCTCGCCGTCGATGAAGGTCTCGTGCACCGAGCGCGAAGGGTACTGGCGGTCCGGCCCGCAGCGATACAGCGTGCCCGACAGCTGCGCCGGAATGGCGCCCTGCACCACCTCCAGGTCACGGATGTCGGACTCGGCACGGTGCGGCGCTCCCCACCCCTGGTAGAGCGGTATATCCGGAAAGCGCACGACTTCGGGCATGATGGGGCCCCCTGGTAAGCGGTGACCCATGATGCTCGACTCGAACGCGGAGCTCAATGAACCGGGCCTGGAGAAGGCGCTGGCGGACCTGCATTCCATCCTGATCCCCGGCGAGAACGTCGAGGCCTGGGCCACGCAGCGGCGCCTGTTCGCACTGACCCGACGCCGGATGCTGGTGGCGGCCACCAGCGGCCGCCTGATCTGGCTGGTGCGCCACCTGGTCAGCGGTTACGACGTCATCAACCTGCGCTGGCAGGACCTCTCCGAGGTCAGCCTGCGGGTGGGCGTTTTCAGCGCCGAGCTGGTGATCCGGGCCGATCAGGCGACCGACCTCGCCATCAATGCCCAGGCCGGTACCCGGGTGCTTAACATTAATGGGTTGCGCAAGGAGCAGGCGCAGGCCGTCTATAGGATTTGTCAGGCCCAGGACCAGGCCTGGCGCGAGAAGCGGCGCATCCGCGAGCTGGAGGAGCTGCGCGCGCGCTCCGGTGGCATGCAGATCAGCCAGGCAGCAAGCGGTGCCACGCCGGCCACCTCCTCCGATGCCGTCAAGCGCCTTCAGGAGGCCAAGCAGATGCTTGACTCCAAGCTCATCACCGACAGCGAATACGAGTCCATCAAGGCGCGGATCCTGGCCGGGGGTTGAAGGGTGTATCGTCGCCCCCTGGCAGGCGGGACCAGACACGGAGCTGACTCATGAAAATGCGCAGGATCGCGGTCGAGGAGGCATTCTCGATTCCGGAAGTGGCCGAGGGACTCAAGCAGGTGGCGCGCGCCCCCGGGGAAAGCTCGGACCTGCCGCTGATGCGCGGCGTCTACGATTCCCAGGGCGGCTACGGGACCATGAAGTTCCTGGACGGGTTGCTCGATCTCGAGGACCGGCGCCTGCAGGACATGGATGCCAACGGCGTGGACATGCAGCTCTTGTCCCTGACCGCCCCGGGCGTGCAGATGTTTGATGCCGACACGGCCTGCGAGCTTGCCACCCTGGCCAATGACCGCCTTGCGGCAGTGATCGGTCGGCATCCCACCCGCTTCGCGGGTCTTGCGGCCTTCGCCCCGCAGGCACCCCGGCGCGCGGTACGCGAGATGGAGCGTGCCATCCGCGACCTCAAGCTCAATGGCTTCATTCTCAACTCGCACACCAACAGCGAATACCTGGATGACCCGAAGTACTGGCCCATACTCGAGGCCGCCGAGTCCCTGAACCGCTGCATCTACATCCATCCGCGCGGCCCCGCCGATGGTCTCAAAGGGCCCATGGGCCATTACGGCATGGATTCGGCGATGTGGGCCTATGGCGTGGAGGTCGCCACCCACGTGGTGCGCATGATGGCCTCCGGACTCTTCGACCGCTTCCCGAAGCTCAAGATCTGCATCGGCCATATGGGCGAGGCGGTGCATTTCTGGATCTGGCGCATCACCTTCATGAACAGCCGTTCACAGACCATCGGCCGCGCGCCCAAGACCAGTCTCACCATGGCCGAATATTTCCAGCGCAATTTCGTGATCACCACCTCGGGCGTCGAAGATCCCCTGGCGCTCGAGTACTCGATCAAGAAGCTGGGCATCGACAATGTCATGTGGGCCATCGACTACCCCTACCAGCCCTCGGCGCCCGCCGTGGCCTTCATGGATGGCATGGACTTGAGTCCCGCGGACAAAGCGCAGCTCTATCACCGCAACGCCGAGCGGGTATTCCACATCAAGCCGCTATAATGTGCCGCCCCGGTGGGGGGGCGAAGCGGACCAAGGACTGAATGAGCGCACGAATCATAGACGGCAAGGCCATTGCCGCGAAAATCCGGGGTGAACAGAAAGAACGTATCCTGCGCCTGCAGCAGCAGCACGGCGTACGGCCGGGACTGGCGGTCATTCTGGTCGGCAGCGATCCTGGCTCCCAGGTCTACGTCCGCAACAAGGTCACGGCCTGCAAGGACGTGGGTATCCGCTCGGAACTGGTTGAGATGCCGGTGACGGCCACCCAGGACCAGCTGCTCAGCCGCATCGACGCGCTTAATACCGATCCCACCATCCATGGCATCCTGGTGCAGTTGCCGCTGCCGCCGCAGATCGACGTCCACAGCGTGCTGGAGCGCATCGACTTCCACAAGGACGTGGATGGCTTCCATCTGTACAACGTCGGTGGCCTGGTGACCGGCAACACCGTGTTCCCGCCCTGCACGCCGTACGGGGTGCAAAAGATCCTCGAACACGAAAAAATCCCGGTCGAGGGCCGCAATGTCGTGGTCGTCGGTGCCAGTAACATCGTCGGCAAGCCGATGGCCCTGATGCTGATGCAGCAGGAAGCCACGGTTTGCATCTGCCATAAGAAGACCCGCGACCTGGGTGAGTTCACCATGCTGGCCGACATCCTGGTGGTGGCGGCCGGTGTCCCGGGCCTCATTGTTCCGCAGATGGTGCGCACGGGTGCGGTGGTGATCGATGTGGGCATCAACCGTCTGCCAGACGGCCGTATCGTGGGTGACGTGGATTTCGAAGGCGTGCGCCAGAAGGCCTCGGCCATCACCCCGGTACCCGGCGGCGTCGGTCCGATGACCATCGCCATGCTGCTCTACAACACCGTGCAGTCGGCCGAGCGCTCGGTCGCCTGAAGCTCAGTAGCCGATGGTAAAGCGCCGCCGCAGGTGCGACGGCGTGTCGATTTCATCGAGTACGGCTACGGCGTAGTCCTCCATCGAAATGAGACTCTGGCCGGACCCATCCACGACCAGCTTGTCGCCCCCCAGGCGGAAGTGCCCGGTGCGGATACCCGCTTTGATGCTGCCGGCCGGACTGAAGTAGGTCCAGGGCGCATCCTTCACCGTGCGCAGGTATTCCAGCGCCTCCTTCTGTCCCAGCAATTCGCCGCGGTAGGCCGCGGGCATGCTGTCCATCAGCAACACTCCGGGTTTCACCTCCAGACTGCCGGCCCCGCCGACAAAGATCAGGTGGGGCGCGGCCGCCCCGGCGTCGTGCAGCGCGGTGATCAGCGCGATGGCCGCCTTGCGATAGCCGGCCGGATCCGGTGGCTTGCGGAAGGAGACGGCGCAGACGACGGCATTGGCGCCCTTGATCAGGCGGGCATCGTCGGCCGCGTCCAGTACATCGCCCTTGACCATCGTCAGGCTGGCATCCGGCGTCAGGGTGCTGGCGGCGGTATCGCGCACCACCACGGTCACTTTATCGCCGCGGGTCAGCGCCTCCTTCACGATCCGCTGGCCGATGCTGCCGGTGCCGCCGAAGACCACGATGTTTCGGGGAGCGGCATCGGCCGCCATGGCGGCAACTCCCAGCAGCAGTGTCGCAAGGCTGAAGGCGGCGCCAGACCGGGTTGTGTGTTTCATGTTGAAGTATTATCCCATCCATGGCTGTCAGACCAGTATTGAAAATGGGGCATCCGCTGTTGCGCCAGGTGGCCGAGCCGGTCGGCGTGTTTGATGCGACGCAGATGAACGAGCTGCTGGCCGACATGGAGGACACCATGCGGGCGCTCAATGGCGCGGGGATCGCTGCGCCGCAGATCGGCGTCAGCCTGCGGGTGGTGATTTTCGAAGTGAAGGAAAATCCGCGCTATCCCCACGTGACGCCGATTCCGTTCACGGTGCTGATCAATCCAATGCTGGACCCGTTGGGGCAGGAATTGGAGGAGGGCTGGGAGGGGTGCCTGTCCGTGCCGGGGCTGCGCGGCGTGGTGCCGCGCTACCGCAGGCTGCACTACAGCGGACTTGACCGGTATGGAGAATCCTTCGAACGTACCGTGGAGGGCTTCCATGCCCGGGTGGTGCAGCACGAGGTGGACCACCTGGATGGTGTGCTGTTTCCGCAGCGGGTGCAGGACATGACCCGTTTTGGCTTCGAGGACGCGCTGGTGGGCCAGATGGTGCCCACGCCGGACTGAGGCGGCGTCAGCCCAGATTGTGGAAGACGCTGTGGACGTCGTCTTCCTGCTCGAGCCGGTCGACCAGTGCCAGCACCTCGGTGGCCTGTGCTTCCGGCAATTCCACCGGTACCGTCGGCAGATACTCGTGCTCCGCGGAGATCGGCGTCAGGCGGCGCGCCTCCAGGGCTTCCTGAAGCCTGCCGAAATCCGCGAACGCGCAGCGAATCACCAGTTGCGGTTCGCCTTTCTCACCGCTGCTGTCGCCCATTTCATCCAGGCCATGGTCGATCAGGTACAGCTCCAGGTCATCATGATCGATGCCGGTCGGATCCAGGCGGAACACCCCCATCTTGCGGAACTGGAAGCTGACGCTGCCGCTGGTTGCCAAGTTGCCGGCATTCTTGGTGACCAGATTGCGCACCGTGGCGACGGTGCGCACCGGATTGTCGGTGGCGGTCTCGATCAGCAGCGCGATGCCGTGCGGCGCATAGGCTTCGTACAGCACTTGCTGATAGTTGGCGGCATCGCGCCCCGAGGCGCGCTTGATGGCTGATTCGATCTTGTCCTTGGGCATGTTCACGGCGCGCGCGTTCTGCACCGCGCGGCGCAGGCTCGGATTCCCCGCAGGATCCGGGCCGCCGGCCTTGACGGCCATGGTGATGTCCTTGGCGATGCGCGCGAACTGCTTGGCCATGCGGTTCCAGCGCGCGAACATCGTGGCCTTTCTGACTTCGAAAATGCGACCCATGTGAGGACCTTACGCCGGATGTAAAAACCCCCGCTTGCGGCGGGGGTGTTCAGCAATACTTTTTATGTGCGTGGCCTTCGCTTCAGGCCAGCTCGGCATGCAGTGTGCGCAGCCGGCGACGCTGGACCTTCAGACGCTCCTCGATCTCGCGCAAGCGGGTCTGGAAGCTCGCCTGTTCCCAATGTTCGATGACCGCGCGCTTCTTCTCTTCCAGCCACTGTTCCTTGACGCGGGTCCAGTCGGCGACCGCGGTGGCCAGAGCCTCATATTCCTGCGCGATCTTGTGGCGCAGTTGGTCGATGTGCGTCGGCGGACGATGCGCTTCGGGCATCTTGGCCAGCATCTGCTGGGCGCGATTCAGCTGCATGGCCAGCAACGCGCGCTGGATCTGGAAAGCCGGCGTGCGCTTCAGGCGCCGCGCGAGACCGAGGTACTGGCAGGCGGCAATCAGCCATTTGGTCGGGTCCCACTGCCACCAGCGCACACCATTGCGGTAGTCATGCGCGAAGATGTGGTGGAAGTTGTGGTAGCCCTCACCGAAGGTCACCAGCGCCAGCACCGCATTGTCCCGCGCCGTGTTTTCCTCGGAATACGGCCGCGAGCCCCACATATGTGCCAGGGAATTGATGAAGAAAGTGAAGTGGTGGCTCACGACCAGGCGTGCGACACCAGCCAGCAGCACGGCGCCCACGATGTCACCGAAAGCCCAGCCCACCAGGATCGGCAGGCCGAAATTCATGGCGATGGCGAGCACGGCATAGTAGCGATGCTGGAACGCCAGCAGCTGGTCGCGCTTCAGGTCCGGAATATTCGAGAAGTCCACTTCACCGCTCGGGTAATCGCGCAGCATCCAGCCGATGTGCGAGAACCAGAAGCCGCGACCGGCGGAGTAGGGGTCCTTATCGTTGTCGTCGACGTGCAGATGGTGGCGGCGATGGCCGCTGCACCACACGAAGGCGCTGTTCTGCAGCGCCATCGTGCCGAATACCAAGTACAGCGCGCGCATGATGAAGTGCGCTTCATAGGCCCGATGCGCCCACAGCCGGTGATAGCCGGCGGTGATGGACATTTCATTGGCGACCAGGAAGAACAGCGCGAAGGCCCAGATGCCCGCCGAGTATCCGTGCACGATGCCGTACCAGGGCACGGCGATCAGCGTGACGAGTGCCGTCAAGGTGAAGATCGCGGCATTGAGTACGATCAGTGGTGGCTTGGCGGTCTGGATAACGTCGGTTGACATGCTCTTTTTTGGCCTTCAAAGGGGCTGGATTAAGCGCCGGCACATTACCATGATCGGCCGTGCGCTGCCGGCTCGCCATTTTTGATCTGTGGACCAGGTAGCGCCGTTGAAGGCGACGTCCCCGCTGAACGATAATGAGTGCTCATCCGATGTATTCAATCGGGCTCCCGGGTGGATATCCGCCTTTGACTTGTATTTTACATAAGGCGGCCCCCTCTCCATGCGTGAGCGACGCGGCGGCACGATGAACCTGGCCCATCTCTTATTGCTGGCGCTGGTGGCGGGTGCCTTCACCGTCTCCTGTACCCGCACTGCAACAGAAGTGCTGTCGCATGGGCGCTTCAAGTCCGTGACGGTGTACCACCCGACGGGAAATGTGCAGGAAGTGGTCCTGTTGCTGTCAGGAGATGGTGGCTGGCAGGACGACACCGACCGGATGGCCAAGGTACTGCAGGCCCATGGGGCTTTGGTCCTGGGCTTGGATGAACCGGCGCTGCTGGCCAGTTTTACCGACGGTCACGGCGAGTGCTTCTTTGCCGACGGGGACCTGGAGAACCTCAGCCACTATGTGCAGGCCTACTATCGCCTACCGACCTACATCACCCCGGTGCTGGCGGGCTATTCGGCAGGCGCCACCCTGGCCTATGCCACGGCCGCGCAGGCACCTGCGGGTCTGTTCGCCGGCATCCTCACCCTGGGCTTCACTCCGGACTACGAAACCCCCATCCCGTTCTGCAAGGGACAAGGGGTTCACTTTGAGCGACGCCCCGACGGCATGGGGCTGAAACTCCTGCCCGACCCGAAGCTCGCGTTGCACTGGGTCGATGTCCATGGCACCGCCGACAGCGTCTGTCCGGCGCCCGCGGCCGCGGCCTTCATCCACAGCACCCGCAACGCCCAGATTTCGCTCATCCCCGGTGTCGAGCACGACTTCGCTGATCCGCGGCTGTGGAGCAAGCAGCTGCATGCGGCGCTCGACGCCGTGACTGTAGACTCGCGCGCGGCGCGGCCGGTCGCGCCGCTGACTCTGAAGGATCTGCCGCTGGTGGAGGTGCCGGCGGCCGGCACCGGCAATGACGATCTGTTCGCGGTGCTGCTCTCCGGGGATGGCGGCTGGGCGGGCCTCGACCAGCAGGTCGCGCGCTCACTGTCTGAACGCGGCATACCGGTGGTGGGCTGGGACACCCTGCGTTACTTCTGGACCGCACGCACCCCGGATGGGCTGGCGCACGACCTGGACCGCACACTCGACTACTACGCCAAGGACTGGAACCGGCATCGGGCGCTCTTGATCGGCTATTCGCAGGGCGCCGACGTGCTGCCCTTCGCCGTGAACCGCCTGCCACCGGCCGCGCGCAACATGATCCTGACGACGACACTGCTGAGCCTGGGACGCAATGCGGCCTTCGAATTCCACCTGGCGAACTGGGTGGGGCCGTCATCGGGACTGCCGATTCTGCCCGAATATCAGAAGCTGTCGCGCGTTAAGACACTATGTGTGTTCGGTACCGGGGATAAGGATTCACTGTGCACAGATTTCCCCCCGGGTACCGCCGGCACCGTCCAATTGTCCGGGGGCCATCACTTCGATGGCGACTATGATGGCCTGGCGAATCTGGTGCTGAAGTTCGCCGGCCGTAATCCCCAAGGATTTGAAACAACCAGGAACCCCCAATGATCACCGTCAACGTCCTGTACCGGAATTCCGACGCCATCAAGTTCAACATGAACTACTACCTCGACCAGCACATCCCGCTGGTCAGGAAGCTGCTGGGTGCGGCGCTCAAGGATGTGCTGGTGCAGCAGGGCACGGGCGGGGCGGCTCCGGGTTCCAAGCCCGAGTACGCCGTCATCACGGTGTTGAGCTTTGAGTCCATGGAGGCCTTTCAGAAGGTCTTCCCGCCGCATGCCCCGGCGATCACCTCGGACATCGTGAACTTCACCAATGTGGAACCCACCATCCAGTACAGCGACGTGCGCCGGGGCTGAACACGCATGAGCCTGGAGCAGGATCTCGCGGCTATCGCCACGCAGGAAGCGCGCCTGCAGTTCGAAAAGTTCGACGCTGCCGCGGCGTGGCGCCTGGGCTCGCGGCTGCGCGAGGCCGCCATGGCGCGGGCCGCCGCGGTCACTCTCGACATCTGGCTCGGTGCGCAGCAGCTGTTCTTCAACGCCATGCCGGGCACCACACCGGACAATGCCGAATGGGCCCGCCGCAAGCGCAACGTCGTGCTGCGCTTTCATCGCAGCTCCTATGCGGTAGGGCTGGAACTGGCGCGCCGCCAGACGACGCTGCGCGAAAAATACGGGCTGGAGGAGCGTGACCATGCCGCGCACGGCGGCTGCTTCCCGCTGCTGCTGCGCGGCACGGGGTGCGTGGGCACCATCGCGGTGTCCGGCCTGCCGCAGCGCGAGGACCACGAACTGATCGTGGCGGTGCTGGCCAGCGAGCTTGATGTCCCGGGACCGCAGGTCGCGTTGCCGCCCCCATGAGCACGCTGGACGGATTTCATCCGGCGGTCGCCGCCTGGTTTCGCAGCCGCTTTGCGGCGCCGACCCCGGCGCAGGAACAGGCGTGGCCCGCCATCCAGGCCGGGCGCAACGTCCTGGTCGCCGCGCCCACCGGGTCGGGCAAGACTCTCAGCGCCTTCCTCGCGGCGCTGGATGAGCTGATCCGCGAGGGCCAGGCAGGAACCCTTCCGGATGAGACGCGCATAGTCTATGTGTCGCCGCTGAAGGCATTGTCCAACGACATCGAGAGCAACCTGGCGGCGCCCCTGGCGGGCATCCGTGCGCAACTGGCGCGGTTGAACCTGCCCGATGTCGAGATCCGCACCGTCGTGCGCACCGGCGATACGCCCCAGGCCGAGCGGGCGCGGATGCGGCGGCAGGCGCCCCACATCGTCGTGACGACTCCGGAGTCGCTGTACATCCTGCTGGGATCGAAATCCGGCCGCGCGATGCTGGCGAGCACCCGCAGCGTCATCGTGGATGAAATTCACGCGCTGGCGGGCAACAAGCGCGGCGCCCACCTTGCACTGTCGCTGGAGCGTCTGGCGGCCCTCTCGGGCAAGCTGACGCGCATCGGTCTGTCGGCCACGCAAACCCCGATCGCAGCTGTGGCGCGCTTTCTCACCGGCCCTGAGTGCGACTGCGAAGTGATCGACGCCGGCCACACCCGCGCGCGCGATCTGCAGCTGGAACTGACCGGCGTGCCGCTGGAGGCGGTGATGTCCGGGGACGCCTGGACGCTGGTCTACGAGCGGCTTGCGCTGCTGGCCACGGCGCATCGCACGACGCTGGTATTCGTCAACACCCGCAAGATGACTGAACGGCTCGCCCGGCAGCTGTCGCTGCGGCTGGGCGAACAGTACGTCATGGCGCACCACGGCAGCATGGCGCGTGAAAAGCGCCACCTGGCCGAACAGCGCCTGCGCAATGGCGAGCTCAAGGTGCTGGTGGCAACGGCATCGTTGGAACTGGGAATCGACATCGGCGACGTGGATCTGGTGTGCCAGATTGCCTCGCCGCGCTCCATCAATGCCTTCCTGCAGCGCGTGGGACGCTCGGGCCACGCGGTGGGGGGAGTCTCCAAGGGCAGACTATTCCCGCTGTCGCGCGATGATCTGGTGGAGTGCACGGCGCTGCTGCTGGCGGTGCGGGCCGGGCAGCTCGACGTGCTGCAGGTGCCCGATGGCACGCTTGATGTGCTGGCCCAGCAGATCGCGGCCGAAGTGGCCTGTGGCGAGTGCGACGAGACCGAGCTGTATGAGCTGGTGCAGCGGGCACTGCCGTTCGCCGGACTATCGCGCGCCGACTTCACGGCGACCGTGCGCATGCTGGCCGACGGTTTCAGCACGCGCCGCGGCCGGCGCGGCGCGCTCATCCACTACGACTCGGTCAATCACAAGCTGCGTGCCCGGCGGGGTACTCGGCTCACCGCTCTCACCAGCGGCGGCGCCATCCCCGACACGGCTGATTACCGGGTGATGCTGGAGCCCGAGGCGCTGGTGGTCGGCAGCGTGAATGAGGATTTCGCCGTCGAGAGCAACGCCGGGGATATTTTCCAGCTGGGCAATGCCTCCTACCGCGTGCTGCGCGTCGAACGCGGCGTCATGCGCGTGGAAGACGCAAAGGGGCAGCCGCCGAGTATTCCTTTCTGGCTGGGCGAGGCGCCGGGGCGTACCTGGGAACTGTCCGGCGCGGTGTCACAGCTGCGGGCCGCCATCGGCGCACGGCTGGGTACCGGGGCGTGTGATTGGGTGCAGCAGGCCGCGGGAATCGAAGCGGCCGCGGCCGACCAGCTGATTGAGTACCTGGCGGCGGCCCATGCGGCCCTGGGTTGCCTGCCTACGATGGACACGATCGTGCTGGAGCGCTTCTTCGACGAGGCCGGCGGCATGCAGCTGCTGCTGCATGCGCCGTTCGGCGCCCGGATCAACCGCGCCTGGGGTCTGGCGCTGCGCAAGCGTTTCTGCCGCCAGTTCAACTTCGAGCTGCAGGCCGCGGCAACCGAGGATGCGCTGCTGCTGTCGCTGACCACCGCGCACAGTTTCGAGCTCGCCGAAGTTGCGCACTATCTGCATTCGAACACCGCTGCGCACATCCTCACCCAGGCATTGTGCGCGGCGCCGATGTTCATGACCCGTTGGCGCTGGGCGGCGGCGATCGGCCTGGCGTTGCCGCGCTTTCGCGGCGGGCGCAAGGTGCCACCGCCGATCGCGCGCATGAATGCCGAGGATCTCCTGGCCGCGGTATTCCCGGACCAGGTCGCCTGTGCCGAGAACCTGCCGGGAGAGATCGAGATTCCCGACCACCCGCTGGTGCGACAGACCATCGCGGACTGCCTGCGCGAGGCGATGGATGCAGAGCGCTGGCTCGCCATCCTCAGGCGCCTCGAGTCAGGTTCGCTTAAGGTGATCGCGCGTGATCTCACCGAGCCCTCGCCGCTGGCGCTCGAAGTGCTCTCTGCGCGACCCTATGCCTTCCTGGACGATGCGCCGCTGGAGGAGCGGCGCACCCAGGCGGTGATGAGCCGGCGCTGGCTGGATCCCGGCGCGGCGGCGGACATCGGACGGCTGGATCCGCAGGCCATCGCCACGGTGCGCGAGGAGGCCTGGCCCGACGCGCAAAGTGCCGATGAACTGCACGACGCGCTCACCTGGATGGGCTATCTCACCGAGTCAGAGGTTGCCGCCAATCCGACTTGGACCGGATTGATCGCGGGATTGGTCGCTGCATCGCGGGCCGTGCGCCTCGATCATCCCGCAGGCTCCTTGTGGGTGGCGAGCGACCGCCGCGCCCAGTTCGACGCGCTGTGGTCCGCCACGCCGGCGCGCACCGAAGCGCTGGCGGGGATTGTGCAAAGCCGCCTGGATGGTCTGGGCCCGGTGACGGTGACGGCGCTGGCGGCGACGCTGCCCCAGGTCGGGCGCAGTGAGCTCGAGAGTGCATTGCTGCAACTGCAGACCCAGGGCGTGGTCATGCGCGGCCAGTTCAGCGCCGGCACCAGGGAGGACGAGTGGTGCGAGCGGCGGCTGCTCGCGCGTATCCACCGTTACACGGTGCGCAGCCTTCGTGCCGAGATCGAACCGGTGGCCCTGCGCGACTTTCTGCGTTTTCTGTTCGACTGGCAGCGCGTGACGCCGGCGACGCGCATGCAAGGACCGGATGCCATGCTGATGGTGCTCGACCAGCTCGAGGGCACCGAGGTCGCAGCCGGCGCCTGGGAGAGTGATGTCCTGCCCGCGCGCATCAACGGCTATGAGCCGTCGTGGCTGGATGAGCACTGCCTGGCCGGACGCTACGTCTGGGCGCGGATCGGTGAGCCGGCACGCGAGGCCGGAGTGCACGCCGTGGCGCCGGTACGGGCGACGCCGATCGCGCTGCTCGCGCGCCGCAACCTAAAATTCTGGTCCGCCCTGGGCGCGCAACCGCAACCCGCACTCAGCTCCGGCGCTGCCGCAGTCGCGGCTGTGTTGGCCCAGCACGGCGCGAGCTTCTTTGACGAGCTGGTGGAGGTCACGCGGCTGCTTCCGGTGCAGGTCGAAGAGGCGCTGGCGGAACTGGTGGCGATGGGGCTCGCCAATTCGGACAGCTTCGCCGGACTTCGTGCCTTGCTGCTGCCCGCCGATCGGCGGCGCGCGAACGGTATGCGCGGCCGGCGCCGGGTGTCGTTGTTCGGCATGGCCGACTCCGGGCGCTGGTCCTGGGTACGCCGTGGCAACGGCGAGCCGCGCGAGGCGGTCGTCGAACAGATAGTGCGAACGCTCCTCAAACGCTGGGGTGTCGTCTGCTGGCAGCTGTCGCGTGCCGAGGCGGCATGGCTGCCGCCCTGGCGCGAACTGGTCGGTTGTCTGCGTCGTCTCGAGGCGCGCGGGGAGTTGCGCGGCGGGCGCTTCATCGCCGGGATGTCAGGCGAACAATACGCGCTTCCGGAGGCCGTCGGCGCCCTGCGCGAGATCCGGCGTAAGCCGCTTCAGGGCCAGGAGATCTCCTTGTCGGCGGTCGACCCGCTCAATCTGACTGGTTTTCTGATACCAGGACCGCGGGTGCCGGCGTTAACTGCCAATCGGGTGCTGTATCGTGACGGGCTGCCGGTGGCGACGCTGATTGCGGGAGAGGTTCGCTTCCTGGTGGACATGGACCCCGCCCAGCGTTGGCAGGCCCAGAACGTCCTGATCCGCCGCCCGGCTCCAACTGTTACTGCGTAACATATACTTACGCTGGGCGCCGTGTGGCCCAGCGATTTCCGACTTTTCACTAAGGACAGATTCGAGTGCGTGCGCGTCATTGGATAGTCGGCGGGTTCGCGGTGTTGGCATTGGTGGGCGCCTATGTTCTGGGCGACCATTCGCGCGCTCCATCGGCGCCAGGCAGCAGCAAGCGTCCTCGGGAGGGGCTGTCGGGAATGCTCGACCGTACCCTGGCCGCGGCCGGTGGCAGTTCGGCGTCGGGCGTGGTGACGGCCCCCGCCCAGGTCCAGGCACCAAGCCCGACCCAGGCGGGCCCCGATTCCGGGTTCGGCTTTGCCGATGTCGAGGCTATGGCCCGGGCGCGGTCGCAGAAGCCCTACGAGCCGGGCTCCGCCAAGCTGCCGAACAGCATTGCCCACCTGACCTACGATCAGTACCAGAGCATCCACTTCCGGCGCGCCGATGCGCTGTGGCGCAACCAGTCGCTTTATGAGGTGCAGTTCTTCCATCGTGGCTTCAACTTCGACCGGCGCGTGGGGATTTCCGAAGTGGTGGACGGCGTGGCCCACCCGGTGCCCTACAATCCCACGTGGTTCGATTTCGGCAAGGTCGTGCGCCAGCCGGGCAAATTGCCACGGGATCTGGGCTATGCAGGCTTTCGCATCCACTACCCATTGCACTCCCCGGGTTACAAGGACGAGCTGATCGTATTTCTGGGGGCTTCGTTCTTTCGGGTGCTGGGGCGCAACCAGGATTACGGGCTGACCGCGCGCGGCCTGGCAATCAACACTGCCTCCAAGGCCGGCGAGGAGTTTCCCTGGTTTACGGATTTCTGGCTGGTGCGGCCCACCGATCCGGAACAGCGCACGCTCACGCTGTACGCTCTGCTCGACAGCGAGAGCATCAGCGGTGCCTATCAGTTCAAGGTGCGGCCGGGCAGCATCACCCAGGTTGAAGTCGCCAGTACCCTGTATCCGCGCCGCAGCATCCAGAAGCTGGGGATCGCCCCGCTGACCTCGATGTTCCTGTTCGGCGCGGATCCGGCGGGTCATCGCTTCGATGACTATCGACCCCAGGTGCATGACAGCGACGGCTTCATGGCGCAGACCGGGTCGGGGGAATGGTTGTGGCGGCCGCTGAACAATCCGCGTGAACTGCGCATCAACCGCTTCATGGACCAGCAGCCGCGTGGCTTCGGACTCATCCAACGCGACCGCGATTTCACGCACTACCAGGATCCCGTGGCGCGTTTCCAGCGCCGCCCGAGCTACTGGATCCAGCCGCTGGGAGACTGGGGCAAGGGTGGCGCCGAGCTGGTCGAGATTCCGACCGACGAGGCGATCCACGACAACATTGCCCTTTACTGGGTGCCCGAACAGGCCGTCACCGCCGGCAAGGAGCTGAAGTTCTCTTACCTACTGTCGGCACATCTGGATTCGCCGATGTGGCCGCCGGGCGCGAAGGCGATCGCCACGCGCATCACGGCCGCGACCCCTGACGAGCAGCGTGATCTCGCGCACAGCGATGCGCGCCGCGTCATCATTGATTTCGCGGGCGGCGATCTCGATGACCTGGATGCTTCCCAGCCCCTGAAGGCGCTGCTCACCGTCAATGGCGGTACCACGGAGAACGTGACCGTTCAACGGGTGATGGAGAACGGCGTGTGGCGGGTGACCTTCCTGGTCGTGCCGGCGCATCTGCACGACACCGTCGACATGCACTGCTTTCTGCAACTGTACGGCGAGTCGCTGTCCGAGACCTGGACGTACCAACTCACCACATGATGGATGCCACTGCGCGTCGTCGCCGTCTGCTGTTCTTCGGTCTCACCCTGACCACGAGCCTGCTCGCGAGCCTGCTGATGCTGGACATACTGCGCGCCAACAGCCTGACGGTGCTGGAGGCGATGAGCCTGGTGCTGTTCTTCGGACTCTTCACCTGGATCGCAGGCGCCTTCTGGACCGCCATTGCAGGCTTCGTCATCCGCCTGAGGGGCGGAGATCGCAGCGTGATGCAGGCGCATGACGCCGATGGGCTCGCCATCCACAGTCGCATTGCGCTCGTCATGCCGGTGTACAACGAGGATCCGCGGCGCACCACCGCGGGTCTGGATGCCATCTGGAGTTCGCTGGCCAGGCAGGCCGAAAGCGCGGCGTTCGATCTGTTCATTCTGTCGGACACCCGCCGCAGTGAAATCGGAGCGGCCGAGGAGGCCGCCTGGCGCGGGCTGGTCGCCAAGCACGGCGGCCAGGGCCGTATCTTCTATCGACGGCGCGCGCAGAACGTCGGACGCAAGTCCGGGAACATCGCTGACTTCGTGCGCAACTGGGGCGCGGCGTATTCGCACATGATCGTCCTGGACGCGGACAGCGTGATGTCCGGCAAGGCGCTGGTGACCTTGGCGCGCCTCATGGATGCCAATCCCGATGTGGGCATCATCCAGACCGCCCCGCTGCCGGTGGGGCGGGACACGCTGTTCGCGCGCGTGGTGCAGTTCGGTGCGCGCCTCAACGGGCCGATGCTCTCGAGCGGCCTGGCCTTCTGGCAGCTCGGGGAGGCGAACTACTGGGGTCACAACGCCATCATCCGTCTGCAGGCCTTTGCCGCCCACTGCGATCTGCCGCGTTTGCCGGGCAGTGCGCCCCTGGGCGGGGAAATCCTCAGTCACGACTTCGTGGAGGCCGCCTTCATGCGTCGCGCCGGCTACAAGGTGTGGCTGGTGCCGGATCTCATGGGCAGCTGGGAGGAGCTGCCGTCGAACGTCATCGACTTCGCGGCCCGTGACCGGCGCTGGGCCCAGGGCAACCTGCAGCACATGAGTGTGCTGGTCATGCCGCAGCTGCACTGGCTGAACCGCCTGCACATGATTACCGGCATCCTCTCCTACGCCACCTCCCCGATGTGGTTCGCGGTATTGGTGCTCAGTTCCATCATCACCTGCCAGGAGGCCGTCAACGGGTATCAGTATTTCGAGTCCGGCACGCACACGCTGTTCCCGGTATGGCCGGAATACCGCGACGGTGAGATCGCCGCGCTGCTGCTGGCCACCATCGTGGTGCTGCTGCTGCCCAAGGTGCTGGGCGCGACCCTGGCGTTCACGAACGGTGGCCGCCGTCGGGCCTTCGGCGGCGGCACGCGGCTGCTGCTCGGCCTGCTTCTGGAGCAGATCTTCAGCATGCTGCTGGCACCGCCGATGATGGTGTTCCATACCACTTTCGTGTTGACCACGCTGGCCGGCAGGCCCGTGACCTGGAATGCCCAGGACCGCGGCGATCGCGGAGTGAGTTTCAGTGACGCGCTTGCGCGGCATCGCTGGCAGATACTGCTCGGCATCATCTGGGGCGTGGTGATCCTGATGCTGGCGCCGCGTTTCATCTGGTGGATGATGCCGGTGCTGGCCGGACTCTTGCTCTCTGCCTTTCTCACCATGGTGTCCAGTCGCGTGGACCTGGGCATGTGGCTGCGCCGGCGCGGTCTGCTGCTGACGCCGGAGGAAACCTCACCGCCACCGGAGCTCGCGGCCATGCATCGCGCGCTGCTTCATGGAATAGTTGAAAGCGCGCGTGCGGGCGCGGAGCTGGCGCTGGTGGTGCGTGGCGATACGCTGCAGACGCCGGCGCTGGCGCCACTGCGGATGGAACCTGCGCGTTAATCCATGCCGTCGAAGAATTCGACGACGCCGGTTTCCAGATTGTATTCGGCGCCGACGATGAGCAGCCCCGCGGTCTGACTGAGCTGCTCCAGCATCTCCGAGCCGTGACGCAGATGATCGGCTGACATGCGGATGTTGGCGCGCACCGCATGGTGAATCAGCGCCTCCGGGTCGTTGGCCAGGGACGTCGACAGCAGCGGCTGCACCGAAGGGCGTACGCGATTGACGATGCTGCGCAGGTTCGGCGACTGTTCGCGGGAATTCCGGCCCAGCTCCTCGAGCGTCGCCATGATGGCGCCGCAGCTGGAATGCCCCAGCACCACCACCAGACGGGTGTCGTAGCGTTCGGCCGCAAACTCGACACTGCCGATCTGCGATGGCGCGACGATGTTACCCGCGACACGGATCACGAACAGGTCACCCAGGCCCTGGTCGAAGATGATCTCGGCTGGAACTCGGGAGTCGGAGCATCCCAGGATGATGGCAAACGGGAACTGCTGGGCGGCGAGCTCAATCCGGCGGCGACTGCCGGTTGCGTCAATGTCGCTGCGGCTGTCGGAGACGAAACGGGCATTGCCCTCGCGTAGCCGCTGCAGTGCTTCTTGTGCTGGAATCATTCCCGGCAGTGTCCGTGCCGGCCTTACAACTGTCAATTCGACGCAGATAGCCCAAGGCTGTCAGAATCGCAGCCCTTGCAATTCTTGGCCGGATCGGCTCCCAGGAACCCATAATGACGGTGACCCGAATTTCCCTGCAGCGCCAACTGATTGGATTGCTGATCGCAGGCCTCTACCTGGTCGGTGCGTCCGGCACGCTGCCTGCGGCCGCGGCGCAGGAGGCGGCAGCGCCGGCGGCGATTCCCGCCAATCTCGGCAACGCGGTGGTGAAGGTGTTCGCCACGCTGCGCCTGCCGGATCCTTACCGGCCCTGGACCAAGCAGGCGCCCACCGACATCACGGCCTCGGGAGTGGTGATCGAAGGGCATCGCATCCTCACCAACGCGCACGCCGTGCTGTACGCCAGCCAGGTACAGATCCAGGGCGCTGGGACCGGTGACAAGATTTCGGCGACGGTGGAAGCGGTCGCGCCCGGCATCGACCTTGCGGTTCTGAAGCTGGACGACGACGGCTTCTTCGCCAACCACGGGCCGCTGGCGCGTGCCAGTGCCCTGCCGCAGATCAAGGACGCGGTGCTCGCCTACGGCTTTCCGACCGGTGGCAGCTCGCTGTCGATCACCAAGGGCATCGTGTCGCGCATCGAGTTCGTGCCCTACAACTACCCGACCTCGGGTCTGCGGATCCAGATCGACGCGGCGATCAACCCCGGCAATAGCGGCGGCCCGGCCATCGCCGGCGACAAGATGATCGGCCTGGCATTCAGCCGCCTCGGGGACGCGCAGAACATCGGCTACATCATTCCCAACGAGGAGATCGAGCTGTTCCTCAAGGATATCGCCGACGGTCACTACGATGGCAAGCCGGGCCTGTTCGATGACCTGCAGACGTTGGAGAATCCGGCGCTGCGCGCTTTCCTGAAACTCGACAAGTCGGTTTCCGGCATCGTCGTGCACCAGCCGTACGAAGAATCAGCCGCCTATCCGCTCAAGGAATGGGATGTCATCACGCGCATCGGCGCCACGCCGGTGGATGACCAGGGCATGGTGGATCTCAACGGCGAACTGCGGGTCAACTTCCGCTACATGATCCAGAAGATCGTGCACGACAGTCATGTGCCGCTGACCATCGTCCGCAATGGCAAGACGCTCAATGTATCGGTGCCCCTCATCACCCAGCGCCCGCAGCTGGTTCCGGATCTGCAGGGTGAGTACCCGTCGTACTTCATCTACGGACCGCTGGTGTTCTCGCGCGCCAGCGCGCTGTTTACCTCCTTCCTCAACAACAACGCGGGCCTGATGGGGATGTTCGGCTACATGGGCAGCCCGCTGGTGACCGAACGTGGCGCCATGCCGAGCGCGGAACGGCAGGAGCTGGTGGTGGTTGCCGGCCCGTTCTTTCCCAGCAAACTCGCGGAGGGCTATTCGAACCCCACGGCCATGACGGTGCTGACGGTCAACGGCATCCATATCCGCAGTCTCGCGCACCTGGTGAGTGTGCTGCGGGACCTGAAGGACGACAATGTGGTGTTTGAATTCGCCAACCGCAGCGGCGAGGCGCTGGTTTTCCCACGCGCGCAGATGGTGGCGGCGACCGAAGGGATTCTTACCGACAACGGGGTGCGCGCGCAGGGCTCCTCCGACATGCTCGCCATTTGGCAGGGCAAAGGCGCGAAGTGATGTCCACCGAAACCACGCAACCGGGCACGACGGCCAACCGCGCGGTCACCACCGCGCGGCTCACGCAGATGAAGGCACAGGGCCAGAGGATCGCGGTGCTGACCGCGTACGACTACAGTTTCGCGCGCATCCTGGACGAGGCGGGGCTGGACGTGCTGCTGGTCGGCGACAGCGCGTCGAACGTCATGCACGGCCACGAAACGACCCTGCCCATCACCCTGGACCAGATGATCGATCACGCCGCGGCGGTGGTGCGCGCGGTGTCGCGGGCCCTGGTGGTCGTCGACATGCCCTTCGGCAGCTACCAGGGCGACAGCCAGCTCGCCCTGCAAAGCGCCGTGCGCATCATGAAGGAATCCGGCGCCCACGCCGTCAAGGTTGAGGGCGGTGCCATCATTGCCGAAAGCATCCAGCGCATCCTCTCCGCCGGCATTCCCGTCATGGGTCACCTGGGACTCACGCCCCAGTCGATCTACAAGTTCGGCACCTACGTGGCGCGCGCCACCGCGCAGGAGGAGGCGGAGCAGCTGATCCGCGATGCGCAGCTGCTGCAGGACCTGGGGTGCTTCGCGATGGTGCTGGAGAAGATTCCCGCGCAGGTCGGGGAGCGGGTTTCGAAGATGCTGACCATCCCGACCATCGGCATCGGCGCCGGTCCCCATACCGATGGCCAGGTACTGGTGACGCAGGACATGCTGGGCATCAACAAGGAATTCTCGCCGAGATTCCTACGCCGTTATGCGCAGCTGCACGACGTGATGACCGCGGCCTTTGGCCAATACTTGGCGGACGTGAGGGCGGGAAAGTTTCCGTCGCAGGATGAGAGCTACTGAGCAAAGAACCGCGGTGCGCCCCTGCCGAGAGGGGGTCACGACAAACGCGCACCGCGTTGCTAGCAACCTTGCGATCCTGCGGATCGCCCGCGCCACTCAGGTGACGCTTGAAGTACTTATTGCAAACGGGATGCCAGCGGCAGGATGCTGTGGCTGGGCGCGTAAGTGACTGAATGTCCGTGAAGGTGGACGCCGGCAGCCCCGCCGTGCCTGAGGGTTGCACTGGTTTGGGACCGGCCGTGCACAGCGAGTGCGCAGGACTCAACGTTTGGATGAGGACGAACTGATGGATAGACGAGACATGCTGCAGCGGGCGGCCGCCGCGTTGTTTGCCGCCGGGATGCCCATAGCCCCAATGGTCGAAGGCGCCTTTGCGGCCACCCCGCCATCAGGTCTGCGCCGGCTCGGCAAGCCCGAGCCTTTCGACTATGCGAAGCTCAAGGGCACGGCACGGCAGCTCGGCAGTACCGCCTACAAGCCGCGTGCGGATACCTTGCCGCCCGCCATCGCGGGCCTGAGCTGGGATCATTGGCAGTCGATCCGCTTCCGCAATGATCAGTCGCTGTGGGCGAATGATCATCTGCGCTACCAGGTGCGCTTCTCGCACCTGGGCTTCACCACGAAGAAGCCGGTGCGCATGTACGTCATCGACAACGGGCAGGTCCAGGAGCTGGGTTTCGACCGCAACATGTTCGATTACAGCCGCAGCGGGCTGAAGCCCGCGCAGGTGCCGGAGAACCTGGGTTATGCCGGCCTGCGGGTCAACTTCCACACCGACTGGCCGAGCGATATGGCCTCCTTCGAGGGCGCCTCGTACTTTCGGGCGATAGACGGCGACCTGCAGTACGGCATGTCGCAGCGCGGCCTGGCGGTGGATACCGGCATGCCCTATCCGGAGGAGTTTCCGGAGTTCATCGCCTACTACCTGGAGCGCCCGCAGAAGGACTCCGACTTCCTCACGCTCTATGGCCTGCTCGATTCGCCCAGCGTGGCGGGCGCATATCGCTTCGTGATCGAAGTCGCCGACAGCCTCGTCATGGACGTGGATGCCGCGCTGTACCCGCGCAAGTCGATCGATCGCATCGGGATCGCCCCGGGCACCAGCATGTACCTGTTCGGCCAGAATGACCGGCGGACCGCCTTCGACTGGCGCCCGCAGATCCACGATTCGGACGGTCTGCAGATCTGGACCGGCAGCGGGGAGTGGCTGTGGCGCCCCCTGATGAATCCGCCGGTGGTGCGCACCAACAGTTTCGTCGACAACAGCCCGCGCGGTTTCGGACTGATGCAGCGTGAGCGCGCCTTCAGCCAGTACGAGGACGATGGCGCCTTCTACAACAAGCGCCCGTCGGTGTGGGTGGAGCCCAAGGCCCACTGGGGTGCCGGCCAGGTGATGCTGGTGGAGATTCCGGCCCCGGATGAGACCTTCGACAACATCGTGGCGTTCTGGAATCCGGCTGAGAAGCCGCAGAAGGGTCAGGAGCTGCTGTTCGGCTACAAGCTCTACTGGTGCCGTGAAATCCCGGTGGCGTCGGGGCTGGCCACGGTGCGCGCCACGCGCACCGGCATCGGCGGTGTGGTCGGCCAGAAGCGCACGCACTTTTCATGGCGCTTCGTGGTGGACTTCGCGGGCGGGGACTTTGGCCTCCTGGGCCTGGGCGAGCACGTCACCGTCCTGCCCGTCATCTCGGCCTCGCGCGGCAAGCTGGAAATCGTCTCCGCCCGGCCGTATCACGAGCTCAATGGCTGGCGGGCGATGTTCGACCTGAATCTGACCGACGACAGCCTGGAACCGATCAATCTGCGGCTATTCCTGACCGCGGACGGACAGCCGTTGACCGAAACCTGGCTGTACCAGTACTCGCCCCCGCCGCCCGATGAGCGCGATCTCGAGCCCGTCGGGCTGCATCTGAAAGGACGCAAGTCATAACATCGGCCGCAGGGCCGCACTGGCACTGTGCGGCCCCTCCCACGGCTGCACCAAATTCCGGCGCTGCGTGAGTGAGCCGGTGTGAAAACCTCGCGTGATGCCGACGGCGGCTCTGGCACACATGTTGCTGGACTCCCAGGCAGAGGTACTGCCATGACTGAAGGACCGCACGCACTCTCCCGCAGTGAAGTCATCGATGCCGTCGCGCGGGTCGTGGCCCGCCAGGGGCCAGGTGCCCTGCGCTGGGCGGCCATCGTCAAGGAAACCGGTAGTACCAGCGCCTCTCAGGCCTGGGAGTGGTATCCGGATCTGCAGGTGCTGCTGGACGAGTGTTACTCGCGGACGGCGCAGGGTCTGGAGGAGAGCCTGCTGGTCGGGGAGACAGCGCCCGGCACGGCGCTGGAGAAGCTCGCCGCCTTCCTGGTGGCGGCGCTGGACATCCGCCGCGAGCGTGGCTCGTTCCTCTCCTTTCGCGTCAGCGACGACCTGCCGGAGCGGCAACGCCGCCGAGTGCGTGAACGCGAGCTGATGCTGCTGACCCGGCTGAAACGGATGCTGATGAAGGGCCAGCAGGATGGCTCACTCGCGCTGCGCCACGTTGACTCGGCCTGCGCCATGATATTTGCCTGCCTGGAAGTGCCCGCGACGGCCGGTGATGGACCGGAGCAGCGCATGTGGGACGGCGAACTCATCGAGCTGCTGCTGGCGGCACTGGCCGAGCCGCATGCACCGGAGTCGCTAGTGCGTCGCGAAATCGAGGTGGCGCAGGGCAACTGTCGGTGCGGCAGCGTGCGCTATGAAATCGATGGTCCCTTCGATGTCATGTCGCACTGCCACTGCTCCGTCTGCCGCATGCAGCAGGGCACGGCCTTTGCCACCTATGTCGCGGTGCCGACGGAGCGCTTTCGCTGGATCGCGGGCCAGGAGCAGATGACGCACTTCACTGCCGACCCGGGTCAACCGGCCGAGCAGCGTGCGTTCTGCAGCCGCTGCGGATCCCCCACACCCTCGCTGGAGGTGGGCAGGGGCACGGCATTTTGTCCGGCGGAGAATCTGCAGCGCGACCTGGGTATCAGGGCCCAGAGTCATGTGTTCGTACGGCCTTAACGAGCCGTCCCGCGGTCGGATCAGCCGGGACGCAGGTCCCGGCTGATCACCCAACGCTGGCGAGGAGCGGCGACTACGGGTGCCGCGGTCCGCTCATGGCTGGCCCGGCAGGCGGTGCGGCAGCGCCGCCCGCTTTGACGCTCAGCAGTTCAACTTCGAACTTCAGCAGCGCATTCGGGGGCAGCGGCGGCGGTGAGTTCTGGCCGTAGCCAAGGTCCGGCGGAATGTACAGCTCGACCTTTTCGCCGACCTTCATCAGCATCAACGCCTCGGACCATCCCTTGATGATGCCGTTGAGGCCTGTGGTGAACGGCTGGTTGCGCTTGTAGGAGCTGTCGAACTCGGTGCCATCGAGCAACGTGCCGCGATAATTGACGGTCACCTGATCGGTCGACTTCGGTGATTCACCGGTGCCGGGTCGCACGATCTTGTACTGCAGGCCGGTGGCCGTGGTCACGACGCCGGGCTGCTTGGCATTGGTCGCCAGGAACTTCTCGGCGGCCGCCTTGTTGGTGCTGCCGATGGTCTCGCGTGTCTGCTCGATGAGCGCCTGCACGCGTTGACCGTCCTCGGTTCCCGCAACGGCCTTGCCCGCCAGGGCATCGCGCAGTCCCTGCACGACGCGGTCGAAGGAGACCGTGTCAGCCGTGAGTCCATAGCCATGCAGCTGGGTGCCGACCGACACGCCGATGCTGTAACTGGCGGCAGACTTGGAGTCGGCGGCCGCGGCGGCCTTGGGCTTGGCGCCGCTGCTGGCCGGAATGGTCTTGGACGGACCGGTATTGCCACCGGTCTGGGCCTGGGCCGGCAATGCGCCGGCCAGCAGGATGATGGTGCCCACGGCGAGGGCGATAGCGCCCGCGGCGTCATTGGAGCGGGGCGCGCTTGTGGCTGCGCAGTGCCTTGATTTCACGAAACACCTCAGGTGCTGGAGTGGATTTTCGGGCGGCTAGTTTCGCCGTTCGCGGGCGCTCGTGCTTGCATTTCTGTACGGGTACACTTGCGCCCCCGCCCCACTTACGACTGAAGCGCAGCCATGTTTGAGCGTCTCGACCGCGTCCCCGACGATTCCATCCTCGGCCTGATGGCCGCCTTCCGCGCCGATACCGACCCGAAAAAGGTGGATCTGGGTGTCGGTGTGTTCCGCGATGCCAAGGGGGACACTCCGGTCCTGGACTGTGTCCGCCAGGCCGAACGGATGGTGTTGGAGCGCCAGACCAGCAAGACCTACGTCGCGCCGGCCGGCAATGCCGCCTTCAACCAGGCCATGGAAAAGCTGGTTTTCGGCCCCGGGCATGCGGTTTTCACGGCCGAGCGGGTCCGCTCCATCCAGGGTCCGGGCGGCTGCGGAGCCCTGCGTCTGGGGGCGGAATTGGTACGCCTGGCGGCCCCGCAGGCCACCATTCACGTCAGCACGCCGACCTGGGCCAACCACGTGCCACTGCTGACGGGCAGCGGCCTGAAGCTCGGACGCTACCCGTACTACGACCCCACCACGGGGGCCATCAATTTCGACGCCATGTGCGCGGCCCTCGAGGCGCTGCCGGCCGGCGATGTGGTGCTGCTGCATGCTTCCTGCCACAACCCGACGGGCGCGGACCTGTCGCATGAACAGTGGCAGGAACTGGTACCGCTGTTGCGGCGCCGCGGCCTGCTGCCCTACATCGACATGGCCTACCAGGGTCTCGGCAGCGGCCAGGACGAAGACGCCTTCGGCATCCGGCTGTTCGCCGCGGAGCTGCCCGAGCTGCTGGTCGCGGTATCGTGTTCCAAGAATTTCGGCCTGTACCGCGAGCGCGTCGGGGTGCTGCACTTCGTGACCGAGAAACCGGCCATCGGAGTGGCCGCACTCAGCCACGAGGTGCGCGTGGCCCGCAGTATCTATTCCATGCCACCAGACCACGGCGCGGCCATCGTCAACGAAATCCTCGGCAGCGCGACGCTGCGCGCCGGCTGGACCCAGGAACTGGGCGTCATGCGCGCGCGCATCAATGGTCTGCGCCAGCGGCTGGTGACGCAGCTGCGCGCGGCCCTGCCGGCGCGCGACTTCGGTTTCATTGCGCAGCAACAGGGCATGTTCTCGCTGCTCGGGTTGTCGGTGGATGAGGTGCGCCGCATCCGCGCCGAACGTCACGTCTACATGACCGACGACAGCCGCATCAACATCGCCGGCCTGCGTGAGGACAACCTCGAATACTTCGCGCAATCCGTGGCGCATGTCCTCAGCTGAGCGCGCCGCGCGACTGCTGGGCAGGCTCGACGCCCTGGCGGCGGAGTTCGCGCCGTACCTGGAGCAGGCCGAGCGGCAGGCGTGCCTGCCGCAGGCCATCGCCGGCCCCCTGCTGCGCGAGGGGTTCTTCCGGCTGTGGATACCCGCCGCCTGCGGCGGCCTGGAACTCTCGTTGGGTGACGCGCTGCGCATCTATGAGGCCGCCGCCACGCTCGATGGCTCGCTGGGTTGGGCGGTGATGATCGGAGCGGGAGGCGGAATGTTCGCGGCCTGGCTGCCCGTCGCCGGCGCCCAGGAACTGTTCTCGCCGCCTTTGGCGCTGGTCGCCGGCTCGGGCGCCGCGTCGGGCTTCGCGGAGCGGGTGCCCGGTGGCTACCGGGTGCGGGGCGGCTGGCGTTTCGCGAGCGGCGCCCACCATGCATCGGTGTTCACCGCCGCCTGTGTGGTCACCGAAGGCGGCAACATCGTGTCCGATGCTGCCGGCAATCCCCTGGTGCGGGCCATGTCGATCGCCCCCGCCGATGTGCGCATACTGGAATCCTGGGATGCGACCGGCATGCGCGGGACCGGCAGCCATGACTTCGAAGTCAGCGCGGCGCTGGTGCCCGAACATCATTCCTTTTCAGTGATCACGGATGCGCCGCGCGAGACCGGCCCGCTCTACCAGCTGCCCTTTGCCGTGCTCACCGAGTTGCCCGTGAGCGCGGTCGGGCTCGGAATCGCCCGCCACGCGCTGCAGGAGTTCGCGCATGCGACGCCGGCACAGAAAGCGGGTGGTGCCGGGTCCGCCCTGATCGCCGCGCGCTTCGCGCAGGCTCGCGCGGTGCTGGAACTGGCATCGCAGGCAGTGACGGCGCTGGCCGAGGAAGCCTGGCGCACGGTAGCGCAGGGCGGCCGCCTGGATGAGCGGCAGCTGGCGCGCATCACGGCGACCTGCTGCGTTGCGCAGGAGCAGCTGCGCGCGGCGATCGGCGACCTGGCGAGCGTCGCGGGCATGATGGCGATCGATCGGCGCAGCAGTTTTTCGCGCGCCTGGCGCGACCTTCAGACACTGGGCGCGCATGGCAGCCTCGCGCCGCAGCGCCTGGTCGGCGCCGGCAGTGCGCTGCTGGCTCAGCTGGGGCGCAGTGACACGATGAGCTGAGCGAGCGTGTTCAGCGGCGGCCCGCAGACGCTGCCCTCGCACACATAGGCCACGGCGGGGCCGTGCGCCGGCTTATCCGCAAGTGCCGCTGGCAGATCAGCGGTATCCGCTGGTACGGCCAGGATCATGCGGCGCGGTGCATAGACGCGGGCGAGTTGTGTGCGCCACTCCTCGATCGTTGCGGCCTCGCCGCGGATGATGATGATCTGCGGTGGTTGCAGCAGTTCCTCCAGCGCTGTCAGCATTGCCACATGCGCCTGGGGACGTTGCAGCAACGCGCGCCATGCCGCCCGCAAAGTGCCTTCGGCGGCGGCTAGCCACTGCGGACGACCCAGCAGGTGGCCGAGCCGCTGCAGCGCCAGCGCCGCGATCGCATTGCCCGACGGCGTGGCGTCATCGGCGAACACCTTGGAACGGTGGATCAGCTGTTCGTGATCATCGGCGGTGAAGAAGAATCCACCTGCCTCGGCATCGTGAAAGTGCTCCATCATGACCTGCGCGAGTTCACAGGCGAAATCGAGCTCATCGCTGCGCACACGAACCTGCTGCAATTCCAGGATGGCATCGAGCAGGTAGGCATAGTCGTCGAGGTAGGCGGGCAGGTGCGCCTGCTCGCCCAGGGCGGTCGCCAGCAGCCGCCCGTCCCGCCACATGTGGTGGCGGATGAAGTTCAGCGCATCCGTGGCCGCGGCGGCCAGTTCGGCGCGGACGAGGGCACGCGCGGCGATGGCAAGTCCCCGGATCAGCAGCGCATTCCAGGAGACCAGCACCTTGTCATCGCGCCCGGGGCGCACGCGCGCGTCACGGGCGGCCAGCAAGGTGGCGCGGGCGGCGTCTATTTCCGCACTGACCTGCGCCTCGCTGCGCTCGAGTTCGCCTGCGATCGCGTCCAGCGCCCGCCAGCCATGCAGGTGCCACAGGCCTTCGAAATTGGGTTCACGGTCAAGCCCAAAGCGGGCCGCGAAGGGCGCGAACTGCGTTGCCGGCAGCAGCTCGCGCACCTGCTGCGCGTCCCAGACGTAGAATTTGCCCTCGTGACCTTCGGAGTCGGCATCCAGACTGCTGAAGAAGGCACCCTGCGGCGAACGCATCTCGCGCAAGGCCCACTGCGCCGTGGCGTCGGCGATGCGGGCGTAGAAAGCATCGCCGGTGGCGATGGCTGCCTGGGCATACACCGCCAGCAGCGCGCCATTGTCATAGAGCATCTTCTCGAAATGCGGAATCATCCAGAACTGGTCCACCGAGTAACGGCAGAAGCCCCCGCCCAGCTGATCATTCAAGCCCCCTTCGCCCATGCGTCGCAGGGTCAGGGTCGCCATGTACAGAGCATGCAGATCCGGTGTGTCGCCGGCACTGGTCGCATGCCAGTCGCGCAGCAGGCGTTCCAGCGCATTTGCGTGCGGAAACTTCGGCGCGCCGCCAAAGCCGCCGTAGTCGCTGTCGAAGCTGGCCGCCATGTCACGGCGCGCGTCGGCGAGCGGGGCCGCGCTCAGCGGCTCATCGGCCGCCACCGGCGGCGGCAGCATCTCGTTGAGCACCCGCACCAGTGACTTGCCCTGGTTGCGCAGTTCATCGAGATGGTCGCGGTAGTATTCCAGGACCCGGGTCAGGACCACGCCGAAGGCGGGCATGCCGTAGCGCGCTTCGCGCGGAAAGTAGGTGCCGCCGAAGAACGGGCGCTGATCGTCGTGGCACAGGAACATGGTCAGCGGCCAGCCGCCGCTGCGCTGGGTGAGCAGCTGTTGGGCGATCTGGTAGATCCGGTCCACGTCGGGGCGTTCCTCGCGATCCACCTTGATGTTGATGAAGT
>DASZCK010000112.1:0-1661 GCA_035943195.1 Steroidobacteraceae bacterium
GTCGACATCCTTCCAGTCCTCGCCGGTACCTTGAGTGACTGACCCCTGGCGATCGAGTACCAGGTGCTTCTTCGCAGTGTCGAGCCGCGCTTGATAAATCCAGTCCCAGCCGGCGTCCCCGACTTTGTAGGAGACCGCGACGCCCGCCGTCACCGGGGCGCTGGCGAGGACCGCTGCACGCACCTCGGTGCTCCGCTTGCTCTTGGTGGCAACCTTCGAAAGATCGGCCTTGAGCTGTTCTATCTGGCGGTCCAGGGTGCGCAGCTGCAGATTCGCGTCACGCACGCGCTTGCGTGCGCCGCTTTCTCCGCTCGCCATGGTCCCCAGTACCGATGCCAGATTCGCGGAGTCGACCACCGCCTTGTTCGGGCTGCCGGCGGGATTGGCAGCCAGGGAGTCGAGCAATTTGAGCTGACTGTCCGCCGTGGCGACCTCGTCCTTCAGCACCGCTTCCTGATCGCCGGCCTCCTCGATTCGGCGCCGCAACTCGCGCTCCGGTTCCGATACGAAATTCGCTTCGTTGATGCGCACCACCTCGATGGTGCCCAACTGCACGCCGGCATCGCCCACGGTCACTTCCAGGGTTTTCTCGTCGACGTCCGCCGGCAGGCCGCGCAGGATCAGCCGATGCGAGCCGGCCGGTATGGCGACTTGCGCCACACGGGTCACGAGTGCGCCTTGTCGATACACCGTCACATGATCGATGTGCGCATCGGCGGGCAGATCGGCAGCGATCACCGACGCTGCCGGGACAATGGCCCAAGCGGCCAGCAGCCAGCTCGGGCTGGCAACTGAGGCGCGACTGCGTATGACGGTTGATGAGGTCACGGGATAATGTCCTTGCTGCTGCGTTGCGGAGCCATCCAGTACCACCAGGCCTATCGTACTGTATGACATCCGGGAGCGCCTAGGGACGGCAACTTATGGCAAAGTATTGTCGCCGTGATGAAGTTTCTCCCGCTGCTGTTTGCCAACCTGCGCCGCCGGACGCCGCGTTCCGTTTTTACGCTGCTGTCGATTGCGGTGGCGTTCCTGCTGTACGGATTGCTCGCGGCCGTCAAAAATGGCTTCGAAGCAAACGCCAACCTCGCCGGGGTCGACCGACTGGTATCAATGGATAAGGTATCGATCGTGCAGCCGCTGCCGATCAGCTACCTGCCGCGGATTGCCTCGGTGCCCGGCGTCAAGATGGTCACGCACTCGACGTGGTTCGGAGGGCATTATCAGAACGAGCGCGGCATCATCATTACATACCCGGTGCCGCCGGCGAGTTATCTCGCCATGTATCCGGAGTTTGTGCTGACGCCCGCCGAAAAGGAACGCTGGCTGCACGATCGGATGGGCGCGATCGTCGGCCGTGCCCTGGCCAAGAGCTACGGTTGGAAAGTCGGCGATCGCATTCCGTTGCGCTCCGACATCTATCCGCACGCTGACGGCAGCTACATCTGGCAGTTCATTATCGATGGCATCTACGACAACAAGGACCCGTCGGGCGATGTCAACAGTGTCTTCTTCAACTACGACTATCTGGACGGGTCGCGCAGCATAGGCAAGGGAACCGTGGGCTGGTACATCGTGCGCATTGCCGATCCGGCGCAATCGGCACAAGTCGCAGCGGCCATCGATGCGCTGTTCACCAATTCCTCGGCCGAGACCAAAAC
>DASZCK010000113.1:0-5205 GCA_035943195.1 Steroidobacteraceae bacterium
GCGTGGTGCCCGGGCATAGTCCAGCGCCGTCTTGCCGGTCGTGTCACGCACGCTGGGATCCGCGCCGTGATCGATCATGTACTTGACCACCCGATTCCACGCCGCCTCGGAGGCGGCAAACAGCGCCGTCTCCCCCTCGTGGTCGCGACCCTGGATATAGGCGATCATCTTGGCGGTGTGGGTGCGGCTGTCGAGAATCCGCGCGTTGATGTTCGCCCCATTCGCCAGCAGCAAGGACATGGTCCGGATCGCATGTTCCTGGACATCGCCCTGGATGGGCGCGGGGCCACCGCCGGAGCGAACCGAACCGATCATGTTGGCGACCGCCATCAAGGGCGTGATCTGGAAGACATTGGGCAGATCGACTTCGGCGCCATGCGCCAGCAGCGCCTTCATCGCCACCTCGTCATAGCTCAGCGCCGCCACCATCAGGGGGGCAGTGCCGCCGCGCATCATGTAGTCCTCGAAGCGACCCCGGCCGTTACCGTTGGGCCGCATGCGTGTGAGCTGGTGATTCGGGTCGACGCCCATGCCCAGCAGACGGTTGACCACGTCCATCGCCGTCACCGTGCTCTTCGGGTGCGGCGCGGTCGCGCTCGGATAGCCCGCGAAACCCGTGGCTGCCGCGAACGCGAAGGCACGCCCGCGGTAGGAATTCATGTCCACCGCCACGTACAGCGGCGTGCGGCCGCTCATGTCCCAGGTGTTCGGATTCGCACCCTGGTCCAACAGAAACATCGCGATGTCGAAGCTGCGGTTGTCGAGCGCGTTGATCAATGGGGTGATGCCATCCGGGTTCGGCTGATTCACCTCAGCCCCGGCCTTGACGATCGCCACGGCACAGCGATAGCACCCCGACCGGGTCGCATACAGCAGCGCCGTCAGACCGCCCGTCTGCCGAAACTGCGCGCGCGGCTCCGAGGTCATCTGGCGCGGCCAGTCGTCGTGCTTCGCGCGCCGTTTGACATCCGCACCATGAGCCAGCAAGAGATCAACGATGTCGGGGTGATTCTCGGCCGCCGCCCACATCAGGGCCGACTGGCCGCGGTAGTTTTCCACCGCGTTTGCGGTCGCGCCGTGGCTGAGCAGCAGCTGCGCAATCGGCAGCGACCCGATGCTCGAGGCCAACATCAACGCCGTTTCCCCATCGCCATTGGGTGAGTTCGGATCGGCGCGCGCGTCGAGCAGCATGCGCACCAGATCGACGTCTCCGAGCTTGACCGCTTCGGCCAGCGGGGATGAACCGAAGTGGTTGGCGAGGTTGGCTTTCGCGCCCGCCTTCAGCAGCGCGCGCACCAGCTCGTGATCGACCTTGTACGTCGCCCACAGCAGTGGCGTGGAACCGTCGGGTGCGACGGCATTGACATCAACAGCCGGGGAGGTGATCGCGGCCAGTACCGCCTCGCGATTGCCGTCACGGACCAGATCGACCAGCGTCTGCGGACCCGCTTCGGCATTCGCGAGCGGCGCGGCAGCCAGCAGGATCAAACCGCATGCGCGAACCAACAGGCCGGCGCGCACGGGGCCGCCTAGGGAGATGCGCTGGCCGTGGACTCCGGCGCAGCGGCCGGCGGCTTGTCGGCAAATGGCTCAAGCAACGCAATGGTGGCCGCACGGCTGGCAGAATTCGCCCTGACAGGCGCCACGCCCGGGCCGACCGGAGAGGGTTTGCGGGCGAAATCCAGCGCAATCTTACCGGTGGCGTCGCGAATCTTCGCATCCGCGCCATGATCGAGCAGGTACTTGGTGACCCGGTCCCAGCCGGCCTCGGCCGCGGAAAAGAGCGCGGTCTGACCTTCATGATCGCGGCCCTGAACATAGGCAACGAGCTTCGCCGTATGGGTATGGCTGTCCGTGACCCGGGCGTTGACATTGGCTCCGGCCGCCACCAGCAGGTCCATCACCTTGAGCGCGCGGGCCTGCAGGTCACCCTGCTGGGGACCATTGCCCCGTCCCGCCCCGCTCATGCCTGCCACGGCCATCAGCGGCGTTATCGCGAACACATTGGGCACATCCGCTTCGGCGCCGTGTGCCAGCAGGGCCTTCAGCGCCACATCGTCGAAAGCCAGCGCCGCGATCATCACCGGGCCGGTCCCGCCGCGCATCATGTAGTCCTCGAAGCGCCCGCGCCCATTGCCGTTAGGGCGCATGCGGGTGAGTTGATGGTTCGGATCCACACCCATGGCAAGCAGCCGGTTGACGAGGTCCATCGCCGTGGCAGTGCTCTTGGGATGCGCCGCGGTCGGGCTTGCATAGCCGGCAAAGCCGGTGGGACCGCCGAAACCACGGCCCCGGTAGGAGTTCATGTCTACCGCGACATAGATGGGTGTCCGGCCGTTCATGTCCCAGACACTTGGGTTGGCGCCCTTGTCGAGCAGGAACATGGCAATGTCGTAGTCGCGGCTGTCGAGCGCATTGATCAGGGGCGTGATGCCATCCGGATTGGGCTCGTTGACATCGGCGCCCGCCTTGACGATGGCGACCGCGCAGCGGTAGCAGCCGGAGCGGGTCGCGTACAGCAACGCGGTGAGTCCGCCGGTCTGGTTGAACTGGGCGCGCGGCTCGGACGTCATCTCGCGCGGCCAGTCATCGTATTTCGCGCGCAGTTTGAGGTTGACTCCGGCGCCATGTGCCAGCAGCAGATCCACCACGTCCGGATGATTCTCCGCCGCCGCCCACATCAGTGCATTCTGGCCGCGAAAGTTCTCGATCGCATTGACGCTCGCCCCATGCGCGATCAGCATCTGCGCGATCGGCATCGAGCCGATGCTCGAGGCCAGCATCAGGGCCGTCTCGCCGTCGAGGTTCGGCGAATTGGCATCCGCGCCGGCGTCCAGCAGCATACGAGCCATGTCGACATCGCCGACCTTGACCGCCTCGGTGAGTGGCGTCGCACCGTAGTGATTGGTGACCTTGGCCTTTGCGCCCTTCTTCAGCAGCTGCTGTACCAGCTCATGGTCGACGGTGTAGGTCGCCCACAGAAGTGGCGTCGAGCCATCCGGATCGGCCGCATTCACGTCGATATCCGGCGAGGTGATCGCGGCCAGCACCGCATCGCGCTGCCCGGTGCGAATGAGATCCGTGAGCGTCTGCGGAGCACTGTCCGCGTAGGAAAATGCCGCCGCCCCAAGCGACAGCACACCGATGGCCGCGGCCACAGCCGAGGCGCGGATGGCCAACTTAAACAATGTTGCCCCCGAAATTGGTGTAGTGGGCCCACAGGCCCTTGCTCACATCGTAGAGGAACCGGTACGGATCATCGAACTTGCGGCTGATGTCCTTCATCACGCCCTCATCGAGCATGTCCTTGGCGCTGCGTCCGTGATCGGTGAGATCCGTGGTCCGATCGTAGAGAAGTTTCATCATCTGGGTTTCGGCTTGCAGTTGCGCCCGGGTCATCACCGGCCCGTAAGCCGGCACGATCTTGGTGTCATCGTTGGCAAGCTTGACCAACTTGTCCATGGCATCCGCCCGGCCGCCGATCCAGCCGCCGGCGTACCAGTCCAGCTCCGGATCGTGCACCGGGGCCGCGACATCGCCCACTGCGAGCACGTTGGAGTCGCGGAAGTACACATAGATGTCGCCGCGGGTATGCGCTTCGAGCAGGTAGCCGCTCTCGATATGTTCCGCTCCGGCGGTAAGCTCGCTCTTGTCACGGAAGATCACGGTCGGCCAGGCCACAGCGGGCTGGGCCTTCACCCAGCGGTCCTGCGCCGGCACGTAGTAGTCCGTGGCCAGCCACTCCTTGGTGATTTCATGCGCGTGGATGGAAGCTCCGGCCGCGCCGAACAAAGCATTGCCGCCCGTCTCTTCGGCGTGGTAGTGCGTATTGAACAAGGTATGCACGCGACCGCCGAGGCTTGCCTGCAAGGCCTTGGCCATGGCTGCCGAGCCGCTATCGACCAGCACCAGCCCGTCGCCGGCCTTGAGCAAGATGACATTGCCGGGAACGCCGCTCACGACACTGACCCGCTCGGTCAATTGGGCCTTGGTCAGCACGCCGACCTTGCCGCTCGCTGCGCTCGCCCCCTGGGTCGGAGTGGTCTGGCAGCCCGCCAGAGAGCCCAGGATCGGCACGGAGGCCAGTCCCGCCAAACCGGTGAGCGAGGCCTGCAGGAAGCTTCTGCGATCAGATCTCATCATCAGACGTCCGTGATCAGGCCGGTGCTGTTGCCGAACTTCGGCTGCTGAATTCCCAGCTTGTCGAGGATCGTCAGGTGCAGATTGGCGAGCGGCGTATGCGCAGCCGGCGTCACATTCTTGCCGCCGACATGCTTGCCATTGGCGCCACCGACCAGAATCTCCGGCAGCGGATAGTTGTCATGCTGGTTGCTGTTGCTCATGTTCGAGCCATAGAGGAACAGCGAATGATCGAGGATGCTGCCCTCGCCTTCCTTGGTAGCGGCCAGCTTCTTCAGGAAGTCCGCGAAGCGCTCCATGTGGTAGCGCTCGATGACCTGCAGTCGGCGGATGCGCTCCTTGTCATTGGAGTGGTGGCTGACCGGGTGGAACGAGTCCGGCACGCCCACGAAGTTATAGGTGCGGTTGGTGCCCTCGGAAACCATCACGAAGGAGGCGACACGCGTCAGATCGGCCTGGTAGGCCAGCGCCAGCAGATCGAACATCAATCGCACCTGCTTATCAAAGTCATCCAGTTCACCCACCGGTGCGTCGGGCACCGTGATGCCCTTGAGGTCGCGGGCGCCGGCGACGGTCACGCGTCGCTCCAGTTCGCGCACGGTATCCAGATACTCCTCGAGTTTGGCCCGATCGCCCGAACCCAGCGTGCTGTTCAGCGCCTTGGCACGGTCACTGATCATGTCCAGGATGCTGGTGTTCCGCTGCAGCAGGGCGTCGCGTTCGGCAGCCGTATCACCCTCGCCCATGAGCTGGATGAACACCTTGCGCGGGTTGTATTCCATCGGCAGCGGCGAGTTGGGTCCTGCATAGGATGTCGTCGAGGCGTAGTAGCAGCCGGCACCGCCGCAGGCAGCCACTTGAATCGTGGTCTCCGAGCAGATCTCCAGCGAAGGCAGCGCGGTCTTCTGGCCCAGCTTCTGAGCGATCACCTGATCGAGCGTGATGGCCATGCTGGCACCCTTGGCCGCGGTATCCGGACGTACGCAAGACAGCCAGGTCGCCGGGTTCAGCGTGTGCACCGAACCGCCTGCCGCGAGATTCTCGAGGTTGTCGAAGGTCGTGACG
>DASZCK010000114.1:0-3532 GCA_035943195.1 Steroidobacteraceae bacterium
GTCGTAGGCTTGGGTTGCGCCGGATGGGTCGCAAGGAACACCCCTTTGGCCCAGTCGAGCGTTGAGCGATGCTCCTTGTCCTGTGTCGTGAGATCCGCGCCATGGGCGACCAGGAATCGCACGATATCATCCGAGCCGCGATTCGCGGCGCCGTGCAGGGCGGTGATGCCCATCGAATTGGCCTGATTCACGTTCAGGCCCAGATCGGCGCATAGCTTCACGGCTTGCAGGAGCTGATCCGGACTTTCAGTCCAGGTCTGCGCGAGCACCCAATTGACCCCCGCCGCCGCCATCAGCGGCGAAGTACCTTGATACGTGTCTATGTGCGGATCTGCTCCATGCTCGAGCAGCAGCTTCATCACCGTGACGTCCCCGGCGAGTGCCGCCGTGAGAAAGGGGGTCTGTCCGGTGAAGTCCACCCACTCCAGTGAGCCGGTGATTGGCAGAAGAAAGTTGCGAAACGGCGGGGTCTCCTTGGTGCGCGCATTTACGTCCGCTCCCGCTGCGAGCAGGTCGCGGATGAGATCGAGCAGCGGCGCGCGATCGATGCCGTTCTTGAACGTCGCGTTGTGGACGTAGAGATTGCGCACGTTCACGGCCTCCCACAGCGGGCTGCGTCCGTACCAGTCCTGCCCATTGACGTTGCTGCCGTGTTCCAGCAGATAGTGGGCGGCGGCCATGTTGTCATTCGAGATGGCCATCAGCAGCGGCCAGATACCGTTGGCCTCTCTTGCGTTGACGTCGGCACCCGCCGCGATCAGTCTCTTCGCCACCTCTACCTGGTCATGGCGGGCGGCGTAGAGCAGAGGCGTCATGCCGCCCGGGGCAGGCTCGCGCCGTCCACGATCGGCCGGCACACCGCCGCGAATGATGCCGATGCCGAAGCCGAACCCGGGGACAGAGTTGGGTTTGATGAAGGCCGGGGGCGGCCCCACGCTGGTGGCGGCATTGGGATTCGCGCCTCGGCTGAGCAAAGCAGATACGATGTCGGCTTGTCCCGCCCGCGCGGCGAACATCAGTGCGGTTTGGCCGTATTTCGGGTCCCGGACGTCCACGCGCGCGCCATGCTGCAACAGCTGCTCCACCACTGCCGGCACGCCAACCTGAGCCGCCGTCATCAGAGGGGTCTCGCCGGTAGGCTCCGGGTGGTTCGGATCGGCACCCGCCTTCAGCAGCACAGCCACGATGTCCGCGTTGCCGTTGGTAATTGCGATACTCAACGGGCTCACTCCACGCTCGGTCAAACCGTTGGGATCGGCTCCTGCCTTGAGCAGCCGCTTCGTCCCTTCCAGATCATCCACGTGGACCCGCCAATGCAGCGCGGGTGTCCCGAACCAGCCGCGGGCGTTAGGGTCGGCCCCTTTCTGCAACAGTACGTGCATCGCGGTCACATCGCCGTTCATCGAAGCGTTTGCCAGCGCGCCGATTTCTGCGCCCAGGGCTGCATGCGCAACGAGCAGAGCGGTGACCGTCAACCATCCGCAGCGAAGCATCTCGATTCCTTCCTCGGAAACCCTCCTGCGCGAGCAGGACCTGATCGCGAACGTAGCTGGAGTTTTTTTCTTCCGCTGGCTGTTCTAGCATAGCGAAAACAACCGGAGAGACCTATGCGCCAGCCAACTTCTTTGCCGATGCTGGGCTCGCGTGAGTCGCAAACCAACAGGCGGGACCTGCTGCGGGCAGGGCTAGCCGTCTGCGCCGCCACGATGCTAGACTCGAGTGCCGCTCGTGCTGCAGATGATGTCCCCTCAGACACCTCCGCACTGGATGCCCGCCTGTTACCAGGCTTCAAGTCTCAGAGGATCCAGACCCGCGGCGCGGTGCTGCAGACGGTCGCAGGCGGCAGCGGGCCGCCTCTGCTGCTGATCCACGGCGCACCACTCACACACCTGTCCTGGTACCGCGTTGCGCCGGAGCTGGCGAAAAAATACACAGTCATCGCGGCTGACCTGCGGGGCTATGGCGATAGCAGCAAGCCGGAAGACGGCGAGAACCACATTAATTATTCCAAGCGTGCCATGGCGCAGGACCAGATAGACCTGATGCAGCACTTCGGGTTCAATCGGTTTGCCGTTGTTGGCCACGACCGCGGCGGACGTGTGGCCCAGCGCCTTGCGCTCGACCATCCGGATGCGGTCACGCGCATGTCCGTGCTCGACATCGTGCCCACGTACTACCTGTACACGCACCTGACCAAGGCTTTTGTGGATGCCTACTTTCACTGGTTCCTCTTTATCCGCCCCGCCCCTTTCCCCGAGAACATCATCCTGGCGAACCCGGAGCGATACGCCAATGGGCCACCGGAGCTACGGGAGGAATACCTGCGCATGATGAAGAACCCCGCGAATGTGCACGGCATGTGTGAGGATTACCGTGCTTCGGCGGGTGTCGACATGCAGTATGACGAAGCGGACTTGAACAAGAAGATCTCCTGTCCCCTGCAGGTGCTGTGGGCCAAGGATGGGCCCATGGGACGGATGTTCGATGTCATGGGTATCTGGAAGGAGCGGGCCGCGCACGTCACGGGCGCCGCGATGCCGGGCGGACATAACTTCAACGAGACGCATCCGCAGGAGACGCTGGCGCAACTGCTGCCATTCCTGGCGGGCTGATGCCCGGCGCCCACGCGGCGGCGGCACAACAAATGGGGGTTCGACACATGAAGCTCGCATACTTTGCGGCCGCGGCACTCGCGCCCGCCCTCGCCTCGGCGGCGAATTTCGCCGGTACCTGGAAGCTCGACAACACCTTCAACGGCAAGATCGCGGTGATCCATTGCACGCTCGTGCAACAGGGCGATGCGCTCTCGGGAAGCTGCGCGCCTGACCTGCCCGGCATGGCGGCCTCAAAGCTTACTGGCACGCTCAAGGGGTCGAAGGCTAAGTGGGGCTACGACCTCGAGTTCAAAGGCAAGCCTGCACGCGTGGACTACGAAGTCACGCTCGCATCGGATGGTTCGCTGTCAGGCAGTGTGTTTCGCAATGGCAGCCCTTCGCCCATTACCGGGGTGCGGCAGCCCTAACCGGCTGCGCAATTGCCTTACTTCAATCGCACCGCTCCATCGAGCTTAGCCAGGTCTCGGTCGAACGTACCGAGCGGCAAGTGTCCCGCCTTGCGCGCGAGCTCAAGGACGAGGCAGTCGGAGAAACCGAGTATGGGACGATTCCTGAAGTGCTCAAGGGCGCCGACAACGACTTCTGCGTCTTGCAGCGTTAGGTCCTTGTGGTTTAGCAGCATTTCGACTGCGGTCGAAATCTGCACCGGGCTTCGTCCATAGACGGCATCGAGGACCCATGCCGTTTCCACCAGCACAAGATGTGATATCCAGGCTCCGCCCCCAGCGAACTCCTCGGCTGCGCGAACCTGCTCGGAATCGTCACGCACGATGAGGCGGACGACCACATTGGTATCAACTGCGCGCATGCCGCTTGCGGATGTACTTGCGAATCCCCTCCTTCACGTCACCACCGGTCGCCTTGGCGACCTTGTCGGCAAAGAGTGCCCGGTGAATATCGTCGGACGTGTAGCTTCC
>DASZCK010000115.1:0-18110 GCA_035943195.1 Steroidobacteraceae bacterium
TGATGGCCTGTGCCAGCAGCGTCGCCACGGCCGAGCCCGCGATGCCGAGCCGCGGAATGGGTCCGACGCCGAAGATGAATACCGGATTCAGCCCGATGTCCAGGCCAACCGACAGGATCAGGAAGTACAGGGGTGTCTTGGCATCACCGGCGCCGCGCAGCGCCGAGGTTGCGAAGATGTATAGCACCATGAACGGCAGCGCCAGGAAGATGACGCGCATATAGGAAATGGCCAGCGCCAACGCTTCCGGTGGTGTCTGCATGGCGCGCAGCAGCGGTTCGCAGATGAGCATGCCAATCCCGGCCATGCACACCGACAGCACGGTGGCGAAAGTCGTGCTGGTGCCGACTACGCGTTTGGCATCGTGCAGGCGGCGCGCACCCATGTACTGGCCGATCAATATGGTGGCGGCCATCGAGGCACCGAACATCGAGCCCAGGACCAGGAACAGCACGTTGCCCGCGTTGGAGCTGGCCGTCAGGGCGGCCTCACCCAGGTAGTGCCCGATCCAGAACGAGTTCACAGTCGCGTTCAGCGACTGCAGGATGTTGCCGATGAGGATGGGTAGGGTGAACAGCAGCAGGCGCTTGCTGATCGACCCTTCGGTCAGGTTGTGAGGCTGTGGCATGGGGCTCGCAAGGCTAGCGCAGGCGGGTTGACAAGTCTAACGCCTGCGTCCGATCAGGATCCATGCCGCCCCGAGCACCAGCATGGTCCAGCCGGGCCAGCTCACCTGCCGGCCGAGCGCCAGCCACACCAGCCCGCCCAGCAGGATGGCGGCCCCGATGGTGACGGCTTCGCGCCGCCGGCCGGAGCGCTCGAGGATGCGCGCCAGTGACCGGCTCACGGACTCATCCAGGCGCACGCCATGGCGCGCGCTACGGGACTGCCGCACCGCGTCCTTGACCACGGCCGGCAGGTCATTCATCGCTTCCAGCAGATCCGGCCACTGCTTGCGCAGGTTATGGAACATGGCGCGCGGACTGATCCGTTCGCGCATCCAGGCGCGCAGCACGGGGCCTGCGGTGCTCCAGACATCGAGGTCCGGGTATAGCTCCCGGCCCAGCCCCTCGACGTTGATCAGGGTCTTCTGCAGCAGGATCAGCTGCGGCTGGATGACCATGTCGAAGCGACGGGCGATCTCGAACAGCCGCAACAACACGTGTCCGTAGGAAATCTCTTTCAACGGGCGATTGAAAATGGGCTCGCAAACGGTGCGTACCGCGGCCTCCATTTCCGAGACGCGGGTGGCGGGGGGAACCCAGCCGGACTCCACGTGCAGCGTGGCCACCCGCCGGTAGTCACGGTCCAGGACCGCCAGGAAATTGCTCGCCAGGTAGTACTGATCGCGCAGATCGAGGGTGCCGATGATGCCGAAGTCGATGGCCGCGTAGCGCGGGTTGGCCGGATCCTCCACCAGCACGAAGATGTTGCCGGGATGCATGTCGGCGTGGAAGAAATTGTGGCGGAAGACCTGCGTGAAGAAGATACGGACGCCGTTTTCTGCCAGCTTGCGAAAATCCGTGCCCAGCGCCCGCAGACGTTCCATGTCACTGATGACGACACCATGGATGCGCTCGATCACCAGCACGTCGACCCGGCAGTGATCCCAGTACACCTCGGGCACGTACAGCAGGTCGGAGCCGGCGAAGTTGCGCTTCAGCTGCGAGGCGTTGGCCGCTTCACGCATCAGGTCCAGCTCATCGAGGACCGTCTTCTCGTATTCTGCGACCACTTCCAGCGGCCGCACGCGGCGGCTCTCCGGCCAGTACTTCTGCGCCAGGCGCGCGAGCGCGTAGAACAGTTCCAGGTCGCGCTCGATCCGCGCCCGCACACCGGGGCGCAGCACCTTGACGATGACGTCCTGGCCGCCGGGCAGGGTGGCGCCGTGGACCTGTGCGATCGAGGCCGCGGCCAGCGGCGTCTCCTCGAAGCGCGTGAACATTTCGCTAAGTGGCCGGCCGTAGGATCGTTCCAGGCTGGCACGCGCCACGGCGCCGGCAAAGGGCGGCACCCGGTCCTGCAGCTGCGCCAGCTCGTCGGCCACATCCGCGGGCAGCAGATCCCGGCGCGTCGACACCGCCTGGCCGAACTTCACGAAAATGGGTCCGAGCTCGATCAGGGCGAGGCGCAGGTTTTCGCCACGGGTGCCGGTGCGACGCCGTGCCTGCCACACTCCCGGCGACAGCAGCAGCAACAGACGCAGCGGCCGATACAGGTGCGTCGCCCGCACCAGCTCATCGAGGCGATGGCGCAGCAGCACCCGTTGAATGCGCACCAGGCGCACAAACACGTGCAGCCTCACGGCATCGGGTGCTCGAGCTGCCGGGCAAGCTGCCTGAGGCGCGCTTCGAAGCGATCGACGTCATCGCGCAGCGCGTCGATGCCATCCAGCAGCTGGCGGCCCTCGGCTCTGGGCACCAGATCGCGGCGTTCATGGGCGAGGTACTCGGCCACATTGCGCACGGCGGTGTGCGCGGCCCGGTCGCCGAAATCCAGGACGCCGCGCGCCAGCCTTCCTAAATGATGTGCCGGCGCATCCCCGATCAGCTGCGCCAGCTCCTCCTCCGGATCGGGCCTGAGCAGGGCCAGGAGTTCGCTGAATTGCTGCGCGATCTCGGCATCGCCGCTGATGGTGCCGCCGGTGCCCGCCACGGAGCGGGTCCGACCGGTCGCCAGGGCCAGGAGGCTGAAGGGCCCGGCGCTGATGCTGGCGTCCGCGGCCGTCCCCGTGGCGGGCGCCAGCTGCAGGCGCTCCCCGTTGCTGGAGAGAATCACCGGGGCACCGCCCGTCATGGTGACCGCGAGACTGCGGCCCGCGAGCGCCGCAGCCAGCGCCTGCGCGCGCGGCGAGCGCGGCAGGGAGCGGTTCAGGATCTTTTCGAGACTCGACAGCAACATCAATGCGAAGCCCGTGGCAGCACAGCGCCCAAGTGCCGGTGTACATTACCAATATCTCCACTCGCGAGGCGAGCAACCCATTGGGCGCTCTACCCGGTCCGGCCCTCACGACCTTACTGCCGTTCGCGGCCGATCCCGCCTCCGCCATCCGCCAGATCCAGGTGCGGGTGTCGCGGCCCGCCGCGGCGCGGCTGGCCCTGGAGTATGAGCTGGTCGGGGACCTCGCCCGGGTACGACTGGGGCAGGGCGGCCCTGCCGCCAGCGCGGATTCGGACCGGCCGACCGATGGCCTATGGCGCCATACCTGCATGGAAGTGTTCGTCGGGCACGCCACCGGCGGCCCCTATCTCGAGTACAACCTCGCCCCCGCGGGCGAGTGGGCGGCGTACCGCTTTTCCGGTTACCGTGCGGGTATGTCGCCGCTCACCGGCATCCGCGCGCCGCGCATCGAGCTTCGGACCCAGTCCGACCGGGTGCTGCTGTGCGCCGAAGTCGCGATTCCCGCCGAGCTGACCGGCAATCTGCGGCTGGGCATCAGTGCCGTCGTCGAAGACTCCCAGGGTCAACTGGGTTACTGGGCCCTGCGCCATGCCGGCGGGCGGCCTGATTTTCACCATCCCGACAGCTTCGGGTTTGAGATCTAAGCCATGAGATTTGGTATCGACCGCCTGTTGACTGAACCTGCGCTGCGCAAGCCGTTGGCGGGACGGCGCGTCGCACTGCTGGCGCATCCGGCGTCGGTGACCCAGCGTCTTAGCCACTCGCTGGATGCCTTGGCAGGCTGCGGTGATCTCACGCTGTCGGCGGCCTTCGGCCCGCAGCACGGGTTGCGCGGGGACAAGCAGGACAACATGGTGGAGACCGCCGACTTTCGCGATCCGGTGCATGGCATCCCGGTGTTCAGCCTCTATGGCAACGTGCGTCGGCCGACGCCGGCCATGATGGACAGCTTCGATGTACTGCTGGTGGATCTGCAGGACATCGGCTGCCGTATCTATACGTATGTCACGACCCTGCGCTATGTGCTCGAGGCCGCGGCCGCCCACGGCAAGTCGGTCTGGGTGCTGGATCGGCCCAACCCCGCCGGCCGACCCATCGAGGGCCTGACGTTGCGAGCCGGCTGGGAGAGCTTCGTCGGCGCGGCCGTCGTGCCCATGCGGCATGGGCTTACTCTGGGTGAGCTGGCAGGCTGGTTCGTGCGCACGCTCAAGCTCAATGTCGATTTTGAAGTGGTGCCGATGGAGGACTGGATGCCGTCACAGGCACCGGGCTTTGGCTGGCCGCTGGGCGAGCGCACCTGGGTCAATCCCAGCCCCAACGCCGCCAATCTGTGGATGGCGCGAGCTTTTCCCGGAACGGTGATGTTGGAAGGAACGGTATGGTCGGAAGGGCGTGGCACGACCCATCCGCTCGAGCTCTTTGGCGCACCGGACCTGCAGGTGACGGAACTGCTCGCCCGGATGCAGCAGCTCGCGCCGCAGTGGCTGCGTGGCTGCCGGTTGCGCCCGTGCTGGTTCGAACCCACCTTCCACAAACACCAGGGGCAGCTGTGTGCCGGTGTGCAGATCCATGTGGACGATGGGGCCTATGAGCATGAGCATTTCAGGCCGTGGCGGCTGATGGCCCTGGCGTTCAAGGCGGCGCGCCAGCTGCGCCCCGATGCGCCCTTGTGGCGCGACTTTCCCTACGAGTACGAAGTCGGGCGCCTCGCCATCGACCTGCTCAACGGCACGCAGCTGCTGCGTGAGTGGGTGGATGATCCAGCCGCGCAGGCCGGCGACCTGGACGCGCTCGCCGCGGCGGACGAGGCCGCCTGGCGGCAGGAACGCAGCGCCTTTCTGCTCTATCCTTAGGATCAGTACTTACGGATCAGTACTTATAGCCGCGATGGACCGCGACGATGCCGCCGCTGAGATTGTGGTACTGGCAATCCTCGAGTCCCGCCTGCCGCATCAGCGCGAGCAGCGTCTCCTGATCCGGATGCATGCGGATCGACTCGGCAAGATAGCGGTAGCTGGCCGAATCCTGCGCCACCAGTTGTCCGAGCCTTGGCAGTACGTGAAACGAATAGGCGTCGTACAGCGGGCGGATGGCCGCGGTGGGTTTCGAGAACTCCAACACGATGAGCTGGCCGCCGGGCTTCAGGACGCGGCGCATGGAACGCAGCGCGGCCGGTTTATCCGTGACATTGCGCAGTCCGAAACCGATGGTGACGCAGTGGAAGCTGTCATCGGCGAAGGGCAAGTGCTCGGCATTGGCCTGCAGGCAGCGCACGTTGCCGACCAGGCCTTCATCGATCAGACGGTCGCGACCCTGCGCCAGCATGGCCGCATTGATGTCGGTCAGCACAACCAGCCCGTCGGCGCCGACCTGACGCGCCATGCCCGCTGACAGATCCGCGCTGCCGCCCGCTACGTCCAGTGCCCGCTGACCGGGGCGCAGCTGCGTCAGCGTCAGCGTGAAGCGTTTCCACAGCCGATGCACACCCGCGGACATCAGATCGTTCATGAGGTCGTAGCGCCCCGCGACCGAATCGAAGACATCGCGCACGCGACGCGCCTTCTCGGCGCGCGGCACGCTCTGGAAGCCGAAGTCAGCGGGTTCAGTGTCGCTCATAGCGTTGTGAAGTCATCGCATCGTCGATGAAATGTCAAGAGTTGCATTCCGCCTGCAGTCGGGAGCATGATTCGCCCCGTTTCCTCGGGCTTAAGACCGGGGACAAAAATAGAACGGGGGTCTTGTATTCCGGGGCCGGGCTTAACAGCTCGGCCCTTTTTTCTGCGCCTCGGCAACCCGGACCCGATACCGCTCCTGGTTCGCTTCCCGGTCACGCCCCAGTTCATACAGATATTTCCAGGTGAAGAGGCCGGTGTCGTGACCGTCGTCGAACACCAGTTTCACGGCGTACTGACCCACCGGCTCGATTGCGCGGATGCCGACGCCTGACTTGCCCGTCACCAGCACCTCCTGGCCCGGCCCATGACCCTTGACCTCGGCGGACGGGGAGTGCACGCGCAGGTATTCGAAAGGCAGTTCGAAGACCGCGCCATCCTCGAAGCTGACCTGCAGTAGCCGCGAGCTGGTGCGCAGTCGCAGTTCGGTTGCCATGGGTGAGTTCATCGGCGCCATTCTCTCATGCCAGTGACGGCGCGCCGGTGGCGACGAACTGCTGGATCTGCTCAGGTGCCAGCGGCTCGCTGATGAACTCGCCCTGCACCAGGTCGCAGCCAATGGCGCGCAGCAGCTGCACGGCGAGCGCACTCTCCACACCCTCGGCCACCACCGTCAGCCCCATGTTGTGGGCCAGCTCGATGGTCGATTTGACAATGGTGGCGTCCGCCGGGCGCTCGTGCGCATGGGTGATGAAGGCACGGTCGATCTTCAGCTGATCCAGCGGCAGACGGCTCAACTGCGCCAGCGATGAGTGGCCGGTGCCGAAATCGTCCATCGCGAAGCGCACGCCGGCGAGCTTCAGCAGGTGCATGTGGCGCGCCGCGAGCGTCGGATCGCGCATGACGGCGCTCTCGGTGATCTCCAGCACCAGCCGCGAGGGCTGCACGTTCTGTTCTTGCAGCCGGGCCTGGATTTCCTCCACCAGCTGCGGGTCCATGATATCGGGCGCCGAGAGGTTCACCGCGACGCTGACATCGAGCCCGGCCGCGCGCCACTGCGCCATGTGGCCGATGGCGCGGGTCAGCGCCCAGCTGGTCAGCAGCCGCGAGCTGCCGGTGTGCTCGGCAATGGGCATGAATTCCGCGGGCGAGAGGTCGCCCAGCTGCGGGTGCTTCCAGCGCATCAGCGCCTCGAGCTGGCTGATGGTGCCGGAGGCCAGGTTCAGCTCAGGCTGAAAGACCAGCCGCAGCGCATCGGCCTCGATCGCCGTGCGCAACCCGGCGGCCAGCTGCAGTCGCCGACGCTGTTCCTCATCGCGGCCGACGCGATAGGAGGCGACCTGGTTGCGGGCGCCCAGCGCGTCCTCGAGGGCGATCTGGGCACGACGCATCAGTTCACGCGAGGCCGTGCCGTGATCCGGGTGCTGGCTGTAGCCGGCCTGGACCTGGACATCGAGACTGACGTCCGGCAGATGCAGGCCCGCGTGTATGACCCCGACCAGCTGGCGCGCGAGCAGCGTCGCCCGCTCGTTGCTGCAGGAATGCAGCACGATCAGGAACTGGTTGGCCGTCAGGCGTGCCACCAGGTCAGACGGGTCGGTGTTCTGGCGCAGGCGCCGCGCCACCTCGCGCAGCGCTTCGTCCCCCACCGGATGTCCCAGCGCGGCATTGATTTCACGGACGTTGAGCACCTCCAGGATGACCAGTGCGAAGGGTTCGACATTGGCGGTGCCCAGCAGCGTGTCGATATGGTCCTCCGCGAAGGCACGGTTCGGCAGTCCCGTCAGCGGGTCCTGGTAGGCCACATCACGCAGACGGGCGAGGAGTCGCCGGGTCTGCAATCGCAGTTTCACCAGCAGGCCCAAGGCCACGACGGCGGCAATCGCCGCCAGGGCCGCGAACTCCAGGCGCAGTGGCTGCGCCAGCGCGGTGCCGGCCAGGATGGCCAGGGCGAGGGCCGCGGCAACGAGGGCTGCTATGGCGACAAACATACGGCGCGGTATCCAGTGGCTGTCATCTGTTGGGGTTCGATCGCGTCAGGGGTGGTAGACTGCGCCGCTTCAATTTCAGTGTTTTGCAAAGGTGTGAGCATGGGCAAGGGAGATCCACGATCCAAGCGCGGCAAGATCTACAAGGGTTCTTTTGGCAAGACCCGTCCGAAGGATCCGTCCAAGAAGAAAAAGGCCGCCAAGCGCGCCGTCAAGAAGTAGCGCCCGTATGTGACTGCCGTGGCGGTTCGAGCCTGCCCGAGGCCGCCGCCGCCAGCACCTCGACGACCAGTTCGCGCTCGGCTGCCTGCACCCGCAGCGCCAGCGAATCGGCTGAATCACCGCTCTCGACGGGCACCCGGACCTGGGCAATCACCGCGCCGGTATCGTAGTTTTCATCGACCCAGTGGACGCTGGCCCCCGAGGTCCGGCGGCCCGCCGCGAGCACCGCCCGGTGTACATTGGCGCCGAACATTCCCTGGCCTCCGAATTCCGGCAGCAGCGCCGGGTGCGTATTGATGATCCGGCCCACGAAGCGCGCCAGGGTCGCGGGGCCCAGCCGTTTCATGTAGCCGGCCAGCAGCACCCAGTCGCTGGCAAATTCCTGCAGCGTCCCGCTCAGCGCCTGGTCGAGCGACTGTGAGCCGCCGGCGTTGGCCGCGGACAGATGCCGCGCCGGCACTCCGGCGGCGCGCGCCCGCCGCAGGGCTCCGGCCGCCGCATTGTTGCTGATCACGACCCCGACGCGCGCCGGCAGCCGGCCGCTGGCACAGGCATCCAGCACCGCCTGCAGGGTGGTCCCCTCGCCTGAAGCCAATACGCCAATATTCATAGCAAGTGCGTTGAATTCCTGCACAAAGCTGTCATATCTTACAGTACCTATGCTGGGCATCGACTTGGACAAAGCCGATCACGGCTATCATTCCGACCTGCGCATCGCCTTACATGGGACTCGCGGGCTCTCCCAACTCGTCCTCAGAACGGACATCGCGGGCATGCCCCTGGAATGGATCGACTACCGGGAAGCCGCCCGGCTGTACCACCAGGACCAGGTGGCCTACACCTGCGGGTCGACGCTGTATCCGCTCTACGGCGGCGTCAATGCCCGCACCGGACGGCGCACGGTGCTGGATGTCAATTCCATCGTTGCCACCGTCGGCCACACCGGCAATCCCGGCAACTGCCGTCACGACTATGTGCCGCCGCTGAACAACCAAACGCTGTTCAGGCGCGATGCCTACCTGTGCCTGTACTGCGCGCAGCGCTTCCCCGCCCGCGAGCTGTCGCGCGATCATGTGCGGCCGTTCAGCCAGGGCGGACAGGACACCTGGATGAATGTGGTGACGGCCTGTCGCCGCTGCAACAACCACAAGGCCTCGCGCACGCCGGAACAGGCGAAGATGCAGTTGATTGCCGTGCCGTTCACGCCCACCTATGCGGAATACATCTTCCTCAAGGGCCGCCGCGTGCTCGCGGACCAGATGGAATACCTGATCGCGCACTTTCCGCGCAGCAGTCCGCTGCACGACCGCATCCAGCGCTGGCTATCCTGATGCCACCCGGCTGGTGGGCCTCTCAGCGGTTCATCATCTGCCACACCGACCAGCCCAGTGCGAAGCCCACAATCAGCGTCAGGAGTGCGGCCGCCAGGATGAGCGCCGCGCGGCGCGCGCCGCCGCCGCTCGTCTTGGCATCCGGCTCGGCCGGGACGGGCATCACCAGCACCGGCTGCCGCTGCGTCAGAGCTGCGCGCATGGCCGCGACTTGCGCCTGGCACTCGGCGCAGGCCGCCAGGTGGGCCGCAAATTCCTGCTGCTGAGCCGCGTCCATGCGGCCCTCGACCCAGGCGGCAGCCGCGTGGTCGTGGTTTCCAGGTGCTGCATCTTCCATGTCTAGGTATCATCGGTTGGCGCAACGGGGCGCACCGGTACGTCATAAGAATGACATGAAAAACGAAGGAAAAAATCTCAATTCCGTGCTGCAGGAGCGACGCGTCTTCGTGCCGGACCCGCACTTCGTTGCCCAGGCGCAACTCAAGGCCGAGGAACTGCAGCGCCTGCGTCAGGACGCGGCACGGGACATCCAGGCTTTCTGGGGCGCGCACGCGCGTAAGGAGTTGAGTTGGCATCGGCCCTTCAGCCGCGTGCTGGATGAGTCGCGCGCGCCCAATTTCGAGTGGTTTGCCGACGGCCAGTTGAACGTGTCGTACAACTGCCTGGATGTGCATCTGTCCGAGCGGGGTCACAAGACCGCGCTGATATTTGAAGGCGAACCCGGTGATTCACGGCGTCTGTCGTACCAGGAGCTGCACGCCGAGGTGTGTCGTGCCGCGAATGCATTGCGCGCGCTGGGCGTGCGCTGCGGCGATCGCGTCGTCATCTACATGCCGCTGGTGCCCGAGATCATCATCGCCATGTTCGCCTGCGCGCGCATCGGCGCCGTGCACTCGGTGGTGTTCGGCGGCTTCTCCGCCCTGTCCCTGCGCGAGCGTATCGAAGACGCCGGCGCACGCGTGCTGCTGACGGCGGACGGCGGTCATCGCGGCGGCAACATCGTCGAGCTGAAGGCGGCGGCCGACGAGGCCCTGGCGCAGGGCAGTCCCACCATCGAGAAGGTGCTGGTGCTCAAGCGCACCGGCGCCAAGATCCCCATGGTGGCGGATCGTGACATCTGGTGGCACGACGCCATCGAGGGCCAGTCGCCGGTGTGCGAACCGGAGTGGGTGGGCGCCGAGCATCCGCTCTACCTGCTCTACACCTCCGGATCCACCGGGCGGCCCAAGGGCATTCAGCATTCGAGCGCCGGCTACCTGCTGGGCGTGAAGGTCTCGACGCGCTGGGTGCTCGATGTCCGCGAGGATGACGTGTACTGGTGCACCGCCGATGTGGGCTGGGTGACCGGGCACAGCTACGTGGCCTACGGCCCGCTGGCGCTGGGCGCCACGGTGGTCATGTACGAGGGCGCGCCGACCTGGCCCAATGGCGGGCGCTGGTGGCACATCTGCCAGAAGCACGGGGTCACGATTTTCTACACCGCACCCACGGCGATCCGCGCACTGATGAAACTCGGGGATGAAATCCCGCTCGCCCATGATCTATCGCGGCTGCGGCTGCTGGGCAGTGTCGGTGAGCCCATCAATCCGGAGGCCTGGATGTGGTACCACACGGTGATCGGGCGCGAACGCTGCCCCATCGTGGATACCTGGTGGCAGACCGAAACCGGCGCCTTCATGATCGCGCCGGTGCCCGGGGTGACGGCGACCAAGCCCGGCTCCTGCACCCATGCCCTGCCGGGGGTCGAGGCGGACATCGTCAATGAGGACGGCGAGCCGGTGACCGAGCCCGACAAGGGTGGTTACCTGGTGATACGTCGGCCCTGGCCGTCGATGCTGCGGACCATCTGGGGTGACAACCCGCGCTACCTCAAGACCTACTGGGAGAAGTTCCAGAACCGCTTCTACGTGGCCGGCGATGGCGCACACCGGGATGCCGACGGCTACTTCTGGATCATGGGGCGTATCGATGACGTGCTGAAAGTGTCGGGCCACCGCCTGGGAACCATGGAAGTGGAGTCGGCGCTGGTGGCGCATCCGCGGGTCGCCGAAGCCGCCGTGGTCGGTCGGCCGCATGACATCAAGGGCGAGGCGATATTTGCCTACGTGGTGTGCCGCGGCCAGCGGCCGACGGGCGAGGATGCCGTGAAGCTCGCTGTGGAACTGCGCGAGTGGGTGGGCAAGCAGCTCGGTGCCATCGCCAAGCCCGATGACATCCGCTTCACCGAGGTGCTGCCGAAGACACGCTCCGGAAAGATCATGCGGCGGCTGCTGCGGGCGCTGGCGCGCGGGGAGGAGATCACCCAGGACATTTCCACGCTCGAAAACCCCGCCATCATTGCGCAGCTGCGCGGCGAGCACTCAGCCGAGGCCGCGCCGGCTGCCACCAAGACCAAAGCCGGCAAACCGGCGGCCTCGGGCGCGAAGCGCAAGCGCAAGAAGCCCTCCTAGCCCTGCGCAATGGCGGCAGCGCGAGCGCTGCGTCGCACCAATCCCAGCCATCGAGCGAGACGCCAGGCGCCTGTCTGCGGGCGCCGGTGCATGACATTTTGGTGTTATAAACGGCAATAATCTGCAATAGTTAGTTACAAGCCTCTCTGGCAGCTGCCAGCGGCTCCGCAGAACAAGAGCAAGCAACGGGCCGGCAAGAGTTCGATTGCAGGGGACTTAGGATGTACGAGGCAGTCGTCGCGGTCACGCGAGAAGTGGCCATCCGCGCGCGTCCGCGGGCCAAGTTCATCAGCTGGTTCGTGCTGGGTCTGAGCATCGGGTTGCTGATGGTCGTCAATTCGCAGCTGAGCGGCGATCAGCTGCAGCTGCTCAATCTCGGCTGGCAACTGTCCCACAATCACCTCTGGCTGCCCCATGGGATGATCACCTCGGCCGGCGGCTTCTCACCCGGTGGCTTCTCGGCGCTGTTGGTGGCGGGGCCGCTGTATCTGTGGAATGACTATCGCGCGCCGGCGCTGTTCACTTTGCTGTGCCACGCCGCGGCCTTCCTGCTGCTGCATCGGACTTTGAAGCCGGCTCTGACGCAGTCGGGAGGCTTCCTGCTGCTCGCGCTGCTGTGGCTTTCGCCCTGGCACCTGTACTTCGCCTCCCATATCTGGGACGCCAACTACATGTACGTGTTCGCCATCCTGCACCTGGTGACGGCGCAGCGGATGGCGCAGCGTCGCGAGATCGCGGTCACGGTGGCGCACGTCCTGGTGCTGGGCCTGAGTCTGCAGGTGCACACCTCGGGCGCCGTCCTTTGCATACTGTCGCTGCTGCTGTTCGCGCTGGGGCGACTGAAGATCAGCTGGACGGGACTTGTCCTGGGCCTGGCAATCTGCGTGGCGAGCCTGGTGCCGTGGCTGCTCGCGGTGAGCCACGATCCGGCCTTGCTGCCGGCCGGAAAGGGGTTCCTGCTCAGGGGCCTTGTCTATGTGTTTCCCGTGCTGCGCGGCGTTCTGTACTGGCTGAAGCTCACGAGCCTGACCTTCGTCGAGCGCATGTACGACCTGGACTTCTCGGGCGTGATGGGTCCGGCCGCCGCATCTGCCGCCGGCGCCGTCGACAGGGTGCTCGCCACCCTGGCGCAGGTGACGCTGATCGTGGCCGTGTGGCTGCAGTGGCGGTTCTTTCGCAAGGCCTGGCGCATCGTGGTCAAGTGCCTGAAACGCGAAGTGCCGCCGTACCGTCCGCGAAGCTGGCTGCGCTTCTACGTGACCGCCATGTGCGCGGCCACGCTGATCTCCTTCGCGCTGTCGCCCACCACCATCATGTTTTGGCAGGTATTCGTCGCCATGCCGGCCTCCGCCGTGGCCATGGTCATGTCGGCCGAAGTATTGTTGCGCAGCAGGTTCAGGCCGCTGGCGCAGTGGCTCGCGGGCCTGTGGGCCGCGCTGAGCGTGGCGCTGCTGGTACCGCAGGCGGTCGCCGCGCCCATGTACCGGTGCGGAATCTCCGTGGACCAATCCCGGCCCATGCTCACGAACCTGCACGCCATGGGCGGGTGCGCTGATCCGCACCGCAGGCGGCTCAGCGATGGGGCGCCCAGCTCGCTGAGCAAGGCGCGCGCTAGAGCGACCCTTTGAGCAGCAGCAGCAGCGTACCCTCGGGCGCCTCGAGCATGGCATTGCCGGTGCTCGCCAGCGCCCGCGGCGGCGGCTCGAACTTCAGGCCGGCGTCGCGCAACTGCCTGATCCGCTCCTCCATGTTCTCTTCGCAGAACACCAACGCCGGCGTGGGCAGCAGGCGTGCCGAATGCAGCGCGAGGTCGATGCCATCGCTGGTCAGGCTCTGGTGCTCGTAGGGAGATTCCTCCGCCGGCATGGCCACGAAGCCCAACGGTTCCCAGAATGCCGCCACCGCGTCCCGGTCACGCGCCGGCATGCTGTAGTGGGCGAAGTAGCCGCACGCCGCGGGCCGTTCGCGCGCGCCATCGGCCGGAGAAAAGGTGCGCGCGGCGACCATGCGGATCTTCTGCCCGGCGGGGTCCGCGAACTCGATCTGGTTGAAGACCTCCGGATCCGTGTGCCGCAGCGTCAGTTGCACCTGTGCGCCGCTCAGCGAATCGGCAACGGCAGCCAGGTCCGGATGCACGAAGGTGATGGCGGAGAAATCAGCAGTCTCATGCAAGCCGAGAACCACGCGTCCGTCGGTGACCACGCCGTAGCGATGCGGCCAGGCATCCCCGGTCGGCGCCTGCCAGAACCCCAGGCTTGCATAGAATTCGAGCGAAGCGCTGATGTCGGAAGTGGCAAGGCTCAGCTCGTGGAATCTTCCGGGCATGAAGACCTTGAGTGCCGGTAGCGCTCAGGCCGGGGTGTTGCGCGACGCGCGGGCCGCGTTCATCCCCAGGCCGGCACTCACCCAGCCCTGCGCATGCTGGCTGATCAGATCCGCGAGGAAGGTCACGTGACCCTCGCTGGAATTCAGGGCGGGCACATAGCTGAAGGTGCGACCACCGGACTTCAGGAAGCGCTGGCGGTTTTCGATGGCGATTTCCTCGAGGGTTTCCAGGCAATCGATGGCGAAGCCCGGGCAAACCACGGTGACATCGTCCACGCCGCGCGCCGGCAGACGCGTCATTTCCTCGAAGGTGTAGGGCTGCAGCCATTTTGACGGACCCAGCCGCGACTGGAAGCTCACGCTCCACTGCCCCTCCTTGAGCAGCAGTTCGTCGGCCAGCAGGCGCGCGGTGCGGTGGCATTTGAGGAAATAGGGATCGCCCTTGTCGAAGTAGGCCTCGGGGATGCCGTGGAAGGACATCAGCAGATGGCCGGTGCGGCCGTGCTGCTGCCAGTGGCCCTGGATCGAGTCGCGCAGCGCGCCCAGGTATCCCGGGTGATCATGGTAGTCCGCGACGATGCGCAGTTCGGGCAACCAGCGCCACGAGCGAAGTTCCCGCGCCACCTGGTCATAGACGGCGCCGGTCGCCGCGCCGCTGTACTGCGGAAACAGCGGCAGCACCAGGATGCGCTGTGCACCCGCCTGCTGTAGTTTGCGCAGGCCCGCGGCGACGTCCGGTGTCGAATACAGCATGCCGAGTTCGACGGAAAAAGGCGCCAGCGCCCGCTGCGCAAGGGCGCTCGCCAGCTGCGTGCGCAGCAGTCGTGACAGGCTCAGCAGGGGCGCACCGTCGGTCATCCAGACCTTGCGGTACTTGGCCTGGGAACTGCGCGGACGGGTGCGCAGGATGTAGCCGTGCAGGATCGGCAGCCACAGCCAGCGCGGCAGCTCGATGACCCGCGGATCGCTCAGGAACTGCGCCAGGTAGCGGCGGATGTCGTGCAGCTCGAGACTGTCGGGCGTGCCGGTATTGACCAGCAGCACGCCGATGCGCTCGGCATCCTGGCGGAATTCCGGTGAGCTGATGTAGCGCAAGAGATTCGCCGCGGCGCCTCAGGCGTGCGGCTGGGCGGGTTCGCCGCGCAGGTGCTGGGCCAGGAACGCCAGGGTACGCTGGCGCGCGAGCTGCGCGGCAGGCTGATTGAAGCTGGCGCGCATGTCGCAGTTGAAGCCATGGTCAGCGTCGGGATAGACATAGAACGTCCCGCGCGTATCCGCGGCGCGGATCTTGTCGACGTCGCTTGCGGGAATGTGGCTGTCCTGGCCGCCGAAGTGATAGAGCATCGGACACTTGGGCGTCTTGCCCAGCTCCTGCGCGATGCCACCGCCATAGTAGGCGACGCCGCAGGCGACGGGCAGCTCGCAGGCGGTGACGTAGGCCATCCTGCCACCCCAGCAGAAGCCCACGACGCCCACGCGGCCGGCGTGTTTCACCACGGCAACGCTCGCCGCGAGATCCAGCAGGGTGCTTTCGCGCTTCAGCTGCTGCACGTAGCCGAACCCTTCCTTCATGGTGTCCGCGTTGTAGCCGAGCTCGATGCCCTTGCGTACGCGATCGAAGACCGCCGGCGCGATGGCCACGTAGCCCTCGGCGGCGTAGCTGTCGGTGACGGCGCGGATGTGCGCATTGACGCCGAAGATTTCCTGGATGACGAGCACGGCGCCACGCGGCTTGCCCGGGGGCGCCGCCAGCCAGGCGCTGAATTCGTGGCCATCGCGGGCCATGAGAGTGGTGAATTCGCTCATACGTACGCTCCTTGAGAGTGGCGGTTTGCTAGCGGACCGCGCAACGGTTGCGGCCGCCGTCCTTCGCTGCGTACAGCGCGCCGTCGGCCCTTTCGAAGGCCATCTCCGGCGTATCTCCCATGCGGAAGGTGCTGATGCCGCAGGAGGCCGTCACCGTGACGGGCCGGTCGCGGAAGTGAAAGGCGATGGCCTGGATGCCCGCGCGGATCTTGTTGCAGGCCCGCAGTGCCTGCTCCGAGTCAATGCCGACCATGATCATCACGAACTCTTCGCCGCCGTAGCGGCCCAGAAAATCCGTGCCGCGGACGTTGCGCGCCAGATACTGGCCGAGGATGCGCAGAACCTTGTCGCCGGCCGTGTGGCCGAACTCATCGTTGATCGCCTTGAAGTTGTCCACGTCCCAGGCGGCGATGGTGATGGTGCCGCCGTGGCGCTGCCAGCGCGTGTACTCGTGGGCCATGCGATCGTCGTAGGCGGCACGGTTCGGTATGCCGGTCAGCGCGTCGATCATGGCCGCGCGCTGTTCAGCCTGCAGGCTGCTCTGCAGGGCACGGCTCTCGCGCTCCAGTTCCTCCACCCGCGCCTTCAGGCTCAGGGTGCGATCCACCTGGGCGTTGAGGCGTTCCTCCTCGCGGCTGCGGAAGTCCGACAGATGGGTGTTGATGGCCTCGAGGCGATTGCCGACGCGACCACGCAGTTCGATGAGCGAGGCCGCCTGGGTCATCTCGGTGGAGATCTCGTTGACCTCGCCCATGACCAGCATGTTCAGCTTCTGGCTGTTGTCGCGGGTGCTGCTGCGGTCGGCCTCCTCGTAGGCGAAGAAGGCCGAGATCGCTTCCAGCCGCGAATCGATCTGTACCAGCATGTCCTCGATGTCGCGCTTTTCGCGCAGCAGCGACTGGCGCTGTTCGCCGATCAGGTTGGTGACGCGCTCCAGCCGCTCGCCGAGCTCCTCCGAAGACAGTTCGGCGAAGGTCCGGTCATGCAGCGCGGCGATCGCCGGGCGCAGCTCCGGCAGCGCCGACAGTCGCTCGAGCATCTGGGCGAGCGCCGAATCGATGCGCGTCTCGCGCTCCGCGCCGGTCGGCGCAGCAAGGCCCGGCTCCGCCGCGGCCGGCAGCGTCCGGTGGGTCTGCGTGCTCGCATGCAGCGCCCGTTGGCTCTGTGTGGCCGACAAGGGTCCCGCGCCCTTTGCGGCCGATGGCGGGACGGCGGGGGTTTCCGCGGACTGCGGATCCGCACCCCGCAGCATGTTGGCGGTATCCGAACTGATCTGGTCGAGCGCTGCAACGGCCCGCGTCAGCGGTTCCAGTGCCGCGTTGATCTGGGCGATTTCCAGGCGATTGCGCGTGAGATTGCCGATCTTGCGCAGCTCTTCATCGAGCCGGGCGTCGCGGCCGCGGCCGGCCAGGCACAAGCGTCCGATCAGCAGCCTGAGGACGTTTTCGAGCTGGCCGGACTGCGCTTCCTGCGACTCCAGTTGCGCCAGGACTTCCCTGTATTTCTGGCGCAGTTCTTGTTCAGATGCCATCGGCGGATCGTATGGGGTCTGGCGTGCAGAGGCACATCATATTATGTGCGTTCAAGAATTGCTGTCACTCCCATGCCGCCTGCCGTACAGACCGATACCAGGCCGCGCTTGGCGCCGCGATCGGCCGCCAGTATTTTGGCGAGGGTCGCCACGATGCGCGTGCCGGTCGCCGCGAAGGGATGCCCCAGGGCCACACTGCCGCCCTTCACATTCAGCCGCGCCCGGTTGATGCTGCCCAGGGCCTTGGGCAGTTTGAGGGCAGTGCGGCAGTACTCATCGGACTCCCAGGCGGCAAGGGTCGCGAGCACCTGGGCCGCAAAGGCCTCGTGCAGCTCGTAGTAGTCGAAGTCGCCCAGCCCCAGGCCGGCGTCTTTGAGCATGGCCGCCACGGCGTAGGCCGGCGCCATCAGCAGGCCCTCGGCGCCGCTCACGAAATCAACCGCCCAGGCCTTCCCGTACGACAGATAGGCCAGCACCGGCAGGCCATGGGCCTTGGCCCAGTCTTCCGAGGCCAGCAGTACGGCGCTGGCGCCGTCGGTCAGGGGGGTGCTGTTGCCCGCCGTGAGCGTCCCGGCTTGGGAGAGGTCAAAGACGGGGCGCAGCTTCGCGAGTTTTTCCTGGCTGGTATCGCCACGCACATTGTTGTCGGTCGCGAGCCCCTTGAAGGGCACCACCAGATCCTCATAGAAGCCTTCCTTCCAGGCCGCCGCGGCCTTGCGATGGCTTTCATAGGCCAGCTCATCCTGGGCCGCACGGGTGATGTGCCATTTCTGCGCGGTCAGTTCCATGCTCTGGCCCATCGACAGGCCGGTGCGCGGTTCGACCACGCCCAGCATCACCGGCTTGAAGTGACGCGGGCGCAGGCCGAAGAAGGGCTTGATCCGGGCCAGCGCCGAACGTCCCATGTAGCTCTTCAGGAGCAGCTGCTGATAGGAGCGGGATAG